>NZ_CP025198.1:1872475-2184554 GCF_003325455.1 Acidipropionibacterium virtanenii
GCGCTCTGACACCGGCCTCACGGGCGCCCGGCCGGCACCGCCACCACCGACTGGGCCAGGGCGAGGGCCGCCATCACGGCCAGCGGGACTGTCCATCCACCCGTCTCCCCGGCCAGTCGGCCGATCAGCACGGGCCCGAGGGCGGCCATCAGGTAGCCCGCCGACTGGGCCGCCCCCGACAGCCGCGCGGTCTCGGCCGTGCTGCGCCCGCGCATACCGATCAACGACAGTGCGACGACCAGGGACGCGCCGCTGCCCAGGCCCGCGACCGCGACCCACACCACTGCCGCCCCGGGTGCCGTCAGAAGCCCTAGGAGACCGATGAACAGGGGCAGGCTGGCGGCCAGCGCCGCCCCGACCTGGGAGGACGGGTTCCTCATGAGACTGGGGATCGCCAGCCCCGAGGCGATCCCCACGCACTGGAACACGAAGAGGTGCATCCCCGCCGCGGCCGGCGTCTGCCCCGAGGCAGCCTCAATGGTCGGCAGCCAGGTGACGGTGGTGTAGAAGGAGGTCGACTGAAGCCCCATGAATGCCGTCACCAGCCAGGTCTGGCGGCGTCTCCACAATGATCCGACCACCGCCGGCGCGTCGCCCGCAGTCCCGTCGCCCGCCTCGCGGCTCCTGTCGACCGGCGCACCGGAACACCGCGAGATCCACACCACTGCGACGGCCCCGGCCGGCAGGGCCCAGATCCCCAGCGCGGCACGCCACCCGAGCGCGTCGGCCAGGGGCACCGCCGCCGCAGAGGCGAGGGCTGCGGCCAGGGTGATACAGGCCGAGTAGACGCCGGTGGCCGCCGACACGCGGCCGGAATAGTCGCGGCGCACGAGGACCGGCACCAGGACGTTGCCGATCGCTATCGCAGAGCCCACCACGACCGTCCCGGCCCACAGCCCGGGGGTGCCCGTGGCCGATCGCACCACGATCCCGGCCGCCAGCAGCACCAGCGCGATCAGCACGGTACGATCGGCGCCCAGCCGCGCGGCGATCCGATGGACGAGCGGGGAGACGGCGGCGAAGGCCAGCAGGGGAAGCGAACCGATGAGTCCCTGAGCACCCTCGCCGAGCCGCAGTTCTGCGCCGATGCGCGGCAGCACCGGGCCGACCGCCGTGAGGGCCGGCCGCAGATTGAGCGCCACCAGGAAGACCAGCGCCGCCGTCACCGGCCCCCGGGACAGGCTGGGGAGGCGACGTCGGACACGGGAGGGCATACGGGTCTTCGGCACGGCTCCCACGACTACCACAAGGTGATTCGAGGGCCGGACCCCCGGGGCCGCCCGGTGGCTGATCTCGGCGGTCTGCCTGGTCCTGGCCGCCCGTCTGGTCGTCGGGATGATCGCCGAACTGCGACGCGGCAGCTACGAGGTCGACCTGCTGGCCATCGTCGCCATCGCCTGGATCCTCTCCGGCGACCCCGGTCGGTTCGCGGAGGTCCTGGTGGTGACGACCCCCTGCCCCCTCATCATCGCCGCCTCGGTGGCCTTCATGGCGTGCATGAACCGGGCCGCGAAGGTCGGCATCATCGTGCGCGACTCCGATTCGCTGGAACGGCTCGGGCAGCTGGGGATCGGCCGCATCATGATGCTGACCGGGGACGGACGGGCCACTGCCGAGCAGGTCGGCTCGCGGCTCGGCATCGCGATGGGCGCCAAGGGTTCGGCGGTCGCCGTCGAGTCCGCCGACGTCATCATGGAGGACAACCTGCTGCGGGAGAGCACGGCCGTCATGATCGTCGGCACCACGGGGGCGATGCCCGCGGTGATCGGCGCCGGGCAGGCGGCGGTAGTGTCGGCCCCCGGGCGCACCGGAAGGTCGGCGCGTCGGCGGGGGACTGAGGGCCGGGACCGTCCCGGCCGCAGGAGACGAGGAGCGTACGGCACCGTGACCGCACAACCGCAGCAGACCGCGACATGCCAGGATCTCGCGTCCCCGGAGGCCGCAGACCTGCGGCTGGTGGTGACCGACATGGACGGCACCCTGCTGGACGGGCGGGGCGCGATCCCGGAGACCCTGTGGCCTCTGCTGGAGCGGATGGAGCGCCGCGGAATCCTCTTCGCCCCGGCCAGCGGACGCCAGTACGCCACCCTCGCACAGATGTTCGGCGCCCGACCCGGCATGCCGTTCATCGCCGAGAACGGGACCTTCGTGGTGCGCGACGGCGAGGCCCTCAGCGCCTCGGTGATCGACCCCGGCTACGTCGCCCGAACGGTGGCGCTGCTCCGCGGTCTGGCCCGGGCCGGGCGCGACATCGGCACCGTGCTGTGCGGCACCCGGACCGCCTACATCGAGCGGCCCGACGAGCCCTTCCGCGAGATCGTCGCGCCGTACTACCGCAGCAACGAGGTGGTCGACGACCTCCTGGGGGTCGACGAGGACATCATCAAGATCGCGGTCTACGACTTCGACCAGGCCGAGGCCGGAACCTACCCCGCCCTGGTCGCGGCGGCCGAGGGCCACAGGATCGTCCTCTCCACCGCCCACTGGCTCGACGTCAGCAATGCCGACGCCACCAAGGGCCGGGCCCTGGCTGCCATCCAGCACGAGCTGGGCATCGGGGCCTGCCAGACGGCGGTCTTCGGCGACTACCTCAACGACCTGGACATGTTCGACCACGCCGGCCTGTCCTTCGCGATGGCCAACGCCCACCCCGACCTCATTGCGCGCGCCCGCTTCCTCGCCCCCGCCAACACCGAGCACGGCGTCATCACCACCGTCACCCGGCTGCTCGACACCAACGGCACCGGCGACGAGGATGGATCCTGACCGCGCATCCACATCACCAGAAGGATCCGATATGTCACGTACCACCCTCACCTCCCACTCCGGCCTCGTGCTGCCCGCCATCGGGTTCGGCACCTACAAGCTCAACGGCTCGGCCGGCGTCCAGGCCCTCCACGCCGCCATCGACAACGGCTACACGCTGCTCGACTCGGCCTTCAACTACGAGAACGAGGGCACCGTGGGGCACGCGGTGCGCACCAGCGGCCACGATCGCGGGGACATCATCGTCACCTCGAAGCTGCCCGGACGCCACCACCGCCACGACGAGGCCCTGCGTACCGTCGAGGAGAGCGTCTACCGCACCGGGCTGGATGCCATCGACCTCTACCTCATCCACTGGCCCAACCCGAAGGTCGGCCTCTACGTCGAGGCCTGGCAGGCCCTCATCGAGGCCCGGGAGCGCGGTCTGCTCACGGCGATCGGGGTGTGCAACTTCCTGCCCGAGCACCTGGAGAGACTGGAGGCCGAGACCGGTGTGCTGCCCGACGTCAACCAGATCGAGCTGCACCCGTATTTCCCGCAGGCCGAGGCCCTGACCTACGACGCCGAGCACGGCATCATCACCGAGGCGTGGAGCCCCCTCGGGCGGGGCAATGACGTGTTGTCACAGCCTGTGATCGCCGAGATCGCGGCCGCCCACGACGCCACCGCGGCGCAGGTGGTGCTGGCCTGGCACATGGGCCGAGGGGCCCTGCCGCTGCCGAAGGCGGCGACCCCGTCCCGGCAGGTCGAGAATCTGGCGGCGACCGAGCTGGTGCTGACGAGCGCGGAGATCGACGCCGTCACCGCCCTGGGCCGCCCCGACGGACGTCTGGCGGATCAGGATCCGGCGGTCTACGAGGAGTTCTGAGTCACAGCAGGCCGTGCCGGCGGGCCTGGGCGCGCAGCTCCTCGCGGGCATCGGGGTGGGCCGCGCGCTCGATGAGCCGTTCGGCCTGCTCGGCCTCGTGGTGGTACAGCAGCTCGGCGACGCCGTTCTCGGTGATCACCGCGGTGGGCTGCGAATAGGTTGCCGGACCCGCCAGCTGGCCGATGATCGTCGACGTCTCGCGGTGGCGGCTGCGCAGCGCCACCAGGGACTGGCCTCCGCTCGAGTGCATCGCCCCGGCCTGGAAGTCGGTGGACCCGGCCGTTCCCGAGTAGATCCGGTCGCCGAACCGCGACGCGTTCACCTGGCCGAAAAGGTCGACCTGCAGTGCGCTGTGGATGCTCACGAAGGCCGGCAGCGCCGAGATGGAGGCCGGGTTGTTGGTCTTCTCGCAGCGCAGCAGTCTGACCCGCGGGTTGTCGTCGGCCCAGGCGTAGAGTTCCTCGCTGCCCAGCACCGCGGATCCGGTCATCTGCCGGCGGGCCACCAGCGCCCCGGCACGGTCCAGGTGCATCGCGGCGTCGGTGATCATGCCGGTCCAGATTCTCAGGTTGCGCCGCGCGTGCAGGCTGTGGGCGGCGGCGTCGGGGATCTTGCCGATGCCGATCTGGATGGTGGAGCCGTCGGCGACCCGGGAGGCGACGAGTTCGCCGATGCTCATCACCTCCTCGTCCAGATCGACCGGGGGCACCGGGATGAGCGGTGCGTCCACCTCCACGGCGTAGTCGATGACGTCGTCGGCCAGAACAGCGTCGCCACGGGTGAAGGGCATCCGGGGATTGATCTGGGCGATGATCGGCACCCCCCGCCGCTTGGCGTACTCGACGGCCGAGACCAGCAGCTGCACCTCGACGCCCATCGAGACCACGTGGTTGCGCGGAGTGGTGGTGTGCAGCACCACCATGTCGGGCGGGCAGCTGGTGGCGAACAGCAGGGCTGCGGTGCTCAACGGCACCGGGAAGTACCGCACCTGCCCGGCGGCCCGGGAACCCGGCCCGAGGAAGACCGTCTCGTGGGTCACCCCGTCGCGGGCCGGGACCCCCTCCGGAGCGTTGACGCAGAACAGGCTCCACCGCTCCAGCCGGGCGTCCAGGGCCCCCAGCAGCTCCAGTGGGGAGGCGCCGCCGCCGGGGGAGACGATCCGGGGGGCCTCGGGCAGGGTGGAGACGGCCCGGTCCAGCTCGTCGATGCTGATGAGACGCATGGCCCAACGCTAGCGGTCCTGGGCCTGTTCAGCGGGCCGGGAGGCCACTACCGTTGCTCCCGCACCCAGCCCCCACGGAAGAGCCTCACGATGCCTCAGCATTTCGACACCCTCGCGGTCCACGCCGGCCAGGAGACCTCGGATCCCACCACCCATGCCCGCGCGGTGCCGATCTACCAGACCGCGGCCTACACCTTCGACTCGACCGAGGAGGCCGCCGATCTGTTCGCCCTGCGCAAGCCCGGCAACATCTACGCCCGCATGATGAATCCCACCGAGGACGCCTTCGAGGCCCGGATCACGGCCCTCGAGGGAGGCGTCGGATCGCTGGCGGTGGCCTCGGGGATGTCGGCCATCACCTACGCCGTGCTCAACCTGTGCTTCGCCGGCGATCACATCGTGGCCCTGTCCACCCTCTACGGCGGCTCCTTCGCGCTGTTCGCCCACACCCTGTCCCAGTACGACATCCACGTCACCTTCGTCGATCCCGACGACCCGGGCGCCCTGGCCGCCGCGGTCACCGACCGGACCCGGCTGGTCTACGGGGAGACGATCGGCAACCCGGGCGTCAATGTCGTCGATCTGGACGCCTGGGCCGAGGCCTCCCACGCTCTGGGACTGCCGCTGATCATCGACAACACCATCCCCAGCCCCTACCTGTGCCGGCCCTTCGAGCACGGCGCCGACATCGTCGTCCACTCCGCGACCAAGTACATCGGCGGCCACGGCACCGCGATCGGCGGGGTCATCGTGGACGGAGGCCGCTTCGACTGGGCCGCCCACGCCGAGCGGTTCCCCGCACTCACCGGCCCCGACCACGCCTACCACGAGGTGGTGTGGACCGAGGCCGCCGGGGCCGCCGCCTACATCACCCGCGCCCGCACCGTGCTGCTGCGCAATATCGGCGCATCGATCTCCCCGTTCAACTCCTGGCTCTTCCTCCAGGGCCTGGAGACCCTCCACCTGCGGATGGAGCGCCACAGCGGCAACGCCCTGGAGATCGCCCGGTACCTGGAGGCCCACCCCGATGTCGCCTGGGTGCAGTACCCCGGGCTGGAGTCCAGCCCTTACCGGGAGGTGTCCGCCCGGATCCTGCCCCGCGGCTGCTCCGGCATCCTCACCTTCGGCCTGCGGGCCGGCAGGGAGGCCGGCACCCGGTTCATCGAGTCGCTGAAGCTGTTCAGCCACCTGGCCAATATCGGTGACGCCAAGTCGCTGGCGATCCACAACGCCTCGACCACCCATTCCCAGCTCACCGAGCCGGAACTGGAGGCGGCCGGCGTGCGGCCCGAGATGGTGCGCCTGTCGGTGGGCATCGAGGACGTCTCCGATCTCATCGCCGACCTGGAGCAGGCCCTGGCGGTCTCGCGCGGCTGAGGCTCAACGGCACTGGTGGCAGAATCAGTCCCGATGACACGCCAGTCAGCTTCACGAACCGAACCCCTCGGGCCCGGTGTCGGCCGGGTCGAGACCCGTCTCGCCACCGTCGCCGATCCCGACCATCCCCTCCAGCTCGTCTCCGGGGACCACCTCGACCATGTCGAGGTGGCCTACGAGACCTACGGATCCCTGTCGCCCGAGCGCGACAATGCCGTGTACATCTGCCACGCCCTCACCGGGGACGCCCATGCCGCCGGCATCCACGACGGGGAGACGAAGCCGGGCTGGTGGGACAACATCATCGGGCCCGGGCGCGCCATCGACACCGACCAGTGGTTCGTGGTGTCCTCCAACCTGCTGGGCGGCTGTTCGGGGACCACCGGGCCCACGTCGATGAACCCGGCCACCGGGCAGGTGTGGGGCACCGCCTTCCCGCAGATCGACATGCACGACTTCGTGGAGGTGCATCTGCGGCTGGCCGCCCATCTGGGCATCGAGAAGTTCCATGCCGTGGTGGGCGGGTCGATGGGCGGGATGCAGGCCCTCGACTGGTCGCTGACCCACCCCGACACCCTCGACAACGCGGTGATCGTCGCCGCCTCCAGCAGACTCACCGCCCAGAACATCGCGTTCTCGGCGGTGGGCCGCGAGGCCATCGTGCGCGATCGCGACTTCGACGACGGGCACTACCTGGACGCCGATCGCCGTCCCGACACGGGGTTGTCGATCGCCCGGATGCTGGCCCACATCACCTACCTGTCGGAGGACGCCTTCGCCGAGAAGTTCGGCCGCACCCACCAGTTCGGCGAGCCGCGCCGCGGATTCGGCGTCGACTTCGCGGTGGAGAGCTACCTGGACCACCAGGGGGAGACCTTCCTCACCCGCTTCGACCCGCTCAGCTACATCTATCTCACCCGCGTGATGGACTACTTCGACCCCTTCGGCACCACCGGCGCCACGGACCTGGTGGTCGCCGACCCGGTGAACTACCTGGTCGTGTGCTTCGACACCGACTGGCGCTTCTCCCCGGCCCACTCCCGCCGGATCGTCCGCCACCTGGAGGGGGCCGGGCTGCCGGTGAGCTTCTTCACCATCGCCTCCTCCTGGGGCCACGACTCCTTCCTCATGAAGCTGGACCCCTACCACGACCTGGTGCGCGCCTTCCTCGAGGTGCCCGCCGGGCGGCGCACCGGGAGGGCCTCGAGGCGGGCCCCCCACCACGACGGCCACATCTGCACCAGGGAGGTCGACCGGTGAGCGGTCAGACAGGGCTGCGCCCCGACCAGGTGATCATCTCGGACCTGGTGCCCACCGGATCCCGCGTCCTGGATCTGGGCTGCGGCGACGGCGTCCTGCTGCGGCGCCTGATGGACGAGCGCTACTGCCTGGGCACCGGGGTGGACTCCGACACCTCCGAGCTGCTGCGCGCCGCCGCCCTGGGCGTCCCGGTCCTGGAGATGGATCTGGACGCCGACCTGGGGGAGTTCCACGACGACTCCTACGACGTCGTGGTGCTGTCGAGGACCCTGCAGGCCGTCCCCCGGCCGGGAAGGGTGCTGGCCGACATGGCCAGGATCGGCAGGCTGCTCATCGTCTCGATGCCGAACTTCGGGTACTGGCGCAACCGTCTGAGGCTTCTCAGCGGTCACATGCCGGTGTCGAAGGACCTGCCCTTCGAATGGCACGACACCCCCAACGTCCGCTACTCGACCGTCGCGGACCTGGAGTCCTGGTTCGCCGAGGCCGGCGTCGACGTGCTGCAGCGCATCAGCCTGGGAGGGCGGGGCCGGCCCACCCGGGCGGCCGGTCTGGCACCTAACCTCCTGGCCGGCTCGACGGTCCACGTGCTGGGCTCCAACTGGACCGGATGAGACGGCAATCGGAGATGACGGCAGGAGAACGATGACAGACCTGGAGAGCACCGACAGGCAGATCCTGGCCCTGTTGGAGGCCAACGGACGGATGTCCTGGACCGAGTTGGGCCGTGAGACGGGCCTGTCGACCTCGGCCGCCCAGCAGCGGGTCCGCCGGCTGGAGACCAGGGGGGTCATCAAGGGCTATCACGCGGACCTGGATCTGGAGGCCGTCGACGCCTCGGTGACGGCCTTCATCTTCATCGCGCCGGCCGATCCGCAGACCGACGAGGAGATCCCCGGGCTGCTGCGCGCCATGCCCCAGGTCCGCAGCTGTCACTCCGTGGCCGGCAGCGCCTCCTACCTGGCCCGGGTGCAGGCGGCCTCGCCGACCGACCTCGACCGGCTGCTCAGCCGGATCCGCAAGGAGTGCCAGTGCTCCACCGAGACCACCGTCGTCCTCGACACCCTCTTCGACGGCCTGCCGCTGGTGGGCCGCAGGTGAGGCGGATCCCGACCCCGGACCTGGCACGGGCCGCGGTCGCGGTGGCCGCCGGGGTGGCCACCGGGCTGGGACAGGCCCCGGCCGGCTGGTGGCCCCTGGTGATCCCCGGGGTGGCGGCGCTGACCGTGCTGGTACGCGACCGGCGCCCACGGACCGCCGCCGGACTCGGGTACCTGTACGGTCTGGGCCTGTTCACCACGACGATCTGGTGGGTGTACGTGGTCGCCTGGCCGGCCGCCCCCGTGCTCATCGCCTTCATGGCCTGCTGGGCGATGCTCACCGGATGGGGCATCCGCATGGTCGCCCGGCTGCCGCTTGCTCCGCTGTGGGCGGCGTGCGTGTGGTCCGCGGCCGAGGTGGCGGCGGCCCACATCCCGCTGGGCGGGTTCGGCTGGGTGCGGCTGGCCTGGACCGCCGTCGACACCCCGCTGGCCGGCACCCTGCGCTGGATCGGCGCCACCGGCACCAGCCTTCTCATCGCCCTGGCGGGCCAGCTGCTGGCCGCCGCCATCAGTCTCGGGGCGGCGCCCAGAGCCCCGCGCCGCGCCCGGATCGCCGCCGTCGCGACCCTGGTCGGGGTGCTGTCGATCGCCTCGGGGGTGGGGGAGTGGACCACCCGCCGGCCCGATCCGGCCGGCGGCGATGTGAGAGTCACCGTCGTCCAGGGAGGGGTCGACGGCACCGCCGGCTCCTACGCGATGGGATACGCCCGGTCGGTGACCGACAACCACCTCTCGGAGACCATCGCCGCCGTCGCCCATCAGCGCGCCACCGGGGCCCCGGCCCCCGACATGATCCTGTGGCCGGAGAACTCCACCGACATCGACCCGGTCCTCGACGCCCAGACCCACGAGCTGGTGACCACCGCCATCGCGGTCGCCGGGCGGCCGATCCTGGTCGGGGCGGTCACCGAGGGACCCGGGGCCGATGAGAGGCAGACCACGGCGATGTGGTGGCCGGTCGACAGCCAGGGCCCCGACGGCGTCTACCACAAGCGCAACCTGGTGCCTTTCGGGGAGTGGGTGCCCTGGCGCGACGCCCTGCTGAAGGTGCTGCCGATCCTCCAGCACGTCGGCCGCCAGTCCGTGCCGGGCACCGCACCCGGGGTGCTGACCGCCCGGACGGACAGGACGGACAGCAACAGCACCGTGCGCATCGGCGACGTCATCTGCTTCGAGCTGGCCTATGACGGCACCGTCCACGACACCGTGCGCCACGGCGCCCAGCTGCTCATGGTGCAGTCCAACAACGCCACCTACACCGGTACTGCCCAGCCCGACCAGCAGTGGCAGATCACCCGGGCCAGGGCCATCGAGTCGGGCCGTCAGATCACGGTCGCCACCACCTCCTCGCTGTCGGGACTCATCCAGCCCAGCGGCCGGGTGGTTGACCGCACCCGGGAGTCCACCCACGACTACCGGACCTACGAACTCTCTCTGGGCGACGGGGTGTCTGCGGGGGTGAGGGCCGCACCGGTGATCGGCTGGTCGAGCACTGCGCTGGCGGGGCTGGCGGTGCTCGCCGGAGCCGTCATGGCGCTGCGGCGACGTCGCCGTGCCCCGTCATCCGCACGGCCCCCGGGGGCGACGGATAATGTGTGAGTCGATGGCCCCTCAGCGGGGCGGGAACAGCAGAAACGGAGCAGCATGACCACCGGCGACGGCACCCTTTCGCGGGTCCTTGTCATCATTCCCACCTACAACGAGGCCGAGAACATCGAGGCCATCGTCTCGAGGCTGCGTCGCGCCGACCCCGGGGTCGACGTTCTGGTCGCCGACGACAACTCTCCCGACGGGACCGGCGGCATCGCCGACTCCTTGGCCGAGGCAGACCCGCAGATCCACGTGATGCACCGTCGCGGCAAGGAGGGCCTCGGCGCCGCCTACCTCGCCGGCTTCCACCAGGGCCTCGACGAGGGATACGACGTGCTGGTCGAGATGGACGCCGACGGCTCCCATCAGCCCGAGCAGCTCCCCCTGCTGCTGGACGCCCTGGAGCACGCCGACATGGTCAAGGGATCGCGCTACGTGCCGGGCGGCCGGGTGGTCAACTGGCCGAAGTCCCGCGAACTCATCTCGCGGGGCGGCGGCGTCTGGACCCGGCTCATGCTGGGCATCAGGGTCAAGGACCCCACCGGCGGTTTCAACGCCTTCCGCGCAACCACCCTGCGCACCATCGACCTCGACGAGGTGGCCTCGGCCGGATACTGCTTCCAGCTCGATCTCACCTGGCGGGTCCTCAAGGCCGGGATGAGAGTGGCCGAGGTGCCGATCGAGTTCGTGGAACGGGAGTACGGCAACTCCAAGATGAGCCGGGCCATCGTCGTGGAGGCCCTCATCCGCACCACCCTGTGGGGGGTCGACCATCGTGCCTCCCAGCTGCGGCAATTGGCCAGGAAGGCCCGCAGGAGGATCCGCTGAGATCACCGCACCAGAACGGAGCCGAGGGCCCGGACCAGCTGGTCCGGGCCCTCGGCTCCGTTCTGGTGCGTCGGTGCTACTTCTTGCGGATCTCGTCGAGGCGCTCGGCCAGCAGCTCCTCGAGCTCGGGGATCGAACGACGCTCGGTGAGCATGTCCCAGTGGGTGCGCTGGGGCTTCTGCTTCTT
This sequence comes from Acidipropionibacterium virtanenii, assembly GCF_003325455.1. Taxonomy (NCBI): domain Bacteria; kingdom Bacillati; phylum Actinomycetota; class Actinomycetes; order Propionibacteriales; family Propionibacteriaceae; genus Acidipropionibacterium; species Acidipropionibacterium virtanenii. The sequence continues at coordinate 1,883,677 of NZ_CP025198.1, forward strand.
CTTCTCGGGCTCGGTGCCGTCGCTGCGACGCGACTCCGCCCCGCAGCGGGGACACTCCCAGACGCCGGGCAGGTCCGCCTCGACCGAGAAGGTGATCTCGAAGTGATGACCGTTGGGGCAGTCGAAACCGATCTCCTGCCTCTCGGCCATCTCGACGCCTTCCTCGTCCTCGAAGCTCTTGGAACCCAGGCCCATGCCACGCAGTGCGCGATCTGCCATGACTCCTCCTTCCGGGCCTCCCGTTCAGCCCACAGTTCTGGTGACCATCATGGCAGGCCCGGACAAGCCCGTGTGCCCTCCTCGCTCACAAACCGCGTTCCACCATGACATCGGACATCACATCGATGGCATCGGTGACGATGCCGTCGACCCCCAGATCGATGAGCCGCTCCATCTCCGCGCGGTCATTGATGGTCCACACGTGCACCACCCGGCCCCGGGCGTGTACGGCGCGCACCATGGCCGGGGTCACCAGCGGTACCCTCCGCCCTGCCACCCGGATCGAGGCCGGCATCTGGAGGGCGACCCCCCACGGCGGCAGCGCCCGGGCGACCACCCGTCCCAGGGCCGACCAGGCCACCCCCAGCGGGCCGACCGCGGTCGCCACCGCCCGGCCCGTCAGCCGCCGGAACCGAGTCAGGCGGGAGGTGGCGAATGAGGCGACGCAGACCCTGCCGGTCGCACGATGGCGATCCAGCGCCGCGGCGAGCGGATCGATGGCTCCGGCCTCCTTGATGTCGATGTTGACGAAGGTGCCGGGGAAGGCGTCGAGCACCTCGTCGAGGGTCGGGATCGGCTCCCCGCCCACGCTCGCCCGGCGCACCTGGGCCAGGGTGAGATCACGGATCAGCCCGTGACTCTCGGTGACCCGGTCGAGACGGTCGTCGTGGAACGCCACCAGAGCGCCGTCGGCGGTGGCGTGGACGTCGGTCTCGATGTGGCTGTAGCCCATCGCCACCGCGTTCCCGAAGGCGCGCAGGGTGTTCTCATGGCCGATGTTGTCGGGCAGCAGAGAACCGCCGCGATGGGCCAGGGCGGTGAATGGCCGGGAGAAGTACGGATAGTCATCGGCGCGCACAGGCCTCATTGTGGTCCATCGCCGGTGCCCATCGCTCGATGTGCCTCATCGGCCCGGGCTCTGCGATGATCGCCGCGTGACCACCCCTCCCGCCCACGACCCGTCGCCGGCCCCCACCGTCCTGTCGATCCAGTCCCACGTCACCGTCGGGGCGGTCGGCAACTCGGCGGCCGTGTTCGCCCTGCAGCGGATGGGGGTGGAGACCTGGGCGCTGCCGACCGTCGTGCTGTCCAACGACAACGCCCGGCCCCATGTCGCCGGGCCGTCGCTGAGCCCCGCCGAGCTGCGCTCGATCGTCGACGCGATGGCCGGCAACGACGTGCTCGGGAGGGTGGATGCCCTGCTCAGCGGATACCTCACCGGTGACACCGGTCCGGTGATCCTGGAGACGGCCGCACGACTGCGCGAGGAGAGCCCCGCCCTCATGTACTGCTGCGACCCGGTGATGGGGGACGCCGACAAGGGCTTCTACGTGCCGCCCGAGGTGCGCCGGTTCTTCTGCGAGCAGGCTGTGAAGGCCTGTGACGTGCTCACCCCGAATCTCTTCGAGCTGGGAGCGCTGACCGGCAGCCGGCCCGTCACCCTCGGCGAGATCGTGGACGCCGCCCGGTCCCTGGTCGGGCGCGGCCCGGCCACGGTGCTGGTCACCTCAGTGGCGTGCCGCGACCTGCCAGGCGACCGGATGCACATGGTGGCGGTCCGGGCGCGGCGGACTCTGCTGGTCTCCACGCCGCTGCTGGACGCCGTCTTCGACGGTTCCGGAGATCTCACCACGGCGGTCTTCCTGGCCAATCTGTTGCGCGGTCGCGACCTGGCCGAGGCCCTGGGCCGCACCGCCGGATCGGTGCACGCCGTGCTGTCGGCAACAGCACGGCTGGGACGTCAGGAGCCGGCCCTGGTGGCGGCCCAGGACCTGCTCGTCAACGCCCCCGCCGCGCGCACCTGGGAAGTCTGACCCTCCGTTGACTAACCCGAGAAGACCTGGATGCTGGCACCGAGCCTGCCCAGCCGGGTGGGAAGGTCCTCGTAACCCCGGTTGATCATGTAGACGTCGCGCAGGGTGGTCTCCCCCTGGGCGGCCAGCGCCGCCAGCAGCAGGCAGACGGCCGGTCGCAGCGCGGGCGGGCAGATGAGTTCGCGGCCCCGCCACCTCGTCGGCCCGGCCACGATGAGCCGGTGCGGATCGAGCAGCTGCACGTTGGCGCCCAGCTTACCCAGATCCACCAGGTGGATCGCCCGGTTCTCGTAGCACCAGTCGTGGATGAGGGTCCGGCCCTCCGCCTCGGCGGCGATCACGGCGAAGAACGGCAGATTGTCGATGTTGAGTCCCGGGAAGGGCATCGGGGCGATCTTGTCGGCGACAGCCACCAGGTGGCTGGGGCGCACGGTGATGTCGACCAGCCGGGTGTTGTCGTTGCGCGACGGGTACTCGTCGGTCACCGAGAAGTCCAGGCCCATCTCCGCCAGGATCGCCAGTTCGATCTCCAGGAATTCGATCGGGCATCGGGTGACGGTGAGCTCGGACTTCGTCACCACGGCGGCGGTGATGAGGCTCATGGCCTCGATCGGGTCCTCAGAGGGGTAGTACTCGACGTCGGTGTTGATGTCGGCCACGCCGCGGATCCGCAGGGTGGTGGTGCCGATCCCGTCGATCTGGACGCCGAGCTTGGTGAGGAAGAAGCACAGATCCTGCACCATGTAGTTGGGGCTGGCGTTGCGCAGCACGGTGAGGCTGGGCATCTGGGCGGCGGCCAGCAGGGCGTTCTCGGTGACGGTGTCGCCGCGCTCGGTGAGCACGATGTGACGTTCCGTCAGGGCCCGGTCGTGGACCTCGCACTGGTAGTAGCCCTCGGTGGCCACGACGTCCAGGCCCATCACCCGCAGCGCCTGGAGATGCGGCTCGACGGTACGGGCGCCCAGGTTGCAGCCGCCGGCGTAGGGGAGCTTGAACTCGTCGTAGAAGTGCATCAGGGGGCCCAGGAACATGAGGATGCTGCGCGTCCTGCGGGCCGCGGCCAGGTCCATGGCACCCAGATCCAGCTCGTCTGGCCGGGTGAGGGTGAGGTCCTTGTCGTCGTCGGACCAGGTGGCCTCCATGCCGATGCTGGCCAGCACCTCGAGGATCCGGTTGACCTCCTCGATGTGAGCCAGACCGCGCAGCACGGTGTGGCCGCGGTTGATGAGACTGGCGCACAGCAGGGCGACGGCGGCGTTCTTGGAGGAGCGCACCTCGATGCTGCCCGACAGCGTCCGGCCGCCCTCGATGAGGTAGTTCATGGAGGCCGTGCCGGGTGTCGCGATGAGCGGGGACTCGAGGGCGTCGGCGATCCGGTTGATGTAGTCCAGGGAGAGGTTCTGGTTTCCGACCTCGATCCGGTGGATCGCGCTCTGCGAGGTCTTGAGAAGGTCTGCGAGTTGATTCTGGGTCAGACCACGCTGCTTGCGGGCGTCCCGGATGAGGCGTCCCACGGAGGCCGGGCTGATGGTGTCCACGCGGCTTGTCCTTTCACGTCGGCGGCACTGGGCGGCGCCTCGGGCCCCCGGAATCCCCGGAGACGCACGACGGCGCACACGAGAAATATATCATATTGGAGATGACCGCCATATGAGGCGGGTTCCCGCCGTTCGGCCTCGGCGGAAGCCCGGGATTCAACTGGCCCCCGATGCCGGGCAGGTCGTTAGAGTGTGACCATGACCTCACACTTCGACGTCGTTGTCCTAGGAGCCGGCCCCGGCGGCTATGTGGCAGCGATCCGCGCAGCCCAGCTCGGCAAGAAGACCGCCATCATCGAGAAGGAGTACTGGGGAGGGGTGTGCCTCAACATCGGCTGCATCCCGACCAAATCGCTCCTGCGCAACGCCGAACTCGCCAACATCGTCACCAAGGAGGCCGGGACCTTCGGCATCTCCGGAGACATCTCGGTCGATTACGGCAAGGCCTTCAGCCGCTCGCGCGCCGTCTCGAAGCGGATGGTCAACGGCATCCACTTCCTCATGAAGAAGAACAAGATCACCGAGTTCAACGGCTGGGGTGAGTTCACCGGCCCCAAGGGGATCGCCGTCAAGGATGAGAACGGCCAGGTCACCGACGAACTGACCTTCGACAACTGCATCATCGCCGCCGGGTCCCAGGTCAAGACCCTGCGCGGAACCCAGCTGTCGGAGCGCGTGGTCACCTACAAGGAGCAGATCCTCTCCGACACCGTCCCCGGATCGATCATCATCGCCGGATCGGGCGCCATCGGCACCGAGTTCGCCTACGTCCTGGCGGCCTACGGATCCCAGGTGACCATCGTCGAGTTCCTCGACCGGATGGTCCCCAATGAGGACAAGGAGGTGTCCGCCGAACTCACCAAGGCCTACAAGAAGCTCGGCATCACCGTGCTCACCTCCACGAAGGTCGACGCCATCGACGACTCCGGGGAGAAGGTCAAGGTCACCGTGTCCCCGGCCGCCGGAGGGGACGCCCGGGTGCTGGAGGCCGACCGGGTCCTCCAGGCCGTCGGATTCGCGCCCCGGGTCGAGGGGTACGGGCTGGAGAAGGCCGGCGTCCAGCTCACCGACCGCGGAGCCGTCGCCATCGACGACTACATGCGCACCAACGTGCCCGGCATCTACGCCATCGGCGACTGCACCGCCAAGCTCATGCTGGCCCACACCGCCGAGGCCCAGGGGGTGGTGGCCGCCGAGACCATCGCCGGCGCCGAGACGATGCCGATCAACTACGACATGATCCCGCGGGCCACCTACTGCCAGCCCCAGGTCGGCTCCTTCGGATACACCGAGGAGCAGGCCCGCGAGAAGGGCTACGAGGTGAAGGTCAGCAAGTTCCCCTTCGCCGCCAACGGCAAGGCCTGGGGACTGGGCGACGGCACGGGGTTCGTCAAGATCGTCGCCGACGCCCGCCATGACGAGCTGCTGGGCGCCTCGCTGATCGGCCACGACGTCTCCGAGCTGCTGCCCGAGCTGACCCTGGCCCAGCTGTGGGATATCACCGCCGACGAGGTGGGCCGCAACATCCATGCCCACCCGTCCCTCTCGGAGGCGCTCAAGGACGCCGCCGAGGGCATCGGCGGCCACATGATCAACTTCTGATCGGTCATCGCATCGGGGCGCGTCCTTCGGGACGCGCCCCGACTGCGTGCCGGCCTGCCAGGACTTCGGTGCCGATGTGGACGAATCGGTGCCGAACGCGCACCCGGAGCGCCGATCAGCCATACAGTGCGTCATGGGGGCGGGCCGAGGACCGGATTCGGCTGCCCCGGAGTTCAAGGTCGAATTCGCACAGGGGAGTGCAGCAATGGCCGGGACAACCGCACAGCAGCAGGCCGCGTCGCCCACCTACAGCCCGGAGGAGGAGAAGTACATCCTCCGCAACGGCAGGGGAGTGCCGGTCGGAGTGAGACCCCACACCCGGTGGACGCCGTGGAAGGTGGCCATCTGGGTCCTGGTCACCGCGGCCGGGGTGCTGGGCTGGACGATGCTCGCGGTGGTGCGCGGCGAGCAGGTCAACACCCTCTGGTTCGTCATCACGGCGGTGTGCACCTACGCGATCGCCTACCGCTTCTACGGCCTGTACATCCAGCGCAGGATCATGCGCCCCGATGACCGCAACGCCACTCCGTCCGAACGGATCAACAACGGCAAGGACTTCGACCCGACCCACCGGGTCGTCCTCTACGGCCATCACTTCGCCGCCATCGCCGGTGCCGGACCACTGGTCGGCCCCGTCCTGGCCGCCCAGATGGGCTACCTGCCGGGCACCCTGTGGATCATCATCGGAGTCTGCCTGGCCGGCGGCGTCCAGGACATGCTGGTGCTCTTCTTCTCGATGCGCCGCGGCGGCCGCTCGCTGGGCCAGATGGCCACCGACGAGATCGGCAGGATCGGCGGGGTGGTCGCCACAGTCATCGTGCTGGTGATGCTCATGATCGTCCTGGCGGTCCTGGCGATGGTCTGCGTCAACGCCCTGGCATCCTCCCCCTGGGGAGTCTTCTCGGTGGGCTGCACCATCCCCATCGCACTCTGCATGGGCCTGTGGCTGCGCTACGTGCAGCCGGGCAGGATCACCCAGGTCTCGGTGGCCGGTTTCGCGGTACTGATCCTGGTGATCATCTCGGGGCGCTGGGTCTCCCAGAGCGCCTTCGGCCAGCACTACCTCCACCTGTCGCCGACGACGCTGGTGTGGGCGATGATCATCTACGGCTTCTTCGCCGCGGTGCTGCCCGTCTGGCTGCTGCTCACCCCGCGCGACTACCTGTCGACCTTCATGAAGGTGGGCACCATCGTCGTGCTCGCCGTGGGCATCGTGATCGTACGGCCCATCGCCGAGATGCCCGCGGTCACCGAATTCGCCTCCAACACCGACGGCCCGGTCTTCGCCGGCACCCTGTTCCCCTTCCTGTTCATCACCATCGCCTGCGGAGCCCTGTCGGGGATGCACGCCCAGGTCTCCTCGGGGACCACCCCGAAGATGATCCAGAAGGAGAGCCAGGCCCGGATGATCGGCTACGGGGGGATGCTCATGGAGTCCTTCGTGGCGATCATGGCGCTGGCCGCCGCGGTCTCTCTCAACCAGGGAATCTACTTCGGGATGAACACCTCCGAGGCCTCGGTCGACGGCCTGGCCGGGCCCGCCGTCGTCCGGACCACCGACGACCGCAACGAGATCACCGCCGAGGCGGTCAAGAATCTCGGCGTCACCGACGCCCGCGGCAACTCGATCCAGGCGCGCTGGGAATCCTGGGACGACCAGGGCCGCGACAAGACCTACGTCGGCGCCGAGGCCTTCTCCCAGCTGGCCAAGGACGTCGGCGAACCCTCGGTGACCTCGCGGACCGGCGGCGCCCCGACCCTGGCGGTCGGCATCGCCCACATCCTCCACCAGGTGGGCGGCGGCCGCACCATGATGGGCTTCTGGTACCACTTCGCCATCATGTTCGAGGCCCTGTTCATCCTCTCGGCGGTCGACGCCGTGACCAGAGTGGCGCGATTCCAGCTCTCCGACGCTCTGGGCAACGGCATCAAGAAGTTCAAGGACCCGTCATGGCGGCCAGGCGCCTGGATGACCACCGCCGTGGTGGTAGCCGCCTGGGGCTCCCTGCTCCTGATGGGAGTCACCGACCCGAGAGGCGGCATCCAGACCCTCTACCCGCTGTTCGGCATCGCCAACCAGCTCATCGCGGCGGTCGCGCTGCTGCTGATCTGCGTGATGGTGGTGCGCAAGGGGTATGCGAAATGGCTGTGGGTGCCCGCGATACCGTTCATCCTCGACACCGCGGTGACCTTCACCGCCTCCTGGCAGAAGATCTTCTCCACCGACAAGAACATCGGCTACTGGCAGCAGTGGCGCGACGCCAGGGCAGCACTGCCCGGCATCGACGACCCCGCCCAGATCGAGATCCAGAAGGCCATCATCCGCAACACCTTCATCCAGGGAACGCTGTCCATCGTCTTCCTCGTGACGGTGGCCTTCGTCATCGTCTGCGGAGTGATCCGCGTGGTGAGGACACTGCGCAGCCGTCAGTTCACCAGCTCCGAGGACGAGTTCGCCGAGTCGAACTTCTTCGCACCCGCCAGCCTGGTCGCCACGAAGCTGGAGAAGAAACTGGTCGCCGAGTACGAGAAGGTGGGCGACCTCACCCTCCTGCACCGAGCGCCCCGCGAGAACGCCACGACCAAGGAAGAGCCGTGACGGCGGGGGAGCGGCTGCGCCGGCTGCGCGGGCTGTGGCGCGACCTCACCGGCGAGTCGGCCTACGAGCACTACCTGGTGCGCCACCGGCTCGAGCATCCCGACCACGAACCCATGGGGGAGAGGCAGTTCTGGCGGGAGAGGGCGCGCCTGGCCGAGAACGATGTCGCCGGCGGGTGCTGCTGACCCTGAGGCTAAAACACAGACAATTCACAGACTGAGTGGGTGGACGCCGACCCGATAGTCTGCGCGCCATGACACTGCAGAATGCGGCGGGAAGCCCTCAGCAGGTGACCGTTCTCAGGATGATCGCCGCGGCGATGGCGATGGCCCTGGTGATGGTCGCGCTCGTCTCGTTCTTCATCCTGGAACCCGAGCCTCAGGCGGATCCGATGCTGGGCTGGATCCTGGCCGTCGCCGCACCGGTGGTGTCCTTCCTGGCGTCGCGGGTCGCGTCGGTGGTCGGCACGGCCGTTCAGGAGCCGTCCCAGCTGTACCAGGCCTACGCGTCGAGGTTCTTCATCACCATGAGCCTGGCAGAGGCTCCGGGCCTGCTGATGTACGTCGCCGGGATCATCATGAGGCTGAGCTGGATGCAGGTCGCGCTGGGCCTGGTGCTCACGGCCGCTGTGGTGTGGCTCGTGCTGCGTCCCACCCGCCAGAAGGCCGGGGCCTTCGCGGAGAAGAGCATGGGCACCGGGGCCGACGTGCAGGCCTTCGTGGAGATGTTCTGAGTGCCAGCCCACGCCCCGATCCTGCCGATCCTGATTGTCCGATAAGCGACATTATGTCATTTATTCGGGAGATGGGGATCTGAAGCCGGCCTCCCCCGGGCCCTCTTCACCTCACTCCTCGTACGGCCAGGCCTCGAACGCCTCAAACAGAGACGCCGGGCTCTCGGTCGTGGTGGCGAGTGTGAGGGAGTTCGGGAGTTGAGTTCCGGGCGTGGGATCAGCGGTTCGATGGTTAGAGTGCATGGGCCTGTTATTCCCAGATACTCGCCCGACGCTGTTCCCGTGCCGAATACTGAGACGACGCCCTGTTACAGAACGGTGACAGTTTCCCCGCGCCGGCTGTGATGAACCTCACTCCCCATCCCTGCGTCGGGCCCGGAACGGCTCGCCTCGTGACGACCGGGGGAATCCCTGCGCGGGAATATGAGGAAGTCTCCCACTGATCGACGGCGACCGGGCGTAGCATCCCCGTTCATCAATGCCCGTTCAGCAAATGCACCGGGCAGCCATCACTGAACACACCCATCACCGAACGGGGGGAAGCCCAGTGAGCATCCTCAGAACCAAATCTGTCGAGCAGTCACTTCGCGACACCGAGGATCCGGAACATCAGCTCAACAAGAGCCTGTCATGGGTCGAACTCACGATGTTCGGCATCGGCGTCGTCATCGGCGCCGGCATCTTCACCATGACCGGGCGGGTCGCCCATTCCATGAGCGGCCCCTCGATCATCGTCAGCTTCATCATCGCCGCCATCGCCTGCGGACTGGCGGCCATGTGCTACGCCGAGTTCGCCTCGACCGTCCCGGTCGCCGGCTCCGCCTACACCTTCTCCTACGCCTCCATGGGCGAGATCTTCGCCTGGATCATCGGTTGGGATCTGTTCCTGGAACTCTTCCTGGCCTCCTCGGTGGTCGCTCAGGGCTGGAGCGCCTACCTCACGGTCTTCCTCTCCCAGCTCGGCATCGACCTGCCGCCGCAGATCGTCTCGGGAGGCCGGTTCGACCTGCTGGCCTTCGGCCTCATCATCGTCCTGGGCCTGCTGCTCATCGGCGGCATCAAGGAGTCGGTGCGCGTCAACACGGCTCTGGTCGCCATCAAGCTGTTCATCGTGATGTTCGTGATCGTCGCGGGCATCGGCTACGTCAAGGCGTCGAACTTCACCCCCTTCGTCCCGGACAAGCAGCCCGTGGAGAGCTCTGGAGGTCTCACCCAGCCGCTGCTCCAGTGGTTCACCGGCTCCCAGCAGACGGCATTCGGCGTCTCCGGTATCGTCGCCGGCGCCGCCCTGGTGTTCTTCGCCTACATCGGTTTCGACGTCGTCGCCACCACCGCCGAGGAGGCCAGGAACCCCGAGCGCGACGTTCCCCTGGGCATCCTCGGCTCGCTGGTCGTGTGCACCATCCTCTACATCGCGATCTCGCTGGTACTGATCGGCATGGTCCCCTATGACCAGCTCGACCCGAGCGCCTCCCTGGCCAAGGCCTTCACCACCGTCGGCAAACCCTGGATGGCCATCGTCATCTCGGCGGGCGCGGTGGCCGGACTCACCACCGTGGTGCTGACGATGATGATCGGCGCCACCCGCGTGATCTTCGCGATGTCGCGCGACGGGCTGCTGCCCGAGGGCCTCTCCCACGTGCATCCGAAGACCCGCACCCCCTACCGCATCACCATCATCATCATGCTGGCCGACGGACTGCTGGCCGCCCTGGTGCCTCCCGGCATCCTCGACGAGATGGTCAACATCGGCACCCTGCTCGCCTTCGTGATGGTCTCGATCGGCATCATCGTGCTGCGCCGCAAGCGCCCCGATCTTCCCCGCGCCTTCCGGGTGCCGTGGGTACCGGTGATCCCGATCATCTCCGCGATCATCTGCCTCTACCTCATGCTCAACCTCTCGATCGAGACCTGGATGCGATTCCTGATCTGGATGGTGATCGGTTTCATCGTGTACTTCAGCTACTCGAAGGGCCATTCACGGCTGGCACACGGCAGTGATCTCACCGCCGACATCAACGAGCAGATCGTCAACGTGATGGACCATCAGTACGACACCCGCCGGAAGACCCGCCGCGCGGCCGGTTCCGAGTCGGAGGGAGCCACGAGCACGGCACCCTCCGATTCTCCCCATGAATCCTGAGCGCACGTCCCACCATCATTGATGAATGTGGCCCCGTCCATGGACGGGGCCACATTCATCAATATGCGTGGGCCTGTTATTGGGATGAGTAGGATCACCAGTCAGTGGGAGGACGCCGTTCGGCCTTCGTCCGGGACCGCCGCTTCTTGGCCTCCAGACGCCGACGCTTCGATCCGCGGGTGGGCCGGGTACGCCTGCGGGAGCGCACGGGCCGCCCGGCGGCACCGAGCAGCGCGGCCATCCGAATTCGTGCGGCGCGCCTGTTGGCCAGCTGCTCGCGGTACTGGGAGGCCGCCACCGTGAGGATGCCGCCGACGAGCCTGCTCTCCAGACCGGCGAGCAGGCGGGAACGCAGCCGTTCGGGGATGTCGGGGCAGCCTGCCACGTCGAGGCTGAGCTCGACCCGGGAGGAGGAGGTGTTGACACCCTGACCGCCGGGCCCCGAGCTGTGGGAGAAGCGCTCGTGGAGGTGAGCCTCACCGATCACGAATTCGCCGCCGGACTCCCCCGTGGTCACCTGCAGGCCGTCCATGGGGACCAAGCCTAGGCGAACGGGGTGACAGACTCGGAGGGTGCCTGCTCTTCCCCACCCGAGCACCGGTGAATTCTTCGACTCCCCGGTGCCGCCCGGCACCGGATGGCCGGGCGACCCCGCCGACTCCAGGACGCCGGTGGCGGATTCGGCGGCCGACGCCTCGGACCTTGCGCGGTCCGCTGATGACCTGCGGCATCTGGACGCCGTGGTGTCGGTGTGCCGGGCCTGCCCGAGGCTGGTGTCCTGGCGGGAGCGGGTCGCGGTCGAGAAGCGCGCCTCCTTCGCCGATCAGCCCTACTGGGGCCGTCCGGTGCCCTCCTTCGGGGACCCCCGGGCCCGGCTGCTCGTGGTGGGGCTGGCCCCGGCCGCCAACGGCGCCAACCGGACCGGGCGGATGTTCACCGGTGACTGGTCGGGAGACTGGCTCTACGCCGCGCTTCACCGGGCCGGACTGGCGAGCGCGCCGACCGCCGTCGACGCCCGCGACGGAATGGAGCTGCGGGGATGCCGGATCCTGTCCCCGGTCCACTGCGCCCCGCCGGCCAACCGGCCCTCGGTCGAGGAGCGGCGGACATGCTCCGCCTGGTTCGACCGGGAACTGGTGCTGCTGACCGGGGCGCGCGCCGCCCTGTGCCTGGGGTCGATGGCCTGGACATCCCTTCTGGGGGCCGCGCGCCGGCTGGGGTGGACGGTGCCGCGCCCGGCGCCGCGCTTCGGCCATGGAGCGCGGGCCCGCCTGCTACGCCCCGGCGGGGCGGGCCTCGAGGTCGTCGGGTGCTACCACGTGAGCCAGCGCAACACATTCACCGGCCGTCTGACCGTCGGTATGCTCGACGAGGCGATCGCGGCCGCCGATCGCCTGTCACGCGGGTGACCGGGCCCGGTACGACGTCGGTACTGGAATAACGGCCGTTGTCGTGCTGTTCTTGGAGGCGCGACGGATATGTCCCCGTCGCCTCGGAAGGGGAGGCCCAGATGAACGACAAGGAGAATCGACTGTTCGGCTGGAGCTCGGATGTCGATCCCGACGGGATCGACGTGTCGACCCTCATCCTCACCGTCGGCTCATTCGCCGACATCGGCCATGCTCAGCAGCACCTGCGCCAGAGCATGCTGGCCGAGCTCGCCCATCGTGAGCTCGGCGAGTTCAGGCTCGACGAGATCCTGGATCACCGCGACTCCCGGCCCCCGATCATCTTCGACTCCGACCACTTCGAGGGATACGAGTCCCCCCGGATGGTGCTGCACGAGGTGACCGATGAGCTCGGTCAGAGCTTCCTGCTGCTCGACGGTCCGGAGCCGGCGTTGCGCTGGAACCAGATGACCGACGAGATCCGCGAGATCATCGACGAACTCGGGGTGCGCCTGACCATCATCACCCAGTCGATCCCGATGGCGGCCCCCCACACCCGACCGGTCCAGGTGACCAGGTGGGCGAGCAGGCCCGAACTGATCATCGGGCACTCCTCCCCGTTCGGCCGCATCCAGATGCCGGCCTCCTTCCCGGCGGTGCTCAGCCAGCGGCTGGGCGAGTCGCGTCACGACGTGGTCGGGCTGGCGGCCCACGTGCCGCACTACCTCACCGATCTCGACTACCCCGACGCCGCCCGTGCGCTGGTCGAGGCGATCCGCCAGATCACCGGGCTGGCCCTGCCCAGCCATGCCCTGGCGATGGCCGCCGGCGTGGTCCGTGCCCAGATCTCCAGCCAGGTCGAGGACTCCGAGGAGCTCAGCGCGATGGTCTCGGCCCTCGAGGAGCAGTACGACGACCAGTCCGGGCGGCGCGAGATCGAGTCCCAGCACGTGACCCTTCCCAGCGCCGATGACATCGGCGCCGAGGCCGAGGCCTTCCTGCGCTCGATGGACGACCCGGACGACGGCTCCTCCGGGGAGGATGACGGGCAGGCCCGCGACGAGGATCAGCAGGGCCGGCGCGGCGATGACGGTGAGGCTGATGATGCCGGCGGAGCCGGCGATGAGAACGTCGGGACCGACCCCTACCGGCCCCGTCACGGCGACGACTCCTGGGGACTCACCGACTGAGGAACCGGAGGCCCGTGAACCGGTGGGCGGTGCCGCTGCCCGGACGACCCATGGAGCCCGTGGCCGACACCGATAGGCTTCGGGCATGGATCTCGGCATTGACCTTGGAACCACCCACACCGTGGTCGCGGTGGTTGACCGCGGCAACTTCCCGCTGCTGTCCTTCTCCGACGAGTTCGGCGACTCCCACGACCATCTGCCCAGCATCTCCGCACTGGGGCCGGGAGACGGTGAGCTGATCCACGGCTTCGAGGCGGCACGGGCGATGGCCCAGGGGCTGCCCGGCATCCGATCGGTCAAGAGGTTCCTGTCGAACCCGGCTGTCACCTCCTCCACCCCGGTGACCCTGGGCGCCGGCCGGGAAGGGGCCCGTGTCCTGGGGATCGGCGAGCTGCTCACCTCCTACCTGAGGCATCTGCACGACCAGATCTCCCGGGCCACCGGTACCGACGCGTTGCGCGCAGTGGTCGGAGTGCCTGCGCACGCCCACACCGGGCAGCGGTTCGTCACGATCGAGGCCTTCAAGGCCGCCGGGTTCGAGGTCCTGGGAATGCTCAACGAGCCGTCGGCGGCGGGCCTGGAGTACGCCATGAGGCAGTCGAGGACCCTCAACTCGAGACGGACCCGGATCATCATCTACGACCTGGGAGGAGGCACCTTCGACGCCTCGCTGGTCGACATGTCGGGGACTGTCGGCGAGGTGATCGACTCGGTGGGCCTCAACGACCTGGGCGGGGAGGACTTCGACCAGGTGCTGGCCGGCATGGCGCGGCCCCGGTTGGCCGACGCTGTCTCCGAGGACGCCCTGCGCGAGGCCTGCCGGATCGCCAAGGAGGGGCTGCGGCCGCAGTCGCGCAACGTGCTGGTCGATCTGCCCGAGGAGACGGTGCGGATCCCGGTGGCAGAGTACGAGGACGCCTGCCAGCCCCTGGTGGACCGCAGCATCGACGTGATGACGCCGTTGAGCAACCTGCTGCAGTCCGATCCGGCCCGTTCCGACGTCGCCGGGATCGACATGGTCGGCGGAGCCACCTCCCTGCCACTGGTCCCCCGCCGGATCCGCGACCTCTTCGGACGCCGCGTCCACCGCTCCCCCAACCCCACCGGTTCCACGGCCATCGGCCTGGCCATTGCGGCGGACCCGACCTCCCCCTACAGCATCCGCGACAGGCTGTCACGAGGATTCGGCGTGTTCCGGGAGACCAACTGGGGCCAGCAGGTCGCCTTCGACGTGCTGGCGGACCAGACCCTCCGGCTGGACTCCCCCACCACCATCACCAGGCGCTACCGCAGCGGCCACAACATCGGCATCTACCGGTTCGTCGAGTTCTCCCGCACCGATGCCGACGGCACCCCGCGCGGCGATCTCACCCCCTTCGCTCAGATCGTGGTGCCCTTCGACGAGAGCCTGCAGCGTTCTGGGGCGGCCATCGGCCCCGAGGACGTCCACCCCGTCGACAACGGCCACTGGGCCGAGGAGACGTACACCATCGACCCGTCGGGCATGGTCAGCGCCGAGATCTCCGATCTGGACACGGGCTGGTCGGCGTCCACCACGATGGGTCTGGACCGGCCCGTCGTCCGGTCGTAGGCCGGCTCCGGTGCCGGGACGGCCTTCGACCTGGTCCACGCCGCAGCGTCCTGGCACTGGACCCGCGGCAACGGTCCGATCTCCTCGAGGAGATCATGACGTGCTCCCCGACCGGGTCGACCAGCGGAAGCCGGCCTGCTCTCAGAACCGGAAGTCGGCCTGTCGGCCGAGGGTGCCGACCAGCAGTTGCCGGTAGCCGTCCGAGGTCACCGTGTCGTGGTAGGACCGCACCTCCTCCAGGCGGGTCTGGGCGTCGATCTCGGTGCAGGCGATCTCGTTGCGGGGATCGGCGATGAACTCCTGGAGATGGGCCAGCCCGGCCTCCGAACGCCGGACGTCCTCGGCCTGCTTGGCGTCCAGGCGGGCGGCGTACCAGTCGGAGGCCAGCACCGACTCGCGGGTGAACATCTGCCGCAGCGCCGGATCGTCCAGACTCCAGCCCTCCGCGGTCCGCCCCTCGGCCATGATCTCCAACAGGGCCCGGATCGGGGGCACCGCCATCGCCACTGTGCCGTCGTCGAAGTAGGCTCTCGCGACCCGGGCGTGGGTCGCCGAGATGGTGCGCACCGAGTCGGCGAAGACCTGGGGATCCTGCAACTCGGGGCGCAGCATCTCGGGGGTGAAGATCGTGTCGGGGTGCATGAAGATGCGCCCGAAGTAGATCTTCATGAACTTCTCGGTCATCCGGTAGCCCAGCCGCGAGGCCAGGATCGTCTCGCCCTGGTGGTCGTAGTCCTCCACCCTCTCCAGATACCCCCCGGCGATCAACGTGCCGGCGTCCCGTTCCTCGGGACTCATCCGACTGAACAGTTCGGGCACCAGCAGGGAGATGTCATGGGCCACCTGGACCTTCGGACCGATGCAGCCGGCCGAGGACAACCAGCCGTCATAGCCCGAGAGCACGAACGACAGGAACGCCGAATTCAGATCGAAGACCGCCGGCATCGCGTTGAACGGCGCCTTGGTCAGCGCCCCCTCCGAACCCGCTCCGGTCGTCGAGGGACTCTTGCCGGTCATCGAGGAGATGAACTCCATGAACAACTCCGGCAGCTCCATGTAGTGCAACGGATTGTAGGAGCACAATGCCGGAACCCGGGCCTCGGGGGGATTGTTGCGCCGCCCGGCCGCCACCACGTCGACCGGCAGTACCAGCTTCTGGTCAAGGGGTTTGCGGTGGTAGAGGTGGGAAGCCAGACCGGCGATCGCGGTGGCGCGAGGATGAGCGATATCGGGACGCACCTGCAGGTAGCGCGGATTCTTCGATCGGGCCCCGTCGACCAACCTCGGATCGGCCGACGACACCACGTACTTCGGACCGGCAGCAGGATCCGAGTCGGCGAAGTCCGACAGGAAGGTGCGCATCGGGGCGGTGAACTTCGAGAACTCCACAATGTCCTCGCGCATCGCCGCCACGTCGGCGCGGGTCAGGGGCTGATAGTTCGAGATGAACAGTCCCTCACCTGACATGTCGCGCTCGGTCTGGCGATCGTAGCCCCGGTAGATGGCGTCATCGGGACGCTGGAACAACAACGCCTCGCAGTTGGCCACCACCTTGCTCGACAGATCGCCGGGACCCACGGTCAACCCGGCGGGCACCACCGCCGAGGCCGTCATGTCGTCCTCGGTCTGCACCTTGACGTCAGGAGCGTAGTCGTGGCGCAGGGTGAACAGCCGCCAGGCGCCGGTCTCGTCGAAACCCACCCGCAGCATGTCGACCCGGATCTTCTCACCGTCCAGACGCACCATCGTGCCGTGACGGCCGTTGGTGGGGGCCACCGTGAAATGCGACTTCCAGTCAGAACCCCACTCTGGCTTGTAGTACCGCTTGATGGTGAACACCAGTTCCTTGCGGAACTGGGGGATCGACTCGATCCACGCGTTGTAGTCGGCGGTGAAATCCGCGGAGACCGTCAGCAACTTGATCACCGAGCCCACCGAGCGTTCCCGCGACAGGATCGCACGATGATCGGATCCGGCCAGGCCGGGATCGGCGAACCGCATCGAGAAGTCACGGTGCAGGATGTCATCGACCGCGGCCACATCGGCCTCGAAATCAGGCACATAGGCGTTGCCCGGGATGAAGGCGTCCGAGATCGCCTTGGAGATCTCCGACTTACCGCCGCCCGAGACCGTGCACTGCTTGTGCAGCGTCGTCGAGGCCCCGTCAGTACAGATCAGCGCCCACTGATTGTCGATCTCGCTGTGCTCGATGCGCATCCGGGTCCCGGTCGGGGTGAGGTACTCATGACCCACCCGCAACCGCACCGACTGCCCGGCACCCTGATCATCCTCCCAGGACACCGTGCCCTCGCGCAGGCTGAACCGGGCCGGAGTCGGGACCAGCAGCACATCGTCGACGTCCAGGCTGACCGCACAACCGGACGCACCCACCTCGAAATGACCGGGATTGGCCGCCACCACCTCGGCCACCGTGGGATCGCCGGGAGCCGACTCGATCGTGTACTCCAGCCCTTCGTTGTAGGAGGTGTAGGCCCTCGCCCCGCCCGAGTGCTCCTCCTCCGCCAGACCGAACAGGTTGGCCGAGTAGCCGATCTGGGTCTTGACCTCCTTCTTGCAGTAGCCGAAGTAGTTGTCGGCGATGATCGTCACGATCACACCCGACTCGTCGCGGGCGCACAGTTTGAACGGCTTGCCGTCGTTGTAGCACTCGGCCTCATCGGACCAGCACATGCCGTCGCGGCGCTGACGCTCACTGGCCTGATCGGCATGGGGCAGGCCCAGTTCCTTCTTGGTCACCCGGTTCAGATGCGGGGCCAGGATCACACAGCCCGTGTGACCCGTCCAGCCTGTGGGCGCCAGAGCGGCGTCATTGCCCGGCAGCAGCGGGTCCCCCGCGTTACCGAAGATCCCCTCCACGAAGTCCAGATTCGACACCAGCCCGCCAGGAGCGAAGAACCGGGTCTCCATCCGCCGCTCGGACACCAGCTCGGGCACCTGGGGCACCACTACCGGGCGCATCAGCAACGACACGTAGGTGTGCGCCTGATGCTCGGCGTCCTGGGTCGCGGTGTAGGGCAGCAGGGTGTCACCCGCGGGGGCCTGGAAGGCCGACTCCAGCAGCCGGGCGAAGACCGCCGCCGGCACCGCCTTCTTGTCATCGGGGATCGCCAGACCCCCCTCGACGATGTGGAACACCCCCGCCGTGGTGCGCCGATCGTTGCGCGGGTTGTGCAGCACCCCGTTGGCCACCCGGAAACTGGCCACCAGATCCGAGGAGAACTCATCGGCATCCACCGGCAACGACAGAGTCCGTGCCAGGCCCGCCTCATCCAGGACCAGCGTCGTATCGGGAATCCTGGGACGCAGCGCGACGCCGGCCGCTTCCAGATACCGGTCCAGGAACCCCTGGATCCGACGGTCAGCCGGGCACAGCAGCTCAGGCACCTCACGACGCAACTCCCGCTGACGCGCCAGCACCGGGGCGATCACCTCGATGTCGGTGGCAGCTCCCGTGGCGGGAAGAGGAAGACCGTTGAGAGCAAGTCTCAGGTTGGCTTGATTGATCATCTGCGGGTGGGCCATACCCCCATCTTCAACGATCCGGTCCGGGCTGTGAACCCCGGGGGCCCCGATTTGAACCGGTCACGCGCCCGCCGGACATGTTTGTACACTTCGACCCCGACCGGTTGCCAGGTCCGGGAGCCGGGGACGAAGCTGGGCCGGTGGACTACTGCGTACTGCCCCCCGGCGCCCGCCATCAGCACAGCATCGAGGTCAGGCGATCGGTCTTCAGCACCCTGCTGGTCCGCGTCGAGACCGAGAAGCAGGCCCGTGACGTCATCGCCGGACAACGACGTCTCCACCATGAGGCCAGGCATCACGTCAGCGCCTTCGTCCTGGGCGCCGACCGGGACATCCGCCGCTCCAGCGACGACGGCGAGCCCTCCGGCACCGCCGGCATCCCCACTCTCGAGGTGCTGGTGGGTCACAGGGGCCCCGCGGACACCCCGCTCTCGGATGTGCTGGCCGTCACCACCCGCTGGTTCGGCGGCATCAAACTGGGGGCCTCCGGCCTGCTGCGCGCCTACGGCGAGTCCGCCTCAGCGGCCCTGTCCGGCGCCCCCCTGCTGCGCCGGACGATGCGCAGCCTCTTCAGCACCGAGCTGCCGCTGTCCCGGGCCGGTCGCGACGAGGGAATCCTGAGGGCTGCCGGGATCGCCGTCGAGGGGATCGACTACCACCCCGACCGCGCCGAGATCCATCTCGCGGTCGAATCCGGCCCCGACGCCGAGCAGAGGCTGTCCCAGCACCTCGCCGGCCTGCTGAGCCGCCCCGTGCAGCTGGTCGGCGAGGGGATCTCATGGCTGGACCGCTGAATCCGCGGAGAGCATCGGAGCAGACCGACCGACAAGCCCATACACTCGCCCCATGACCCTGCACCGCCGTGAGCTTCTGACCGCCGGCGCACTGCTGCCCCTCCTGGCAGCCTGCGGATCCTCGGAGTCCGGCTCCTCCCCCGGGGCCTCGGGGACCGACAGCTCCGAGGCCACCGGAACCGCCCCGACGCCCTCGGAATCCACCACAGCGGCGTCGGCCACACCGTCGTCCACCGGCCCGAAGATGCTGGCGGGACGCTGCCTCATGGTCGGCATGACGCCCGACGCCGATATCGACGAGATCGCCGATCTGGTCAGCGGGCACCGACTCGCCGGGGCCTTCCTGCTGGGCAGCTGGACCTCGACCTCGCAGATCACCGAGGCCGTGGCGGCCCTGCACCGCGCGGCCCGTTCCACGGGCCTTCCGGGCGCTCTGGTGGCCGCCGACCAGGAGGGCGGTCTGGTCCACAACCTTCAGTCCGAGGCCTTCACGACGGTGCCCTCCGCCGAGAGGCTGGGCCAGGGGGACCCCGCCACCTGCCAACGCCTGGCCGCGACCACGGGGGCCGAGATGAGGAAGGCCGGTCTCAACATGGTGCTGGCGCCGGTGGCCGATGTCGTCGACCCCGAGGTGGGCGCCGACAATGCGCCGGTCGGAGCCCTCCACCGCGGCTACGGCACCGACCCGCAGAAGGTGGGTCGCTTCGTCACCGCCGCCGTCAAGGGTTTCACCGGTGCCGGGATTGTCACCAGCATCAAGCACTTCCCAGGACTGGGAGCGGTGCGCACCAATACGGATCTTGGAGCGGCCACCGACCGGACCACCGGGGCGGATTCCGCCACCCTGGCGTCCTTCCGGGCCGGTATCGCGGCCGGTTCGCAGACCGTCATGATCTCCTCGGCGGTCTACTCCCGGATCGACCCGGACTCGCCCGCGGTGTTCTCGCGGGCGGTCGTCACGGATCTGCTGAGGAGCCGGCTGGGATTCTCCGGGGTGGTGGTCTCCGACGACCTGGGGGCCGCGAAGGCGGTGGCGGCCACCCCGGCGGGCCGCCGCGCCACCCGTTTCCTGCGGGCCGGCGGGGACCTGGTGCTGTGCGCCGATCCCTCGCTGGTCCCGTCCATGGTCTCCGGTCTCGTTGACGCCGCCGGCGACTCCTCCTTCGCGCGGACTCTGGCGGCCTCCGCGCGACGGGTGGACCGGCTTGTCTCCGGGGCGGCCCGATGAGTGGGCCGCGGAACCCGGTGATCGTCTACAACCCGTTGAAGGTCTCCGATCCGGCGAAGCTGGCGCGGCGGGGCGCCGAGATCTGCCGAGAGGCGGGGTGGGGCGGTCCGGTGTGGTCGCCGACGACCTCCGAGGACCACGGGGCGGGCATGACGGCGCGCGCGGTGTCCGACGGTGCCGATCTGGTCTGCGCGCTGGGCGGGGACGGCACCGTCCGGGAGGTGGCCGGTGCGCTGGCCCGCACCGGGATCCCGCTGGGTGTGCTGGGTCTGGGCACCGGCAATCTGCTGGCTCGCAATCTGGGGCTGCCGCACAACGACTTCGATGCCTCGCTGGCGGCCGTGCTGAACGGCTCGGCCCGCCCCATCGATCTGGGCCGGGTGCGTTTCGACGACGGTCCCGAGTACTGCTTCACCGTCATCACCGGGATGGGGCTGGACGCCGAGCTGATGGCCGGCGCCGAGCCCCGGCTCAAGGCCCGGCTCGGCTGGCCCGCCTACCTGCTGGGGGCGACCCGGGCGCTGGCCCAGCGCGGTTTCGGCACCAGGGTCGTGGTGGACGGGCGACGTCCGTTCTCGGGGCGCAGCCGGATGGTGCTGGTGTGCAACTGCGGCCTGCTGCCCGGCGGGATCGATCTGGTGCCGGAGGCCCGGGTCGACGACGGGGAACTCGACATGATGGCCTTCTCCCCGCGCGGGGTGGCCGGATGGGCGGCGGCGACACTGCGCGCCGTCACCCTTCATCGGCGGGGGCATCGGATCATCCGGCACAGCGGCTGCCATACCGGTCTGGTGACCACCAGCTTCCCGGTGCCCGCCGAGGTGGACGGGGATCCGGTGGGGTCGGCGACCACCATGCGGATCCGGGTCGACCAGGGTGCCCTGATGGTCAGGGCGTGAGGCGGCGGTCGCGGGTCTCCCGGAGGCCGGACACCAGTTCGTGGGCCAGTTCCCGGTCGCGTTCGGCAGCGCGGGCCAGGAAGGCCGGGAAGTCGGAGGCGGCCGCCCCGTCGGCGGAGTCGGAGAGGATGCGCGCGACCGCGAAGGGGACGCCGAGGCGGCTGGCGGCCTGGGCCAGCGCCGCCCCCTCCATCTCCACCGCGGAGGCGTCGAACTGCGCCCGCAGCCAGGTGACCCTGGCCGGATCGGCGATGAACTGGTCCCCGCTCGCGATGGTCCCGGCGACCACCCTCCGGCCGCCCGGATCGACCCTCCGGGCGGCGGTGAGCACCCTGTCGGTGAGACCCGGGTCGGGACGCCAGCAGGCGGGTTCCCCCGGCACCTGGCCGATCGGGTCGCCGAAGGCGGTGCCGTCGGCGTCGTGCTGGATGAAACGGTCCCCCACCACGACGTCTCCGATCCCCAGTCCGGGTGCGACTGCGCCCGCCACCCCGGTGAAGACGATCGAGGCGGCTCCGGCGGCGGCCATCGCCGATGCCGCCAGGGCCGCGTTGACCTTTCCGATCCCGCACCGGGAGACCAGCACGGGGATGCCGTCGAGCCATCCGAAGGTGATGTCGAGGGCCCCGGGTACCGGCCGGGGATCGGTGAGATCGTCGCGGATCAGCCGGATCTCGTCGGCCATCGCCCCCATGATGCCGAAGGCCGCCACTCCTCCTTGGAGCATCATCGTCCTGGCCTCACTGGAAGGGGGTCGGGTCGCCGGCCCCGAGCCTGGTGACGACGGGCTCACCGGAGGTGAAATCGACCACGGTGGTCGGATCGAGGCCGCAGTCCCCCGAGTCGAGTACGGCGTCCAGCTCGGTGTCGAGGGCCTCCTTGACCTGCCAGCCGTCGGTCATCGGCAGCTCCTCGTCCGGAAGGATCAGCGTGGATGAGACGATGGGCTCGCCCAGGGCGTCCATCAGGGCCAGCGCGGTGACGTGATCGGGGATCCGGATCCCGACCGTGTGCTTCTTCTGGTGGAGCATCACCCTGGGGACGTCGCGGGTGGCCTTCAGGATGAAGGTGTAGCGGCCGGGCACCGCGCCCTTGATGGCGCGGAACATCCAGTTGTCCATCTGGACGTAGCGGCCCACCTGGGCGAACTCGCTGAGCACCAGCGTGAAGTGGTGCTTCTCATTGAGCTGGCGGATACGACGGATCCGATCGATGGCCTCACGGTTGCCGAGCCGGGCCCCGAAGGCGTAGCCCGAGTCGGTCGGGTAGGCGATCAGCCCGCCGTCGCGCAGCAGGGTCACCACCTGGTTCAGCGAGCGCTGCTGCGGATTCACCGGATGCACGGGGTAGTAGTTGGCCATCTCCCCATCGTAGCGGCGCCCTCACCGGGCCATCAGGAGGCAGCTCACCGTGGCGCTGCCGGTGACGGTGTCCAGGCCCACCGCGGACAGGATGACGGTGGCCCGGGTGGCGTCGACGGTGACGGTGAGCCGCTGTGCGTCCAGATCCGCCCGGGCCCGCATCGTGGCCCCCTCCGTGCGGGCGGCGGTGGCCGCCCCCAGAGCCGCTCTGCGAGCGGAGACCGGATCGGGGCGCCCGACCAGCTCGGCGGCCGAGGCCTCCTCGCATCCGGTCCTGGCCGCGGAGGCCGCCACCGCATGTGCCTGGCGCCGCGCCCTGGCCTGTTGGGCCCCGTCGACCGCGAGCCCCCCTGCCAGGATCAGGCAGGGCAGCAGCACCACGGCCGCGACCGACAGGCTCGCACCCCGCTCGCCGATGGACGCCGGTCGCCCCGCACGGGGATCGGATGGGCTCATGGGACAAGCTCAGCATGCGTCGGCGCCGGGAGGGAAGGGTCTGTGCGGAATCCGGGTCCCCGGCTGCCGCCGGAGCGGGTGGAACGGGGTTCCGGCGGGTGCCGGGCGAGGGCGTGGCCTAGGCTTGTCCATGTCTCAGTTCCCTGTATGAAAGGTCATCACACCATGGCCCAGGTCAAGAAGGTCGCCCTCCTCACCGCGGGCGGGTTCGCCCCCTGCCTCTCCACGGCGATCGGCGGACTCATCAAGCGCTACACCGAAGTGGCCCCCGAGATCGAGATCATCGCCTACCGGCACGGCTACGAGGGTCTTCTCAAGGGCGACTACCTCGAGATCACCGATGAGGTCCGGGCGAAGGCCGATGTGCTGCACCGCTTCGGCGGGTCCCCGATCGGCAACTCCCGCGTCAAGCTGACCAACAAGGACGACCTGGTGGAGCGGGGTCTGGTGGGGGCCGACGACGATCCCCTCAAGGTCGCGGCCGACCGCCTGGTCGCCGACGGGGTCGACGTGCTGCACACCATCGGAGGCGACGACACCAACACCACCGCCGCCGATCTCGCCGCCTACCTCGGCGAGCACGACTACGGTCTGACGGTCGTCGGCCTGCCCAAGACCATCGACAACGACGTGATCCCGATCCGTCAGTCGCTGGGCGCCTGGACCGCCGCCGATCAGGGTTCCAGGTTCGCCCAGAACATCGTCGCCGAGCACAACTCGGGCTCCCGGATGCTCATCATCCACGAGGTCATGGGCCGCAACTGCGGCTGGCTGACCGCCGCCACCGCCGCCAAGTACCACGAGTGGGTCGAGGCTCAGGAGTGGGTGCCCGAGATCGGGCTGAGCAGCGAGGCCTGGGACGTCCACGCGGTGTACGTGCCCGAGGCCGCCATCGATCTGGACGCCGAGGCCGAGCGCCTGGGCAAGGTGATGGATACCGTCGGCAATGTCACCATCTTCCTGTCCGAGGGTGCCGGTCTGGACGCCATCATCGCCGAGCTGGAGAAGTCCGGCGAGGAGGTGCCGCGCGATCCCTTCGGCCACGTCAAGCTCGACAAGATCAACCCGGGGGCCTGGTTCGGCCAGCAGTTCGCCGAACGCCTGAAGGCGGAGAAGGTCATGGTGCAGAAGTCGGGCTACTTCTCCCGTTCGGCCGCCTCCAACGAGGCCGACCTGGAACTCATCGGCCGCTGCACCGATCTGGCCGTCGAGTGCGCCCTGTCGGGCCGCTCGGGTGTCATCGGTCAGGACGAGGAGGCCGGCGACGTGCTGACCAACATCGACTTCACCAGGATCAAGGGCGGCAAGCCCTTCGATCTCACCCAGGACTGGTTCACCGGCCTGCTGGAATCCGTCGGGCAGCCCGCGGCCGCCCCCGTCAAGGCCTGATTCCCGGCCGTCTTCACCACCGGGCCCGTCATCCTCTGCGATGACGGGCCCGGCTCACCGTCCGGGGAGCGCCGGACTCCGGCCCGTCATCGGCGGCCTTCCCCGGACCGGACTCCCCGTCCGCGTCTGCGGACTCCAGGGCGGCCCGCTCGGCAAGGGCCTGGTCCCAGTGCCCCTTGACCGTCCAGGCGTCGCCGCGTTCCAGCAGCGGGGCGTCGGCGTCATGCCAGCGCAGGGCCACCGCGGGCTGATCGGCGGTGGCGATCCAGGCGGCCACGAAGAGCGCGATCCGGGCCAGCACGTTGAACACCAGCATCACGACGATGATCGATCCGAAAGCCTGGACCGTGCGGTTCGCGTTGAGGGCGCTCACCACCAGACCCGCGAGGGTCTGCACCACGGGCAGGCATATCCCCGCCACCGCCGACCCGATGGAGATCGCACGCCAGTTGCGCCGGCCCCGCGGCAGCGCGGTGTAGAGGAAGAGGAAGAAGATCGAACTGGCGAGGCTGGAGACCAGCAGCGCCCCGATCCTGATGATGACGGCGTGTCCGGGCAGCAGATTGATGCCGATCCGGCGTCCCAGCGCGCTGGTGAGGGCATTGCCCAGCTGCGCGGTGCCGAAGGCCACGAGCAGCACCACGAGCAGGGCCAGGAAGGTCACCGCGTCGAACCCCTTGCGCAGCAGCAGTCCGTCATCGTCGTCCTTGACCCGGGCGAAGGCCGGCTCCCACTGGGCGCGGATCCCCGAGCGCAGGTGCCCGACCCAGGAGACCCCGGTCCACAGGGCGGTGAGCACCGTGATGAGCACCGTCCACCCGGACCCGGATGATCTCAAGGAGGAGTCGATGATCCCGGCCACCCGGACCCCTGCCCCGGCGACCCCCAGCGCCGCGACCACCAGATCCTTGAGGCCTGCGAAGACGTCGGGCAGCAGCCGGGTGAGGATGAGGCTGAGGACCGCGAAGGCGAAGGCCAGCAGCGGCACCATCGCCAGCACCGTGAAGTAGGCGATCGACGCCGCGAAATGGCTGCCGAGCCGGCGGGAGAAGCGGATCTGGGCACGGGCCAGATGCGCGACGGCGGGCCTGGCCAACAGGTCAGAGACTCGTGTCCTCACATCCGGCTCCCTTCCCCCGGCACATCATGTCAGGGCGGCGAGCCGTACTAGTGGATCCGGCGCGTGGCGCGGCGGGCCGCCAGCTCATCCTCGCCGACGGATGCCTGCTCCTCGGCATGCGCGTGCTCGCGGGGAAGCTGGGCCAGGCAGCCCTGGACATCGCGCCACACCGCCCCCAGCGCGATGGCGAACATGCCCTGTCCGCGGTGCAGCAGATCGATGACCTCGTCGTCGCTGGTGCACTCGTAGACCGCCACACCGTCGCTCATCAGTGTGACCCCGGTCAGCTCCTGGTCCCCGTTGTCGCGGAGATGATCGATCGCAGTACGGATCTGGGCGAGCGCCACACCGGCGTCCAGCAGCCGCTTGACGACCTTGAGCATGAGGATGTCGCGGAATGAGTAGAGGCGTTGGCTGCCCGAGCCGCTGGCCCCTCGGATCGACGGGCGGACCAGCCCGGTGCGGGCCCAGTAGTCCAGCTGACGGTAGGTGATGCCGGCGGCGCCCGAGGCCACCGGACCCCGGAACCCGATATTGCCGGGCAGCGGTGAGAAGTCCCCCTCGAACAGCGCCTCCTGGGCATGCCGCGGGACCTGCACCTGCGCCGACGCGCCTTCGACCATGGCCTCATCCTCATGCTCTGGCACCGCCCCGGTGGCGGCCCCTTGTGCCCACAGACGCTACGACCATCGCAGGACCAGACCCCAGAGCCACGCCGCGCCCCTGCGGCAGAACCCTCAGAAATTCTGTCAACATGACGATGACAAGGTAATCCGCTGCATTTGAGGGGTCAAGTGAAGGTGGAGGGTTGGGGTCAGTCCTCGAAGTCGTCGGGACTGACGTGGTCGAGGAACTCCTTGAACCTCTCCACCTCGTCCTGCGGGGACTCATCCAGAAGGATACCGGACTCCTCCAGCAGCTCCTCGGGGCAGGTCACCGCCGCACCCAATCTGACCGCGACCGCCACCAGATCAGACGGCCTGGCGGTGATGGTGCGTCCTGCGAGTCGCATCTCGCCGTGCCACACGCCGTCGACGACCGCGGTGATGACCAGCTCGGGACGAGGATGCCCCAGCTCGACCAGCAGCGACGCCAGCAGGTCATGGGTCAACGGACGTGCCGGGACCAGGCCGTCACGGGCCTGGGCGATCGACGCGGCCTCGGCGGCACCGATCCACAGTGCCAGGTGGCGGGCGCCTCCGGCCTCCTTCATGAGGAGGATCGGGGACTGCGAGATCTGGTCCAGCCGGATACCCACGACCTCAAGTTCGACCATGGCCACAGCCTACCGTCGCCACGGCCGGGCCCCGGAGTTCGTCACCGGCCGGCCGGTACCGGATCGGTCAGTGCTCCAGCAGGTCGTAGACCATCGCCGCATGGGCGTGCAGCACCAGCTGGGTGACCTGCGAGGCGATCTCTCCGGCCTCCTGCTGGTGGCGGATATGCGGCAGAACGGTCTGCTCGATCATCCCGGCCTCCCGTTCGGCGGCCTGTCTCAGGGCCCGCAGATGGCGGGTGTCCATGCCGAAGGCGCGCAGCCGTCGTGACGCCACGCAGACCATAAGCGCCTCCTGGCCGTACCAGTCCTGGCCCCTCTTGGTGCGCACCAGCTGGTGGCGCTCCAGCTCGACCAGCTGGGCCTCGGTGATGCCACTGGCGCGGATCAGCTCGCGTCGTTTCAGCTTGATCGGCCCGCGCGGCCGGTTCAGATCGACATGCTCCTCATCGACATCGGATCCCACGCCCCCCGGGGGTGCCGGCTGGTCGACCGCGGGAGGCTCCTCGCCACGGTCGATCATCGCCAGGTGCTCGCGGATCACCTTCAGCGGCTGGAAGTTGTCCCTCTGGCAGGTGAGGATGTAGCGCAACCGGTCGACATCGGATCTGGAGTACTTGCGATATCCCGAAGGAGCCCGCTCCGGGCTCAGCAGACCCTCCGACTCAAGGAATCGGATCTTCGAGATGGAGAGGTCGGGGAAGTCCGGCTTGAGGAGCTTCATCACCTGACCGATGCTCCGCACCGGCCCTGGCATCAGTGCAGTCCGCGCCCGCCGGTGTGGAAGGTCATCCGGAACTTGCCGATCTGCACCTCGTCCCCGTCGCGCAGCAACGCCGAGCCGTCGACCAGGGTGCGGTTGACGTAGGTGCCGTTGAGACTGCCCTGATCCTCCACGTAGACGTGGCCGTCCTTGAGGATGAACTTCACATGATGCCTGGAGACGGTGATGTCGTCGAGGAAGATGTCGGAGTGGGTGCTCCGGCCCGCCGTGGTGACCTCCTGGTCCAGCAGGAACCGGGAGCCCACGTTGGGGCCACGCTGCACCACCAGCAGGGCAGTGCCCTCCGGCAGCTCCTCGATCGCCGACAGCGCGTCACCGGACAGCGCGGGGGCATCGGCGACGACCTCCTCGGTCATCACCGGGATCACGCCGGTGTTGTCACCGGGGATGTCGGCGGCAGCCCCCAGCCTCGCGCCGCAGCGCGAGCAGAAATTGGCGTCGCCGGCATTGGCCTGCCCACACCTCTGGCACTCGTTCATCTCGCCGTCCTCGCTCTCAATACGTATGGAAATCCATCATGCCCGCCCCGCCAAGGAACTCACCTCTGCTCGATCAGCGCACCGTAGGAGTCGGCGTCGAGCAGATCGTCCAGCTCTGTGGGATCCTCGATCTCCACGGCCACCAGCCAGCCGTCGCCGAACGGATCGGCGGCGATCTCCGTGGGACTGTCAGCGGCCACCGCGTTCACCTCGACGAGCTCGCCGCCGATCGGGGCCTCGATATCCACCGAGTCCTCGTCGGTCTCGATCTCCGCGAGCACATCGCCGCGGACGAGCTCTGCGCCGACCTCCGGAAGACTGATCCCCTGGATTCCGCCGAACCGCGCCACGGCGGTCTCGGTGAGTCCGATGCGGACCCGATCACCGTTACCCGGACGGACCCACAGATGGTCCTCTGTGTACTGGAGATCCTCGGGCAGATCTGCCATGGCGGGAGCCTCCTGGAGTGCCGTGGGTCCGCGGGGACCGGGGGTGGGTGCGCGGCTGGCGCCGCGTCGTGTCCAACATTAGCCGTCCCGCGGTGCGGTGGGGACCAGGTGACGGCCGCATCACCTCACAGGTGTCGCATGGGACAGCGGTCGCGGGGTCGCCACGGCGTCGATGCGCACCTGCTGGGACGGGGTGATCGTGACGGTCGCTCCGACCTGGGCGGCCTGCATCTGGGAGACCATGCCGCCGCGGAACTTGGCCCCCTCCTCCAGGGAGTGCGGGTCGCCGATCGCGGTGATGGTGATCGGACGCGTCACGGCTCTTCCGGAGACGGTCAGGCCGTCGGCCCCGGAGGCGAACCAGGTGCTGGCGACGACGCGCACCGAACCGTTGATGGCCAGCGCCTCGGCACCTGCGTCGCGCAGCTCCTCCACGGCGTCGAGAATCATGTCGGAGGAGACCTTGGACCGGGGATCCTCGATGCGGATCGTCACCCCGGGGCCGGCCACCGGCACGGTGCCCTCCAGCACCTTCAGCTGGGACAGCCGGCGGGCGGCCTGAGCCTGGGCGGCCCGCCGCGAGTCGGCCCCCGACTCGAGCTGCCGCTGGGTCTCGCGCAGGTCGGCAAGTTCTGAGTCGAGCTGTCGCGACGACGTCGACAGGGAGTCGAGCATCGACACCAGATCGGCGCGCCGCATCGTGGCGAAGGGATCCTGGTGGTCCCGGGAACGCATCTGGGCGACGACCGCGAAAGCGCACAGGCACAGGATGACCGCGACCAGTCCCTGAGCCTTCGAGGGCCGCAGCAGGTCGCGGCGCCTGCCGCCGGTCTCGGGCTCCTCGCTCGGCCGAGGGTCGGTCTTCCGGCGCTCAGGCATGCAGCACCGCCCTGCGGATCGCGGCGGCGTTGGTGAAGATGCGGATGCCGAGCACCACGACCACGGCCGTCGACAGCTGGGAGCCGACCCCGATCTGGTCTCCCATCCACACGATGAGGGCCGCGATCGCGACATTGGACAGGAAGGACACGACGAAGACCCGGTCGGAGAAGGTGTGGCTCAGGTAGGAGCGGCAGGCCCCGAACAGGGCATCGAGGGCGGCGACGATCATGATCGGCAGATAGGGCTGCAACCAGACCGGGATGCTCGGGTTGAGCACCACCCCGAGCACGATACCGACGATCAGGCCGATGACTGCTAGCACCTGGGTCCCCTTCCACCGACCACCGCGGTCGGTCGTGAATCCGTCCGTCCTGCATTCGATCCTGTCACCTCCGGGGCACTCCGGTCATCCACGGGGCTCACCTCGGGGTGGCAGCGGTGACGGTGGACCGGTCGCCGCCCGGCAGCCGCACGCTGGCGCGCGGAACCACCGAGTAGGCCACCGAGAAGTTGTTCTGGAGGTAGCTCATCCACTCCCCGCCGCTGTTCTGGGACAGGTCGGCCGGAAGACTGCGCGAGTCGCCGAGGGCGAGCACCCGGTAGGGCCTGGTGATCGAGGCGTAGTCGACGGTGATCGCCGATCCCGCGCCGCGGATCGAGGTGGTGGTGGTGACGCGGTGCCCGTTGACCGACACGGCCTCAGCTCCGGCCTGCCACAACCCGTTGACCAGCATGCGGAGGTCCTTGTCGACGATCCGCCCGTCCTCGGACCCGTCCGCGGAGTCGTCCAGGCGCACCTCGATGCCCTGCCCGGCCACCGGGGTGATCCCGGTGGCCCGCTCGGCCTCGCGCACCCGGGCGGACAGCGCCTGGCCGGCGGCGGCCGAGGAGCGCATGGCGCTCACCTGTCGGCGCACCTGGTTCACCCGGCTCTGCTGTGTGGACTGGTGTGCCCCGGCCGACTCGATCCGGTTGATGAGGTCCTCGCGCTCCTGGGTGGTGGCGGGCCGGTCCGTGGAGGTGGCCCGCCAGGCACCGCCGAGCATGATCCCGGCCAGCACGAGGATCAGGACGGTGCCGATGATTCCGCGACCGGCCGGGGTGTGCGAGCCTCGGCGGTCGGTCGCGGTGAGGTATTCGGGCTCCATCGCCTCCTCGCGGATCTGCCGCAGCAGGTCCATGCTGGCGTCGGGGCGGGCCCGGGGGGTGTGCCCCGGTCCCGCCTGATCGCCGGCGCCCGCGGTCACCGCCCGACCTGTCCGCGCCGGGTGACCCGGGGCAGGGTCGTGCGGATGTGCCAGGTCTGGCGGGCGTACAGCAGACCGGCCCACCAGTACAGCACCGTGCCCCAGATCGCGAAGGCCCAGCCGATGACCCGGGCGACCGTCCATATCCCCGCACCCAGCTGGCCCAGCAGGACCAGCGGGAAGGAGTACAGCAGGCAGAAGGTGGCGGCCTTGCCGACGAAGTGCACCGGCAGGGAGGTGAATCCCCGGGTGCGCAGCACAGGGACCTGAGCCAGGAGGACCAGGTCCCGGGCCACCAGGACGACCACCAGCCAGGCCGGGACGACGTCACGGACCATGAGCGCCACGATGGTCGACAGGATGTACAGCCGGTCGGCGGCCGGATCGAGGATCTGGCCGGCCCGGGAGACCTGGTGCCACCTGCGGGCGATCTTGCCGTCGAGCCAGTCCGACAGGCCCGCGGCTGCCAGCACGAGCACCGCCCAGCCGTCGGCACGGGGCCCCAGGACGAGCCACAGGAACACCGGAACGCCGAGCAGCCTCAGGATCGACAGACCGTTCGGCACGGTGCAGAACCGATCGGTGTCGTAGCTCGTCGTCACGCCACCAACACTAGAGGATGGACAGAAGCGATCCCGGCCCGGCGGGCTCAGCGCAGCGATCGGTCGCGCATCGCGGCCCGGTAGCGGCCCACCAGCCGGGGTCCCACACAGTTCCAGTCGAACTGGCGGGCGCGGCTCAGGCCCCGCTGCCGCAGGTCGTGCCCATGACCTGCCAGAGCCTGGTTGACCCCGCGGCACAGCGCGGTGACGTCGCCGACCGGTGCGAGCCATCCGATCACCCCGCGGGAGTCGGTGACCACCTCCCGGAATCCTGACAGGTCGCTGGCCACCACGGCCGCCCCGGCGGCCATCGCCTCCACCAGGACGATGCCGAAGGACTCGCCCCCGGTGTTGGGGGCCAGATACACGTCGGAGGCGCCCAGAACCGCGTCGCGCTGCGGGTCGGGCAACGGCCCCAGGAAGCGGATCTGCTGGTGTGCCTCGGCGTCGTCGGGCGGATCGCCGGGGCCCACGACCACCGCCTCCAGATCCGGGTGGGCCAGACGGACCCGCTCGACGACGTCCTCGAACACGGCGAATCCCTTCCGTGGCTCCTCGAAGCGCCCCAGGAAGCAGATCCGCGGATGGTCGCCGCCGCGCCAGCGGCCCGGCGGGGCCCAGGCCGAGGCGAGCGGGCCGGTGTCCACGCCGTTCCCGATGATCATCGGGTCGACTCTCCAGTAGCGGCGGGCGGCCTCGGCCGCCGCACCCGAGACGGCCACCGCCTCGTCGATGCGCGCCACCGAGCCGGGGGCGAGCCGCCTGGCGGCGCGCAGCACCGCCGAGTCGGCGAAGGCCGAGTCCTCGAAGGACGTGTGGAAGGTGGCCACCAGCGGGCGGTCGGCGTTCCACAGCGCCAGCAGGGAGCTGGAGGGGGTCAGCGGCTCGTGGAGGTGGATGACGTCGAAGTACTGGGATTCCAGCCAGGCCCGGACCCGGGTGGCCGCACCCAGTCCGAAGCCGAGCCGGGCGACCGACCCGTTCGCGCGCACTGGCACCGTCATCCCCGTGCTGGTGAAGCACTCCCGGGGCAGCCCGAGGCCCTCCAGGGTGCGGAGCCCCGGATGGCCGGGACCAAGGACGTGCACGACGTGCCCCTGGGAGCGCAGCCAGGAGGCCAGGCCCAGCACATGGTTCTGCACCCCTCCCGGCTGACTGAAGGAGTACGGGCAGACCAGCCCGATACTCAACCACTCCCCCCGCCGGCCGAGCGCCGTGGAGGGCTCAGGCCGGGCGGGTGTCATGCGGCGCAGCAGCGATTTCAGGTCGCGCAGGGCGGCGAGCCGGTTCCGGTCGATATGCGGGCGACGCCCCGTCATGGTCTTACCCCGTCGAAGATCGGCTGGAACATGTGCCAGTCCTCCACATGGTCGCGTATCCGCATCGAGAACCACTCCGCCAGCCGTCCGGTGAGGACGCCGGCCCGGCTGCGGGCGGTCCCGGACGTCGGGGGTTCCAGGACCGGTGAGAAGTCGATCCTCATGTGGCCGGGATCGCTGTAGTGGCAGGCGGCCCCGATCAGCACGGCCCCGGTCATCACCGCCAGATGGGCGGGTCCCGGTGGGATCCGTCCGGGCACCGGGCCGCGCGCCGATCGCCACCGGATCGGGATCCCCGAACCGGAGAGGTCGCGATCGGCGACCAGGCAGACCAGCCGACCTGACGTGACGTCGTCGACAAGGCTTCTCATCACTGCGGGGTCGCGGTGGCCCTGAACCCGCATGCCGAGCCGGTTGCGGGTGCGCACGAAGAGGTCGAACTCCGGGTCGGGGAGGCGTTCGGCCACCGTGGTGACGGGCATCCCCTGACGGGCGACCCAGGCCCCGGCCAGATCCCAGGATCCCATGTGGGGCAGGGCCACGACGGCGCCGCGACCCTCGAAGGCGGCCCGGAGCCGTTTCAGCGCCACCGGGTCGCAGGTGACCGAGGAGGCGATGCGGTCGGGGGTCCAGCGGGGCAGCTGCATGGAGGTCACCTGGGTGCGGGCCCACGACTCCACGGCCTCGCGGACCTGTCGGGGCGAGGGTCGGGAGCCGCTCATCACCTCTGCGTTGAGCATCCACTGACGCACCGGCCGGGCGGGCCGAGCGCCCATCAGGGTGCCGCCGGCCACCGAGACGGGTCTCCACACAGCCTTCGGGCAGTACGCCAGGCCGGCTGTGACGGCGGTCTCCAGACCGTGGCGCAGGTGTCCGGATGCCATGGCCGGGCGCCTCAGGACAGCACCTGCCGGCTCACCGCCGCCATCCGCTGGCCCACCGTGAACAGACCGGCGAAGGCGAGGTAGCACAGCGCCACCGGCAGCCCCCAGACGAACAGGTGGCCGAAAATGCCCGCCTCGGCCAGGCCGGTGAGCTCGACGCCGACCAGCACGATGAGCAGCCGGTCGGAGCGGGTGGCCAGGCCCATCTTCGCCTCCTTGCCCAGGGACTCGGCCTTGGCGCGCACATAGGAGGTGATCTGGCCGAAGGTCATGGCCGCCATCGCGATCCCGGCCCACAGCACGGAATGGCCGTGGCCGGCGTAGTAGAGGGCGACGCCGGCGAAGATGGCGCCGTCGCCGAACCGGTCGAGGGTGGAGTCCAGGAAGGACCCCCATTCGGAGTGCCGGCCCAGCTGGCGGGCCATATTGCCGTCCAGGGAGTCGGAGAAGATGAACAGCGCTACGAGCCAGGCCCCCTGCCACAGCCAGCCCCGCGGGAAGCAGATCAGCGACATCGCCACGGTGCCGATGGTGCCGGCCCAGGTGACCATGTCGGGGGTGACGTGCATCCGGATGAGGGCGGCGGCCAGCGGGTGCATCGCCTTGGACCAGCCGGCCCTGAAGTGCTCAAGCATTGCTCCCCCAGGCCTCGGCGAGCAGGCTCCGGCCGTCGCCCAGCAGCTGGGGAACGGCCCGGGTGCCCCCGGTGATGGGCAGGAAGTTGGTGTCGCCGACCCATCGGGGCACCACGTGCTGGTGCAGGTGGGCGGCCACCCCAGCCCCGCCCGCGGCGCCCTGGTTCATCCCCAGGTTGAATCCCTGGGGATGGGAGGTGGCGGTCAGCACCCGGATCGCCGACTGCGACAGTTCGGCCATCTCCCGGGTCTCCTCACCGGTGGCGTCGACATATCCGGCGACGTGACGGTAGGGGCACACCAGGAGGTGACCCGGAGAGTAGGGGTACAGGTTCATGATGACGTAGCAGTACCGACCGCGGTGGACGATCAAGGACTCCTCGTCGGAGCGCCCCGGTGCCCGGCAGAACGGGCAGCCGTCCCCCTCGTGGTCGTCGACCGGCTTGTTCTCGCCGCCGATGTAGGCCATCCGGTAGGGGGTCCACAGTCGCCGGAAGGGGTCGGGGACGCCGACATGGTCGTCGGCGAACTCGACGCGGATCGATTCCGCCTCAGTCTCGCAGTCGCGATCAGCGCCCATCGCTCAGGCCGCTCCCCCGTCGAGGACGTCCTTCGCGTTCTCGGCTGTGGGATCCTCGTTGCGGCGGGCCGCCGACCATCCGGAGACGAGTGCCACGGCCTGTTCGAGGGGAATCCCGTTGAGCTGGGAGCCGTCACGGAACCGGAAGGAGACCGCCCCGGCCTCGGCGTCCTGAGCGCCTGCGATGACGATGAACGGGGCCTTGGTCTGGGTGGCGTTGCGGATCTTCTTGCCGAATCGGTCGGTCGACCGGTCGACCTCGATGCGCAGGTCGGCGGCGCGCAGCCGTGCCGCGAAGGAGTCCAGGTACGAGTCGAACTCCTCGGCCACCGGCACCCCGTGCACCTGGACGGGCGAGAGCCAGACGGGGAAGGCGCCGGCGTAGTGCTCGGTGAGTACCCCGATGAACCTCTCCACCGAGCCGAGCTTGGCCGAGTGGATCATCACCGGGCGCCGCCGGGTGCCGTCGGGGGCGGTGTACTCGAGCTTGAACCGCTCGGGCTGGTTGAAGTCGTACTGGACCGTCGACATCTGCCAGGTCCGCCCGATGGCGTCCTTGGCCTGGACCGAGACCTTCGGGCCGTAGAAGGCGGCGCCGCCCGGATCCGGCACCAGGTCCAGGCCGGTGGAGCGGCAGGTCTCGTCGAGGATCCGGGTCGCCTCGGCCCAGTCCTGCGCCGAGCCGATGAACTTGTCCTGGTTCTTCCCGTCCGCGTCGCGGGTCGACAGTTCCAGGTAGAACTCCCCCAGCCCGAAGGCCTTCAGCACGTCATCGAAGAAGCTCAGCAGATCGCGGATGACGCCTGGGGCCTGCTCGGGGGTGCAGTAGATGTGGGAGTCGTCCTGGGTGAAGCCGCGCATCCGGGTGAGTCCCTGGACCACTCCGGACTTCTCATACCGGTAGTCGTGGCCCATCTCGAACAGCTTGAGCGGCAGGTCGCGGTAGGAGCGGCCGCGCGAACTGTAGATGAGGTTCTGCATCGGGCAGTTCATGGCCTTGAGGTAGTACTCCTGGCCCGCCCTGGTGACCTCGCCCTGCTCGTCGCGCTCCTCGTCGACGTTCATCGGCGGGAACATGGTCTCGGCGTAGTGCGGCAGGTGACCGGAGGTGTGGAAGACCCCGCTCTTGGTGATCTCGGGGGTGTAGACGATGTCGAAGCCGCGACGCAGGTGCTCGGTGGTGATGAAGTCCTCGATGATGTGGCGCAGGATCCCGCCCTTGGGGTGGAACACCGCCAGCCCGGGTCCGATCTCCTCGGGGAAGCTGAACAGGTCGAGTTCGGCGCCCAACTTGCGGTGGTCGCGCCTGGCGGCCTCGGCCATCCGGGTCTGGTAGGCGAGCAGGTCGTCCTTGGACGCCCAGGCGGTGCCGTAGATGCGCTGCAGCTGGTCGTTGGCCTGGTCGCCCTTCCAGTAGGCGGCCGAGGACTTCGTGAGGGCGAAGCCGTTGCCGAGGTACTTGGTGGAGGGCACGTGGGGGCCGCGGCACAGGTCCTTCCAGGCGGTCCGGCCGTCGCGGCGCACGTTGTCGTAGACGGTCAGCTCGGCCCCGCCGACCTCCACCGACGCCCCCTCGGCCTCATGCCCTCCCTTGGAACCGATGAGCTCCAGCTTGTAGGGCTGGTCGGCCAGCTCGGCTCGGGCCTGGTCCTCGGAGACCACCCGGCGCACGAAGCGCTGGTTCTCCTTGACGATCCTCTTCATCCGCTTCTCGAGGTCCTTGATGAGCTCGGGGGTCACGGCGTCGATGTTGCCGAAGTCGTAGTAGAAGCCGTCGGTGATGAACGGGCCGATGCCGAGGTTGACCTGCGGGAAGACCTCCTGGACGGCCTGGGCCATCACGTGGGTGGCCGAGTGCCGGATGATGTTCAGCCCGTCGTCACTGGAGGCCTCCACGGCCTCGACGAGGGCGCCGTCGGGGACCTGGCGCTGCAGGTCCAGCAGCTGGCCGTCGACCCGCATGGCCACGACGCCGCGATCGGCGCCGAAGAGCTCCAGCCCGGTAGTCGTGGTGTCCACCTGGCGTTCCTCGGAGCTACCGGATCGCTGAACGGTGAATGAGATGGACACGATGACATTCTTTCTCTCGACGTGGCCCGGGACAGTGCCGGGGCGAGTGTTCTGGCGGTCGTGGGCGCGAGCCTCGGGGGCTCTGCGTGTCGGACCGACCGATCCCATCATGCCCGATGTCGCCACCGGGGTCGCCATCGGTACGGATGGCGGTCGGTCCGGCCTCCCCGGCAGGCCGCCTTCTCAGAAGGTGGAGGTGTCGATGACGAAACGGAACCTCACGTCGCCGGCCACCACGCGGTCGTAGGCGGCGTCGACCTGGTCGACGCCGATCGTCTCGACCCTGGCCCCGAAGCCGTGGGCGGCGCAGAAGTCGAGCATCTCCTGGGTCTGGGCGATCCCTCCGATGTTGGAGCCGGCCAGCACCTTGTTGCCGTTGATGAGGTTGCCCATCGGCAGCTCGAGGGGCTCGGGCGGCAGGCCGACGTTGACCATGACGCCGCGCGGGCGCAGCAGCCCCAGGTAGGAGCGCAGCGGGATCTGGGCGCTGATGGTGTTGAGGATGAGGTCGAAGGAGGCCCGGTGTGCCTTGAAGAATCCGTCCTCCGATGTCGCCAGGACGTGGGAGGCGCCGAGTTCGCGGGCGATGTCCTGCTTGCGCAGGGTGCGGGTGAACACGGTGACCTCGGCGCCGCGGGCGGCGGCGATCTGGACCCCCATGTGTCCCAGCCCGCCCAGGCCGACGACGGCCACCTGGGAGCCCGGCCGTGCGTTCCAGGCCGCCAGCGGGGAGTAGGTGGTGATGCCGGCGCACAGCAGCGGGGCGGCCTCCTCGAAGCCCAGGGCGTCAGGGATGCGGCACACGAAGCGCTCGTTGACGACGATCTTCTGGGCGTAGCCGCCCTGGGTGATGGTGCCGTCGACATCGGTGGAGTCATAGGTGCCGACCATGCCGCGCGACTGCCCATGGGTTCCGGTGCAGCACTGCTCGTTGCCCGCCAGGCACTCCTGGCAGGTTCCGCAGGAGTTCACCATGCAGCCGACCCCGACCCGGTCGCCGACCTTCCAGCGCCTCACCGCCGATCCGACCGACTCCACGACGCCGGCGATCTCGTGGCCGACGGTCAGCGGGAAGTGGGCCCTCCCCCACTCGTTGCGGACGGTGTGGATGTCGGAGTGGCAGATCCCGGCGGCCCTGATGCCGATGACGACGTCGTCGGGTCGTGGATCGCGCCGGGAGATCTCCACCACCTGGAAGGGCTTGTCCGGGCCGGTCTTCTGCAGCGCCTTGACGGTGAAGGGCATCGATGACTCCTTGAACGGGGAACGGAGACGTGCCGACCGGGGCCGACGGCGCCCAGCCTATCGGCACCGTCGCGCTCACAGGCTCGAGACGCGAGAAAGAGCGCCCCATCCGGGACGCTCCTCTTGCTGGAGCTACACGCTCCGAACATCTTCTATTTGCCCTTTGTTCCAACAAGAGCCATCTGGTGGGCGATGCGGGTTTCGAACCCGCGACCTCTTCGGTGTGAACGAAGCGCGCTACCACTGCGCCAACCGCCCAGCGAGGAAGAACTATGCCAGACCTTCCCGGGCATGTCCAACCACGCATCGGCTCTCACCTGATCTGTGTGATTTGCGCCCCCAGCCCGCCGTGGTCTACTGTTCTTTCTCGTCGCCCGGCGGGTCACCCATCGGAGCAGGCACGCGGACGTGGCTCAGTTGGTAGAGCATCACCTTGCCAAGGTGAGGGTCGCGGGTTCGAGTCCCGTCGTCCGCTCGGAGAGGGTCCCTCGGACCCCATCCAGGAGACAACCTTGGTGGAGTGGCCGAGAGGCGAGGCAACGGACTGCAAATCCGTCTACACGGGTTCAAATCCCGTCTCCACCTCGGGCGGTTGGCGCAGCGGTAGCGCGCTTCCCTGACACGGAAGAGGTCGCCAGTTCAAACCTGGCATCGCCCACCATCGGACGAAGGGGCCGGTCGGCGCACGCCGGTCGGCCCCTTCTCCGTCGTCCCGTTGAGAGGAGAGGCATGACTGCGCCCGTCCTCGTTCTCGTCATGCCGTCGACCCCCGAGGGCCCTGCGACCATCACCGCCCACCGGATCCGCCAGCGCCTGGCCAAGATCCATCCCCACATCGAGACGGCCATCGCGTTCAGCGGCAACGCCGATGAGGGGGCGGCCCGGCTCGCCGCGAAGCAGGAGTGGACGGAACTCGTGCTCGTTCCGATGGATCTCACCCACCTGCACGATCTTCCCGAACCGGTCCACGAGCTGTCCGACCGCCTGGCGGGCGCCCGGCCGGATCTGTCGATCCGGCTGGGCCGGCCGCTGGGCCCCGCCCCGGCACTGCTGGGCCTGGTCGACACGAGACTGCGGCTGGCCACCCACCGGGCCCACACCCAGGAGATCGACGCCTTGGTGCTTTCCACCCCAGACGCCGGCGACAAGCGCGGCGCCGCGATGCTCTCCAGGCTGTCGAGGATGTGGTCCCAGCACCACCGGCTGCCGGTCCGCCTGGCCAATGACGCGGGCGGTGCGGGTCATGTCGACGAGGTGGTCCACACACTGCGCCTGGAGGGACGCCGCCATGTCGCGGTAGGAAGCATGTGGGTCTGCGAGAACACCGCCTGGCACGAGCATGTGCGCTGCGCCATGGGCGCCGGGACCGAGGTGGTCTCGAGCCCCATCGGAGACGACCCGCTGCTGGCCGAATGGGCCTTCGAGCGGTACTGCTCGGCCGCCATGGGGCTGGTCGCCGATGATCCCGGAACCGAGGCCTGACGCCCCCGTCCTCAGGCCCCTGCGGGCAGCGCAGCAGATCGCTGACGAGGGTGACCTCCTTGTTGCCGTCCATGGCTCGTATTCCGGCCCACATCCCGCACCGTGCCGGTCCGCCCCTGGAACAATCCGACCGGCCCGGACGTTCCTGTGTCGGATCTCCCGCATGGGCGAGCCGATACCGGAGGACAGGAGGCGGCGATGAGCACCGACGAGGACGGACCCACTCCCGAGGTGGCGCTCACCGATGACCAGTGGCGCGAGCGTCTCACCGATGCCGAGTTCCAGGTGCTGCGCCGCGCGGCCACCGAGGCCCCTTTCACCGGGGAGTACACCGACACCACCACCGAGGGCGTCTACCGGTGCCGGGCGTGCGGCGCGGAGCTGTTCCGCAGCACCGAGAAGTTCTCATCCCACTGCGGGTGGCCCAGCTTCTTCTCCCCCCTGGCCGAGGACCGGGTGCGCTATGTGACCGACACCTCGGTACCGGGGATGCCCCGCACCGAGGTGCGGTGCGCCTCCTGCGGCTCCCACCTGGGCCATGTCTTCGCCGGGGAGGGTTACGACACCCCGACCGATCTGAGGTACTGCATCAACTCGATCAGCCTCACCCTCGCCACGGACGGGGACTGATACTCGCAGCCGGGCCACGGCGCGCCGGGGGCGGCATCGTCTCCGGCACAGCTAGCCTTCGGGTGTGACCCCTGATCCCCACATCGACCCCGTCACCGACTTCGCCTCGGTGCGCGAGCGCGTCTCAGAGCATCCCTGGCGTGCGGAGCTGTCGGTCTCCGAGATCCCGGCCCCCACCCGGATCGCACCCGAGGCCCTGGCCCTGGAGGCCTCCGTCCTCGATGACGGTGCCCAGCTGGGATCGGGCCGGCTGATCATTCTTCACGACCCGGCCGGGAGCGAGTCCTGGCAGGGCAACTTCAGGCTGGTGACGATGGCCCGCGCCGAGGTCGATCCCGAAATGGCCACCGATCCCCTACTGGCCCCGGTCGCCCGGTCCTGGCTGACCGACTCCCTGGACAGCAGCGGGGCCGAGTACGTCGCGCTGGCCGGCACAGCGACCTCGGTGGTCAGCCGGCCCTTCGGCCAGCTCGGCGACGAGCCCGACGAGAACCGGGTCGAGCTGCGCGCCTCGTGGACTCCTCAGCTCGCCCGCCCCGAGGACATCGGCCTGCATCTGGCGGGCTGGCAGGACCTGTTGTGCCATGCCTGCGGCCTGCCCCCGCTGCCCGAGGGAGTGACCCGGTTGAAGCCCCGGCACTCGGATGAGGACCAGGCGTGACCGAGTCCGACCTGCCCGTCCTGAGCGCCCCCGCCGAGGGAGTTCCACCACTCATCACCACCGCCTCCGCGCTGCGGCGGACCGCCGCGCGCCTGGCCTCGGGCACCGGCCCGGTGGCCATCGACACCGAGCGGGCCCACGGCTACCGCTACGACACCCGCGCCTACCTCATCCAGCTGCGCCGCGAGGGGGCCGGCAGCCACCTGGTGGATCCCGCAGCGCTGGATTCCGACGGCCCAGGCTCGGGGCTGTCCCCGCTCGCCGAGGCACTGGCGGGCACCGAGTGGATCCTGCACGCCGCCACCCAGGACATGCCGTGCCTGGTCCGGGAGGGACTACGTCCCTCCCGCATCTTCGACACCGAGCTGGCAGGACGGCTCCTCGGGCTGCCCAGAGTGGGTCTGGGACCCATGGTCGAGGAGTACTTCGGCGTCCACCTTCTCAAGGAGCACTCGGCCGCCGACTGGTCCACCCGCCCGCTGCCCGCCGACTGGCTGGTCTACGCCGCCCTGGACGTGGAACTGCTCATCCCGCTGCGCGACCGCCTCGCCGACGACCTCGCCGCGGCCGGCAAGGCCGGCTGGGCCCTGGAGGAGTTCGAGCATCTGACCCGCCTCGGCGCCGAGCTGCCGGACCACCTGCCCGAGCCCGACCCCTCGCGGTGGCGGCGCACCAGCGGCCTGCACGACGTGCGGACCCGTGCCGGGCTGGAACTCGTGAAGGACCTGTGGTGGGCGCGCGAAGGCGTCGCCCGACGCATCGACATCGCCCCGGGCCGGATAGTCAACGACCGCGCGCTCTCCGCCCTGGGAGTGCGATGCGGTGAACGGGTCACCCTCGAGCGCGACGAGCTGCTGGGCTCCTCGGGATTCCGGCGCGGCCGGGCCCGGCGCCACACCGCGGACTGGGAGCGTGCCCTGGAACGGGCCCGCGGGACCGCCGAGGCGGACTATCCGCCCCGTCAGGCCCCCCAGGAGGGCCCTCCGCCGCCCCGCTCCTGGGACCGCCACCATCCTGATGAGGCGGCTCGTTGGAAGGCGATTCGCCCGGCCGTGAACCGCCGGGCCGAGGAGCTGGACCTGCCTCCTGAGAATCTCATCTCCCCGGACTGGCTGCGCCGGCTGGCCTGGCAGCCGCCCGTCGACCGTTCCCCAGTCGGGATCGACGCCTTCCTGGCCGATCTGGGCGCCAGAACATGGCAGCGCAATCTGGTGTGCGGAGAACTCTCACGCCTGCTGGGCGGCCTGCGCTGAGGCCTCGACCGCCTCGGACAGCCGGGCGGCCGAGGCCGCGATCCCCTCGGCGTCCAGCCCGATCCGGTGCAGCAGGGAGGCGCGGGAGGAGTGCGGCAGATAGGTCTGGGGGATGCCCAGTTCCCGCACCGGCGTCCACACCCCGCGCAGCCGCAGTTCCTGGGACAGCCGGGATCCCAGTCCGCCGACCACCAGGCCGTCCTCGACGCTCAGCACCGCCCTGGCCCCGGCAGCGGCGTCCAGCAGGGAGTCGCAGACCGGCAGGTCCCACCGGGGGCTGACGACCGTGGGAGTGGGCCCGCCCATCAGCCGTGCAGCCGACAGGGTCTGGCCGCACAACTGCCCGTGCGCCACCAGCAGAAGCCCCTCGGGGTCGCCCTCCTGGAGGACGTCCAGCCCGTCGCGGGTCTCGCGCACCGCGATCTCCTCGGGCATGCGGTCCTTGGAGTACCTGATCACGCTCGGTCCGTCATCGATGTCGACGGCCTCCTCTAGCAGCTCGACGAGGTGGCCGCGGTCGCGCGGGGAGGCCAGTCTCAGCCCGGGCACCAGCCCGGCCATGGAGATGTCCCACATGCCGTTGTGACTGGCTCCGTCGGAGCCGGTGATCCCGGCCCGGTCGAGTACCACGGTGACACCCTGGTGGTGCATCCCGACGTCCATCAGCAACTGATCGAAGGCCCGGTTGAGGAAGGTGGCGTAGAGGGCGATGACGGGATGCAACCCTGCGGCCGACAGGCCCGCCGCGGTGGTGAGGGCGTGCTGCTCGGCGATCCCGACATCCAGTACCCGTTCCGGGAAGCGCTCGGCGAAAGGGGCCAGCCCCACCGGATGGAGCATGGCCGCGGTGATCGCCACGACGTCCTCGCGCCTCGCGCCGATATCTGCGATGGTCTCGGCGAAGGTGGACGTCCAGGTGGCGCCACCGGAGACCGTGACCGGCTCGCAGGTGACCGGGTCCATCGCTCCCACGGTGTGGAAGTGGTCCTCCTCATCGCGCTCGGCGGCCGGGTATCCCTTCCCCTTGGAGGTGATGGCGTGGACGATGACCGGCTGCCGGTAGCGTCTGGCCATCTCCAGGGCCCGCTCGAGGGTGCCCAGGTCGTGGCCGTCGACGGGTCCCAGATACTTGATGCCCAGGTCGGGGAAGATGCCCTGCTGGCCGATCAGGGCGTCCTTCATGCCGGCCTTGACACCGTGCATGAGGCCGTAGACCTGACGCCCGAGGGGCTTGTCAGAGACGTGCTGCTTGATCCGGTCCAGGGTCTCCTCGTAGCGGGGATCGGTGCGGATCGCCGAGAACCGGTTGGCCAGCCCGCCGACCGTCGGATAGTAGGAGCGGCCGTTGTCATTGACGACGATCACCAGCCGCAGGTCCTGACGGGCGGCGATCGAGTCGAGGGCCTCCCAGGCCATCCCACCGGTCAGTGCGCCGTCACCGATGACCGCGACCACGGTGCGGTCCTCGCCACGCAGCCGAATCCCCTCGGCGAGTCCTTCGGCCCAGGACAGCGAGGTGGAGGCGTGGGAGTTCTCCACCCAGTCGTGGGGCGACTCGCCACGTGAGGGGTAGCCCGACAGCCCGCCCTCCTGGCGCAGGGTGTCGAAGCGGCCGGCGCGGCCGGTGACGATCTTGTGGACGTAGCTCTGGTGGCCGGTGTCGAAGACGATCGGATCGTTCGGCGAGTCGAAGACCCGATGGATGGCCAGGGTGAGTTCCACCACGCCGAGATTGGGCCCCAGGTGGCCGCCGGTGCGGGAGACGTGCTCGATGAGGAACCGCCGGATCTCAGTGGCCAATTTCTCAGTCTCGCTGTCCGACAGATCGCGCAGATCGTCGGGACAGGAGATGCGGTCGAGCAGTGCCATGATCCGATCCTATTGCCAGCGCGGAAACGTGGCGGCGCCCACGGCCCAGGCCGCAGGGCCGTGGGCGTGGGCGCCGCAGCGTCCGATCAGGCGGAGGCCGCCATGGACCGCAGCACGTACTGCAGGATCCCGCCGTTGAGGTAGTACTCGCGCTCCCCCGGGGTGTCGATGCGCACGGTGGCGTCGAACTCGACGTCCGATCCGTCGGGCCGGGCGGCGTTCACGTGCACCGTGCTCGGAATGGACTCGTTGAGGGCGTCGATACCGGTGAAGGAGAACACCTCCTCACCGGTCAGGCCCAGCGACTCCGCGCTGAATCCATCGGGGAACTGCA
Source organism: Acidipropionibacterium virtanenii (assembly GCF_003325455.1). Classification (NCBI taxonomy): domain Bacteria; kingdom Bacillati; phylum Actinomycetota; class Actinomycetes; order Propionibacteriales; family Propionibacteriaceae; genus Acidipropionibacterium; species Acidipropionibacterium virtanenii. Next base: position 1,927,965 of record NZ_CP025198.1, read on the forward strand.
GCGGAAGGACGCCCATCCCGATCAGGTTCGAGCGGTGGATCCGCTCGTAGGACTCGGTGATGACGACCTTGACCCCCAGCAGCATGGTGCCCTTGGCGGCCCAGTCGCGCGAGGACCCCGAGCCGTACTCCTTGCCGCCCAGCACCACCAGCGGCACCCCGGCGTCCTGGTAGTGCATCGAGGCGTCGAAGACCGTCGTCACCGGCGCCCCGTCGACGGTGAAGTCGCGGGTGAAGCCGCCCTCGGTGCCCGGGGCCAGCTGGTTGCGCAGCCGGATGTTGGCGAAGGTGCCGCGCATCATCACCTCGTGGTTGCCGCGCCGGGATCCGTAAGAGTTGAAGTCCTTGCGGGCCACACCCTGCTCCGAGAGCCAGCGGCCGGCCGGGGAGTCGGTCTTGATGGCCCCGGCCGGAGAGATGTGGTCGGTGGTCACCGAGTCCCCGAGCTTCAGCAGGACGCGGGCGTCGCTGATGTCGGCGGCGGGCTGCGGCTCGGCGGGCATCCCGTCGAAGATCGGCAGCTTGCGCACATAGGTGGACTCGACGTCCCAGGCGAAGGTCTTGCCCTCGGGCGTCTCCAGGGACTTCCAGCGGGAACCGCCCTCGAAGACGTCGGCGTAGCGGCGGGTGTACATGTCGGCCGAGATCGCCGAGCCGACGATGCTCTCGATCTCCTCGGTCGAGGGCCACACGTCCTTCATGTAGACGTCGGTGCCGTCGGAGGCGGTGCCGATGGGCTCAGTGGCCAGGTCGATGTCCATCGTCCCGGCGAGCGCGTAGACCACCACCAGCGGCGGGGAGGCCAGGTAGTTCATCTTGACGTCGGGGCTGATGCGGCCCTCGAAATTGCGATTGCCCGACAGCACTGCGGTGACGGCCATGTCGTTGTCGTTGACGGCCGCGGAGATCTCGGGGATGAGCGGCCCGGTGTTGCCGATGCAGGTGGTGCATCCGTAGCCGACCAGGTCGAATCCCAGGGCGTCGAGGTCCCCGGTGAGCCCGGAGCGCTCCAGATAGTCGGTGACCACCTGCGAACCGGGGGCCAACGAGGTCTTCACCCAGGGCTTGGGGGTCAGGCCGAACTCGTGGGCCTTGCGCGCCACCAGTCCCGCCGAGATCATCACGCTCGGGTTCGAGGTGTTGGTGCAGGAGGTGATGGCCGCCACGCTCACCGCACCGTTGCGCAGATCGAAGGAGCGGTCGTCGGTCAGGGTCACCGGCACCGACACGTCGGGACTGGATGTGTAATCAGGCACCGTCCTCTCGAAGAACTGCTTCGAGGAGGCCAGCGGGATCCGGTCCTGAGGACGCTTGGGGCCGGCCAGGGAGGGCTCGACGGCCGACAGGTCCAGCTCCAGGTACTCGGAGTACCGCGCCTCATGGTCGGGGTCGTGCCACATTCCCTGGGCCCGGGCATAGGACTCCACGAGCGTGATCTGGTGCTCGGGGCGCCCGGTGAGGCGCAGGTAGTCCAGGGTGACGTCGTCGATCGGGAAGACCGCGATGGTGGAGCCGTACTCGGGGCTCATATTGCCCAGGGTGGCGCGGTTCGCCAGTGGCACGGCGGCCACCCCGGGGCCGTAGAACTCGACGAACTTGCCGACCACCTTGTGCTCGCGCAGCATCTGGGTGATGGTGAGCACCAGGTCGGTGGCCGTGACCCCGTCGCGCAGCGCCCCGTAGAGTTTGAAACCGACCACCCGGGGCACCAGCATCGAGACCGGCTGGCCCAGCATGGCGGCCTCGGCCTCGATGCCGCCGACCCCCCAGCCCACCACTCCGAGGCCGTTCACCATGGTGGTATGGGAGTCGGTGCCCACACACGTGTCGGGATAGGCCACCTTGTGTCCGTCCTGGTCGTGGACGAAGGTGACGCGGGCCAGGTGCTCGATGTTGACCTGGTGGACGATCCCGGTGCCCGGCGGGACGACGCGGAAGTTCTCGAAGGCCGTCTGGCCCCAGCGCAGGAACTGGTAGCGCTCCCGGTTGCGCTGGTACTCGATCTCCTGGTTGAGTTCGAAGGCCTTCGGGGTGCCGAAGCTCTCGACGATGACGGAGTGGTCGATCACCATCTCCGCGGGCGACAGCGGATTGACGCGCTGAGGATCCCCGCCCAGATCGGCGATGGCCTCGCGCATGGTGGCCAGGTCCACGATGCAGGGCACTCCGGTGAAGTCCTGCATGATCACCCGCGCCGGGGTGAACTGGATCTCGTGGGAGGGCTGGGCCTCGGGGTCCCAGTGGCCCAGGGCGGCGATCTGCTCAGCGGTGATATTGGCCCCGTCCTCGGTGCGCAGGAGGTTCTCCAGAAGCACCTTGAGGCTGTACGGCAGGCTGTCCGATCCCTCCACGGCGTCGACGCCGTAGATCTCGTAGGACTCTCCGGCGACGTCCAGGGACCTCCTGGCGCCGAAACTGTTGATGCTCATCAGAACTCCAAGCTGTAGCGGGCTGGAAATCTATGGGACCCATCATGGCCCCGCGGGTGCCGGCCTAGCCGGAACCAAACTATCTTGACGTCAAGATACCATGTCAGTGGCCATCGCCGTCCTGCGCGCGAAGGATCGCCTCATCATCGGATGCGCGAAGGATCGCGACGCACTCGACGTGGTGGGTCATCGGGAAGAGGTCGAAGGCCCTGATCGACACCGGACGGTAGCCGTTCTCGGCGAAGAGCGACAGATCACGGGCCAGGGCGGCGGGGTCGCAGGCCACATGGGCGATCGCGCGCGGGCGCACCGAAGCCACCTGACCCGCGACCTTGCGCCCCGCTCCCTTGCGGGGAGGATCCAGCACGACCAGGTCGGCGCGGTGCGACATCCTGGGCATGATCCGATCGGTGCGACCGGCCCAGAACCGCGCTCCGGGGACGTTGCGTCGGGCCAGCCCCACGGCTGCCCGGGAGACCTCCACGCCTTCCACCCGCACCCCGGCGTCGGCCAGCAGCCCGGCGAACAGCCCCACCCCGCAGTACAGGTCCAGGGCCCGCTCCCCCGGTCGCGGCTTCAGACCATCGATGACGGCCTCGGCCAGGACCGTGGCGGCACGGGGATGCACCTGCCAGAAGCCGTCCGCACCCACCTTCCAGGACCGATTCCCGGCTCTGGCCAGCGGCACCCGGGGATCCAGTCCCTCAACGAGCAGCGAGGGCCCCTCGACCCGGTGGCCGTCGGCGACCACCCCCACGGTGGGGTCGTCGGTCAGGGCTCCGGCCACCGCCACGGCGACCTGTGCGGCTCCGGCGGCCGCCTTCTCGGCAGCCGGCCGACCGGCCGGATGGGAGATCGGGCAGCCGCCCTCGGGCACCGTCACCAGGTCGTGGGAGCGGAACGCCCTCAGCGCGGGCCGGCCGTGCTGGACTCCGTAGCGCATCCGGGTGCGCCAGCCCAGGCCGTCCTCATCATCGCCGGCCGGCTCCACCGCGCCGTCCCACTCGATCCCGGCGCCCCGGCTCAACTGCTCCGAGACGACCCGTCGCTTGAGCTGGCGCTGGAAGGCGGGCTCCACGTGCTGGAAGTCGCATCCCCCGCAGCGCTGCGACACCGGGCACGGCGGTGCGACCCGGTGGTCGTCGGCGCGGAGCACCTCGGTCGCCGTGGCGAACCAGTGGGAGGCCTTCGAGTCGTCGATCACCCGGGCGCGGACGCGCTCTCCCGGCAGGCCGCCGCGCACGAAGACGACGCGGCCCTGAAGACGGGCCACGCAGAATCCACCGTGCGCGATCGGACCCAGCTCCAGGTCCAGGACCGCAGGGCTCTCGGACATCGGCACCCCTCTCAGTTCTTCGGAGCATCCACAGTACGTGCCGAGTCGCGCCAGGAGCGCGGATCGTCCCGGCGCCAGCGCTGCTCGATCGCCTCGGAGGATCGCAGCTGGTAGGGCACCGTGGAGATCAGCACCCCGGGCATGAAGTGCAGCCTGGTGCGGATCACCAGACCGGTCTGGTTGTGCAGGACCTGCTCCCACCAGTGGCCCACCACGTATTCGGGGATGAACACCTCGACCATGTCGCGGGGATTCTCGCTGCGAATCCTGCGGATGTGCTCGATGAAGGGGTTGGTGACCTCCCGGTACGGTGAGGCGATCACCTTGAGAGGGACGTCGACGTCCTCCTCGTCCCAGCGCTCGAGGACCCGTTCGGTCGCCTCCGGGTCGACGTCCACAGTGGCCGCCTCGAGGAAGGTCGGCACCGTGGCCTTGGCGAACTGCAGGGCGCGCATCGTGGGCTTGTTGAGATCGGAGACCAGCACCACGGCATGGACCCGGGAGGGCAGTGCCCGGTCGGATGCGCTGGACAGGGCCAGCTCGCGTCGCACGGCGTCGTAGTGGCGTCGGATCGCCTTCATCCCGATGAAGACCACCGCCATCGCCAGCAGTGCCAGGTAGGCGCCGTGGACGAACTTGGAGACGAGGATGATCACCAGCACCACGCCGGTCATCACCAGGCCGACGGCATTGATGACCCGGGAGCGCTGCCACTGCCGCCTCTCCTTTCGTGTCGCCCGGGTCTCGGTGCGCAACCGCCGGGTCCAGTGCCGCAACATCCCCGTCTGGCTGACGGTGAAGGAGATGAACACCCCGACCACGTACAACTGGATGAGCGCTGTCACCGAGGCGTTGAACACCAGCACCAGTACCGCGGCCCCCACCGCCAGGGTGACGATGCCGTTCGAGAAGGCCAGCCGGTCCCCGCGAGTGTGCAGCTGGCGGGGCAGGTAACCGTCCTTGGCCAGAATGGAGCTGAGCACCGGGAATCCGTTGAAGGCGGTGTTGGCCGCCAGGAAGAGGATCACCATCGTGCAGATGATCATGATGTAGAAGCCGGGCCGGAAGGAGTCGTAGAAGACGGCCTGGGCGAGCTGACCGACCACCGTCGTCTGGGACTCGATCGGCCGTCCGTCGGCCCCGATCAGCCGTGAGGCGCCGCCCTGCTCGTCGAACATCTTCACCCCGGTCACCCGGGCCAGCACGATGATGCCGATGAGCATGGACACTGCGATCCCGCCGAGGAGGGCCAGGGTGGCGGCCGCATTGCGGGACTTCGGCTCGCGGAACGAGGGCACCCCGTTCGAGATCGCCTCGACTCCGGTCAGCGCCGCACAGCCCGACGAGAAGGTCCGTGCAAGCAGCGCCACCATGGCCAGGCCGGCCAGTGAGGCGTATTTCGGGGAGCCCTGGATGGTGGCGGCGGCGGTCGGCGCCTGCAGATGGTGTCCCAGCACGAAGATCTGGGTGAGCCCCCAGATCACCAGGGCGCCCACGCTCACCATGAAGGCGTAGACCGGGACCGCGAAGACGCTGCCGGACTCCTTGGTGCCTCTCAGGTTCAGTCCGGTGAGCACGAGGATGACGCCGGCTGCGATGACGCCCTCATGACCGTGGATCGCCGGAATCATGGCCTCCGCGTTCTGGACCCCCGAGGACACCGACACGGCCACGGTGAGCACATAATCGACCAGCAGGGAGCTGGCCACGATCAGCCCCGCGCTGGGCCCGAGGTTCGCGGTGGCCACCTCGTAGTCCCCGCCACCGGAGGGGTAGGCGTGGACGGTCTGGCGGTAGGACATCACCACCACCAGCATGACGCAGGCCACCGCGACACCGATCTTCCAGGAGAACGCGAACCCTGCGGCTCCGGCCAGCGACAGCGTGATGAGGATCTCATCGGGCGCGTAGGCGACGCTCGAAAGGGCGTCGGAGGCGAACACCGGGAGGGCGATCCGTTTGGGCAGCAGGGTCTGCCCGAGCGAGGAGCTCTCAAGCTTGCGACCGATGAGCACCCGCTTGACGGCCTGCGATAGTTTCACGGGCGGCAACTCTACTTCTGTTGGGGCAGTTTGGGGCAGTAGGGAACGACCAGCCCGCCAGGGTGCAGAATGTGATCGGACTATTGACGGGAGAGGACGTGCATATCGTCATCATGGGATGCGGCAGGGTCGGATCCAGCCTGGCCAGGTCGTTGGAGAAGCGGGGCCACAGCGTGGTCGTCATCGACACCGACGCCGACTCCTTCCGGCGTCTGGGCCCGGAGTTCAAGGGCTCGACGGTCAGGGGGGTGGGCTTCGACCGCACCGTCCTGGAGAAGGCCGAGATCCGTAACGCCGACGGGTTCGCAGCCGTGTCCAGCGGCGACAACTCCAATGTGCTCGCCGCCCGGGTGGTCCGTGAAGAGTTCGGCATCGACAATGTGGTGGCCCGGATCTACGACCAGGGGCGCGCCGAGGTCTACGAGAGGCTCGGGATCCCGACCGTGGCCACGGTGCGCTGGGCGGCCGACCAGGTGCTGCGCAGCCTGATGCCCGAGGGCTCGGAGCCCGCCTGGCGCGATCCCTCCGGTCAGGCCCGTCTCATCCGGGTCAACACGCACGCGGGCTGGGTGGGGATGAGGATCAGCGCGATCCAGGCCCAGATCCACACCCCGCTGCCATTCCTGCAACGCTTCGGCACCGGCATGGTGCCCGACGGTTCCACCCTGCTTCAGGACGGCGACGTCGTCTACGCGGCGGTGGAGGTGGAGAGGGTGCCCGAGGTCGAGCGCCTCCTCGCCGCGCCTCCGGCCCGCCGCTGATCCCACAGAAAGAGACTCCATGCGCATCGCCATCGTCGGCGCCGGCAATGTCGGCCGCTCCATCGCCCGCGAACTCATCGCACACGGACACCAGATCCTGCTCATCGACCGCAACCCGCACGCCATGAAACCCGACTCCGTGCCGGAGGCCGAGTGGCTGTGCGCCGACGCCTGCGAACTGGCCTCCCTGGAGGAGGCCAGGTTGGACCGCTGCGACGTCGCGATCGCGGCGACCGGCGACGACAAGGCCAATCTGGTGCACTCGCTGCTGGCCAAGACGGAGTTCGGGGTGCCCAGAACGGTGGCCCGGGTCAATCACCCGGGCAATGAGTGGATGTTCGACGAGGTGTGGGGGGTCGACGTCGCGGTGTCCACCCCCAGGCTCATGGCGGCCCTGGTCGAGGAGGCCGTGACGGTCGGAGACCTGGTGCGACTCTTCACCTTCCAGAAGGGCCGGGCCAACCTGGTGGAACTCACCCTTCCCGATGCCAGTCCCCGGGTCGGCGAACGCGTCCGCGACATCCCGCTTCCCGGGGATGCGACGCTGGTGGCCGTCATCCGCGACGGTCAGGGCCGCACTCCGGAGCGGGAGGCGGCCCTGGAGGCCGGCGATGAGCTGCTGTTCATCGTCTCGCCGAACTACGAGTCGGACCTGGTGGAGCTCCTCGCCCCGAAGTGAGGTCACCTGTGACCCCGCCAGCACAGGAGGAATCCCGTCCGTGCTCCGCGGACCCGACCCGCTCGGAGAGGCGGGAGCGTAGCGACGTGGAGGGGTTGTCCACTTGTTACTCGGCCAACAACTGGTAGCGGGGGTTGTAGATGACCCGGCGGCCGTCGTCGGCGGAGATGAGTCCCTCGACCGACAACCTCCGGCCGGCCCTCAGGCCCGGGATGCGACGCCGGCCCATCCAGATCAGGTGGACGGTGCCCGTGCCGTCACTCAGCTCGGCCTCGAGCCATCGGTTCGTGCCCTTGGGGTTGAGTGTGAGCACTTCGATGCGCCCCTGCAGATTCACCCGGGTTCGCAGCGCGGAGTCGGCGATCGTGACGGCTCCGGCGTCGACGGAGCTCTGGCGAAGCTCGTCGTCCTCGAGATCCTCGTTGGTGGCCGTGACTCTTTGCAGGACTCGGCGGAGGACGCCTGCGCGCGCCCCGGAGGGGTTCGCCCTGGGGGCCATCAGGACTCCTCGGGTGCCAGGTCCGCAGGCATCTGCAGAGTGATGATGTCGCCGGGGACCCGCGGCCGGTCGTCACGACGGACCACCAGGTTGCAGAAGAACTCCAGCAGCAGCCTCCCGGTGGGATCGAGCTCCTCCTCCATGGCGCTGGAGCCCATGAGAACGCCCCTGAGCAGCCAGCGCGGCCCCTGGGCGAGCCAGCTGCGAGACACGTGATAGCCCTGCTCGCCGTCCGGGCCCTCCATCGGCACCACCCGGCGCAGTTCGGCGCCGAGAATTCCCTGGGTCACACTGGCATCCCCGCCCTGACTCTCGGTGCCCTCGATCATCTCCTCATGAACCTGGCCGATCATCTGTCCGTTGGCAGGAGCGGCGAAAAGGGCGACCTCGATGGCCGAGCCGTCCTGGACGACCAGAAGGCTCTGGACCTGGCCGGTCTCCTGGTCGACCTGGATCTGCATCTCCATGTTCTCGAAGGGGGTGACGATCAGCGAGCCGAAGTCGATCCGTGCGATGTCGTCGGCGTCCAGGTCCACCTCGTCGATGTCGAAGGGACCGTCCTCACGCTCCAGATTGATCCGGTAGGTCTCGTCCTCCCGGGCATCATCGTCCTCGACCTCATCCGGATCCTCGGCGGCCTCGGTCTCGTCGGTGCTGTCAAGGGCCTCCTCGTCGGTCTCCTCGACGTCCACGTCCTTGTTCTTCCTGCGACCGAAGATCACTGGGGCCTCCTCCGTTCATCGTGCGGACATGCCGGGCGGGGCATGCTCATCCTCCGGACCGGTCCTCGGCCCTCGAACTCATGGCAGTCTATCTGCGAGCCGGCACCGGCCTGTCCGACCGTCAGGCGACGCCGGTCGAGCCGTATCCCGACTCCCCGCGAGTCGTCTCGGGCAGCTCGTCGACCGGGACGAATCGGGCGGTCATCACCGGCACGATCACCAACTGGGCGATCCGGTCCCCGGCCGAGATGTCGACCGCCCGGTCGGCATCGGTGTTGATGAGAAGCACCTTCAGCTCCCCCCGGTACCCCGAGTCGATGGTGCCCGGGGTGTTGACGATGCTGAGCCCGGTCCGGGCGGCGAGGCCGGATCTCGGGTTGATCAGACCGACGAATCCCTCGGGGATCGCAACCCGCACGCCGGTGGGCACCAGGGCCCGGCAGCCGGGCTCAAGGTGCACCTCGACCGTCGTGGTGAGGTCGGCGCCCGCGTCACCGGGCATGGCGTAGCGAGGGATGCCGGCCTGGGCACCCAGCACCACGGGAACGTCCAGGGGTCTCATCGGGTCTCCTCGGAGGTGATGTCGGTGGGCCGCTCCTCAACGGCGCCCAGGTGCCGCCTGATCGCGTCCGTGAGTTCGTCGGGCCGACGCGAGGACACGATCCAGGCCGGATGGGGATCGGCCCGGTCCGCGAGTCTCAGCACCACTCCGGAGCCGATCCACGGCCGCGTGCAGATGAAGGATCCGACCTGATTCCCACTGTGCAGGATCGTCGACATGGTTCGGGAGTCGCAGCCCCGGGCCCGGTCGACCCACTGCCACTCGATCCGGTTGGGCCCCACGCTGAACCCCTCGGCGTCCACGCTGATCCGGGTCAGCCCGACGGCGAGCCCCGCCCACAGGCTCAGCCCCGCGATGGCCAGACAGGCCAGGATCCCCGCGACGGAGGAGACCCAGGCCGCCACGGCCAGGATCATCGATAAGACGAAGAAGCCCCCCACCAGCCACCACCACCACGGCATCCACATCCGCTCGGTGTATTCGGGCGCTCCGGACCCGGATCGTCGCTTCGTGCTCACCGCCCGCGGACCCCCCGTCCCGACGTCATTCCCGTCCCTGGGCGCAGGTCGCGGTGGACGGGAACCCCACGGACCCGAATACGATGGTCGTCATGATCTCTGACAAGCTCTTGTGGAAGGTCTACGCGGCCGCAGCCGGCGCCCTGACGACCTTCGTCGCGCAGAAAGTGGTCACCGGCGTGTGGACCATCGTGACCGGCGACGAGACGCCGCCCGAATCCTCTGACCCCGACGTGCCGGCGTTCAAGGCGTTCAGCTGGGCGCTGGCCAGTGGTATCGGTATCGCCGGCAGCCAGCTGCTCATCAACCGTGCCGTCCGCAGCCACCAGCTGCGGGCTCACACGCAGTCGACGCAGTAGAACTTGCCGTCGCGCTCCTCGGCCAGCTGGGAGCGGCCCTTGACCAGGAAGCAGGAGGCGCAGGTGAACTCGCCGGACTGGCGGGGCAGGACCCGGACCGTCAGCTCCTCGTGGGACAGGTCGGCACCGGGCAGCTCGAATGACTCCGCCGCCTCGACCTCGTCCTCGTCGACCTTTCCGGAATTCTTGTCATTCCGGCGGTTCTTGAGCTCCTCGATGGAATCCTCGTTGGCATCCTCGTCGGTCTTTCGCGGGGCGTCGTAATCGGTCGCCATGTTGCCCTCCCGTAGCGGCTGTCTGCCGTGCTCGCAGGCTCTCGACGGTCATTCCGCCGCTCCGCCTGCCGGTCAATGTTCGGCCCTATGTGTATCACACCGATCAAGCACTGCGACCGGGGCCTCCGCCAAGCTAGATTGGGAGACCGGGCGATACGGCGAGACCACACCCAGGACGCCAGGCCCCCTGGGAGAGAAAGGTTGGAGATGGACAGCGCACTGAGTCCGCGGGAGATTCAGGCCCGTATCCGTTCCGGCGCCAGTGTGGATGACGTCGCCGCCGAGGCCGGGGTCTCGGTGGAACAGGTCGAGCCCTTCGCCGTCCCCGTTCTCGCTGAGCTTGACCATGTCGTCGAGGTGGCCATGGACTGCCCGGTGCGCAGGCACGGGGATCCGGGCTCGCACCGGGGGCTCAGCTCGATCGTGGCGCAGGTCTGCCGTGCCCATGACATGGACGTCGACGCCATCACCTGGCGGTGCTGGCGCCATCAGGACCGCAGCTGGGCGGTGGTGGCCGGCTGGGAGGGCGATCCGGGTCCGGGACAGGGCCAGGCGACCTTCCGTTTCGATCTGAGAGGCCGCTACTCCCTGCCTCAGGACGTCGGGGCGCGCTGGCTGGTCGACGACCGGGTCCCGCTGGCTCAGACCGAGGAGGAGGAGACCAGGGATCCCGACAAGGAGCCGACCATCGACCTGCACGACGACCTGGCGATCGTGCGCGCCGTGAGCGACCGCGCCCGGCGTCGGCCCCGCGCCTCGGGCAGACCGTCGTCCCAGGAGGCGGCCCGGGGCGCCGGGGACGGACAGCAGGACTCCCGGCAGGCCGGTCCGGAGCCGGAGGGCTCCCCCCATGTGCCGGGAATGACGTCGACCGACGGGGTCTACGACTTCGTGCCCAGCTCCCAGGGCCAGATGGACATGCTCTACGAGATGCTGGCGGGGTTCCAGGAGGACTCGGTCAACATCTACGAGGGCTTCTCCGAGCCGGTCGCCACCCCGATCCCCCCGACCCCTCCGGCGCACGCATCGCACCCGTCACCCGAACCCGGTCCCGGTGATTCCCGGGAGGAGCGCACGGACGATTCCGGGGAGACCGGCTCCACACCCGGGACGGTCCCCAGGAGTGCCGCGGCCTCCCCCGCCACCCCTGCCGAACCCGCCTCCCCGGAATCCGCTTCAGCAGAACCCTCCGCCGGGGGCCGGCCCCGGCCCGGAGGACGCAGGAAGAAGCGCGGTCACAAGCGGGCGTCGATCCCCAGCTGGGACGAGATCATGTTCGGCGGGCCCGGCTCGCAGAGCTGAGGCCCACCTGAGCCGGGGCGCCGGCCGGGTTCACCATCGGGGCTGTCCCACCGTCTCCCAGCGCAGCGGCACCGCCATCTCCACCGATGTGAGGGATCCGTGCATTCCCACCAGGCCCATCTCGTTGGGCTCCCGTTCGGTCATCACGGCCCAGTCCCGGCGCATCGGCACCACAACGTCTCCCAGACGGCGGCGAAGGCCCGGATCCCAGTCGCCGAACAGGCCCGCCCCGATCGCCTGGTCGGCGGTCAGCACCGCGGCCCGGTCGCCGAGCACCCGGGACCACCGCTCGGCCACCTGCTCGGGCCGGTCCGTGTAGATCTGACGGAACCGGGGCTCCCCGCCGATGTCGTCGACGTCGGCCAGCAGGGACGGGTCGTCCTCCACCAGGACGCGACGGTCGCGGGGAATATCGACCATGCCGTGATCGGCGGTGACGATGAGCACCGTGCCGGGGTCCAGGCCCTCCGACAGGGCCTCCACCAGTTCATCGACCCATCCCAGGCGCCGTCGCCAGGCCGGGGACTCGCAGCCCTCGCCGTGGCCCACATGGTCCAGGGACCGCTCGTAGACGTAGGTGAGGGAGCGGTCGCCGCGCCCCGTGGCCGACCGTGCCAGGTCGGCCCTCAGGTCGATGTCGTCCTCGTCGGCGACCGGTACGAATTCGGGGCCGCGCAGCGACGCCATCGTCAGCCCGGACCTCTTGAACCGCTCGGGTCCCACGGAGGTCACCGCCACCCGATGGGCCGCCAGCTGCTCGAAGGCGGTGGGGTGGGGCTGGAGAACCGACGGGGCGTCCCCACCGCGCCAGGTGAGCGCATTCATCACGACTCCCCCCAGCGGGGACCGGAAGGTGTATCCCAGGATGCCGTGGCGTCCCGGCTGAGCGCCGGTGCCCAGGCAGCTCAGCGAGGTCGCGGTGGTCGAGGGCACTGCGCAGGTGACGCCGCCCAGCCCGTCCATCGAGGTGAGATGCGGAGCCAGGCCGGCATGGGACTCCAGCAGCTCGGCGCCCATGCCGTCGACCAGCAGCAGCACGTAGCGTTGCGCCTCGGGCAGCCCGAAGGGATCCTCCCCCTCCCCCGTGAGATGGGAGGCGATGGCCGGCACCAGCTCGGCGAGGGTGGACCGGCCGTGGACCGGAAGGAGAAACTCCGGGGGAAGTGTCATGGCGCTCATCGGTCGCCGCCGGTCGCCACCTGCTGGAGCCGGGTGGCGAAGGCCACCAGACGCGCGACCTGGTCCGAGCCGTCGGCCGCAGGGCTCATCCGGATGGTGATGTCGTCGCCCGACAGGTTCCCGGTGTAACCGTGGTCGGCCTCGCAGGTCGGGTCGCCGCAGTCGGCGGGGGCCAGGTCGATCCTGGAGACCGCTCCCCAGGCGATCTGGAGCCAGGTCTCCACGGTGCTGCCGGCCGGTTGGACCGCATGCCCGAAGGATTCGGGGTGGGCGATGACCCGGGTGAGGACCACCGAGGAGACCCGTCCGAAGGGGATGGATTCGCTCGAGGTGATCGCCTGGAGCTGGCCGTTCTCGGTGCGGTCGTCGGTGTGGCAGATGATCAGTCTGGTCGGGGTGCGCAGGATCACCGTCAGATGGCGGTGGATCTCGTCCATCTCGAAGGTCGCCTCGTGGTGGATGAGGTGGTCGAGAACCTCTTCGACGCCGCAGGCGAGGGCCGCCGCGTCGATGACGACCTCGGGGAAGTACCCGCAGGACTCGATCTCGGCGGCGAGCGCCGGCGGCAGGGCCGGGCGGCCCGCCTGGAGGCGGGCCGCTCGGTCACGATGGTCGGAGGGTGTCACCTCGCCCTCAGCCCTGGTGCTCGGCGGCCGCCCTGGCCTCCGCCTTGCGGGTGGTCCAGCGGTAGAGCACCGCCAGGGTCGCGACGAAGATCACCACGCCGACGATCCCGGAGAAGCTCTCGTACCCGCCGGTGAGGAACGGCAGGACCAGCGGGGAGTCGGATCCGGTGGCCGCGACGATGCCCGCGTAGATGACCCCGAAGATGCTCTCGCCGACGATGAGGCCGGTGGCCAGCAGGATGCCGGTGCGCTTCTTCTCGTCCACGTCGCCATTGGTGTGGGAGGCCCACCGGTTGTAGAGGGCTCCGACGGTGGCGCCGATCGGGATGGTCAGGGAGAGGGTGATCGGCAGGTACATGCCCATGCCGACGGCCAGCGGCGGCAGGCCGAAGCGGGCCTTGCTGGTCTTCTTGATCACCTCGTCGATGACGATGATGACGGCGCCGATCCCGGCGCCCAGGCCGATGAGACCCCAGTCGAGGTCGCCGCCGAAGACGCCCTTGGCCAGCGAGGAGATGAGCGCGGCCTGGGGGGCCGCCAGGGCGTTGTCGCCCGCACCGGGAGCGCCGAGGAAGCCGAAGGCCTTCTGCATGAGATCCATCACCGGCGGGATGATCGCCGATCCGAAGACCACACCGATGATCAGCGCCACCTGCTGCTTCCACGGGGTCGATCCGACCAGTTGGCCGGTCTTGAGATCCTGCAGGTTGTCGTTGGAGATGGTGCCGATGCCGAAGACGATCGCGGCGGTGAACAGGGTGTAGGCGATCAGCGCGGCATTGTGCTGGGCGTCGGCCTGGCCGTAGACGCCCTTGATGATGACGGCGGCGATGAGGACGACGAGGATGCCGACGCCCGAGATCGGGCTGTTGGAGGCGCCGATGAGACCGGCCATGTAGCCGCAGACCGAGGCGACCACCAGGCCGATGAGCAGGGTGAACACGACGCTGACGGTGACGATGCCGGCGATGCCGCCGTGCAGCACGGTGCCGGAGGCGAAGTCCCACAGCAGGAAGGCGATCGGGATCATGCAGACCAGGGTGACGATGGCGACGATGTTGATGGGGATGTCGCGCTCGGTGATCGGCACCTGGCCGCCGCCGCGGCGGGTGCGTGCCGAGGCGATGGCCTCCTTGATGCCCCTGGCGATGGGTCCGATGATCTTGGCCAGGGTCCAGATCGCGGCGATGGCGATGCACCCGGCGCCCACGAAGCGGACGTCGGTACTGAAGATCGTGGAGACGACGTCCTCGAGCCCTCCCCCACCGAGCTTGCCGGAGCTCCGGATGGGCAGCAGCACCCCGTAGGAGATCAGCATGCCGACGAACATGGCGACGCCGACGGTGAGGCCGACGAGGTGACCGACCCCCATCAGCGCCATCGACAGGCTGGCACCGACCATGGTGCCGCCGTTACCGGTGCGGAAGGTCTTCGAGACCTCGGACCTGACCAGGCCGAAGTCGGAGGCCAGCACGTATCCGGCGGAGCTGAGGGCGCCCGCGAGGATCACCTTGATGCCGACCTTGTTGGCGGCGGCCCCCTCGTGGGTGTCGCCGACCTTGAGCACCTCGGCTCCGGCGACGCCCTCGGGGTAGGGCAGGTCGGAACCGGTGACCAGGGCGCGGCGCAGCGGGATGGAGTACATGACGCCGAGCAGGCCCCCGACGGCGCAGACCGCGGCGGTGGTCCAGTAGGGGAAGCCCTGCCACCATCCGACCATCACCAGGCCGGGAAGCACGAAGATGATGGCCGACAGGGTGCCGGCGGCCGAGGCGATGGTCTGGACGATGTTGTTCTCCACCACGGTGTGACTGGAGAATTTGTGAAGGATCGCCATCGAGATGACCGCGGCCGGAATCGAGGTGGCGAAGGTCAGGCCCACCTTGAGACCGAGATAGACGTTGGCGGCCGTGAAGACGAGCGTGATGAGCGCACCGATGATGACGGAGCGCACTGTGAGTTCACGGACCTGCGACGATGACCGGTCCAGTTGGGACATGGGTGGACTCTCCTCGTGTCAGAAACAAGCCCGACTCACTATGCCACTCATCGTCGTCGCAGCCACCCTCAGGATGACCGATTGCTCCCCTGCGCAGCCGGAGACCACCGAACGGGGCGTCGCGATGCTCTAGGGTCGTGGCCATGACCAACCGGCCCTTCATCGGCGCTCGGATCGAGGAGGCGCTGGTGCGCCGCCTCAATCGGATCCTGGCCCGGCGCGGCTGGGTGAACTCCATCATCCCCTTCTACGGATACGGCTCGCAGACTCAGATCCGGGTGCTGGCGCGGGTGGTTCTGGCCCCCCCGCTGGGCCGCACCGTCCTGGGCCGGGTGGCCGATGACTTCCTCACCCAGCGGGGCTGGCGCAACTTCGTGGGCCTGCCCAGCCCGTGCGCCGAGGTCGGCATCGATCTGCCGGGCGACCGGGTGCAGGTCCGCTCCGACCGGGAAGGGTATGTCGACCTGCGCTTCCCGAACCCCGGTCTCGCCCCGGGATGGCACGATGTGGCGCTGCACGGGCCTGGAGGCTCCCACTCCTCGGCCAGTGTCCTGGTGGTGGGACCCGACCAGGACTTCGGGATCATCTCCGACATCGACGACACCGTCATCTCCACCTCTCTGCCCCGGCTGCTGATCGCCGCATGGAACTCCTTCGTACGGACCGAGCAGGCGCGCCAACCGATCCCGGGGATGGCCCGGATGTACCAACGGCTGCTGGCCGACCAGCCCGACGCCCCGGTGATGTACGTGTCGACCGGGGCGTGGAACACCTACCCCTTCCTCACCCGCTTCCTGGCCCGCCACGGCTATCCCGCCGGCCCGCTGCTGCTGACGGACTGGGGGCCGACCAACACCGGCTGGTTCAGGTCGGGCACCGATCACAAGCGGGAGGCGATGCGCGAACTCGCCCGCGCCCTGCCCGGAGTCCGGTGGGTCCTGGTGGGCGACGACGGCCAGCACGATGTCGCCCTGTACAACGAGTTCGACCGGGAGCACCCGGCCAGGGTGCGCGCCATCGCGATCCGCGAGCTGACCCCCACCGAGCAGGTCCTGGCCCACGGCACGGCCGCCGGTCTGGATCCCGTCTCGCGCAGGAGGCGGAAGGCCGGCCCGGCCCCGCTGGTCCGGGCCCCCGACGGGGATCTTCTGTACCCTCCACTGCGGAGCGTGCTGGCCCAGACCGACAGGGACGGCGGTTGAAGGTCCCGGAGGCGGGCGGCACACGGGCCCGGATCGCCGCATGTCGGTGTCATCGGTCACAATGAGGGGCGCCGCGGTCGCTGAGGCCGTGGTCCACGGGAGGAGCAGGACAGTTCGATGGCACGATCGACCGCCGATGACGAGTTCACCGAGAACATCATCGATGTGGACGTCTCCAGCGAGATGGAGAACAGCTACCTGGAGTACGCGTACTCGGTGATCTACTCCCGGGCGCTGCCCGATGCGCGCGACGGGCTCAAACCCGTCCAGCGGAGGATCCTCTACACCATGGGCGATATGGGGGTCCGCCCCGATCGTCCCCACGTGAAGTCGGCCCGCGTGGTGGGTCAGGTGATGGGCCAGCTCCATCCCCACGGCGACTCCGCCATCTACGACGCGCTGGTGAGGATGGCCCAGCCCTGGGCGATGCGCCTGCCGTTGATCGACGGCCACGGCAACTTCGGCGCCCTGGACGCCGGCCCGGCCGCCATGCGGTACACCGAGTGCCGGATGTCCCCGGCGGCGGGGGCGATGATCGCCGGCCTGGACGAGGACACCGTCGACTTCGTGCCGAACTACGACGGCAAGGAGACCGAACCGGCCGTGCTGCCGGCCGCCTTCCCGAATCTGCTGGTCAACGGAGCCTCGGGGATCGCGGTGGGCATGGCCACGAATATGCCGCCGCACAACCTGGTGGAGGTGATCGCGGCGCTGCGGCACATGCTCGACCATCCTGACGCCGATCTCGCCACCATCATGCGTTTCATCCCCGGGCCCGACCTGCCGACCGGTGGCAGGATCATCGGTCTGGAGGGCATCCGGGACGCCTATCGCACCGGGCGCGGCACCTTCCGCATCCGGGCCACCAGCACCATCGAACGCGTCTCCCCGCGCCGTCAGGGGATCGTCGTCACCGCACTTCCGTACATGGTGGGTCCGGAGAAGATCATCGATCAGCTCAAGACGCTGGTGCAGTCCAAGAAGATCTCGGGGATCGCCGACGTCAAGGACCTCACCGATCTGGCGAACGGCACCCGGCTGGTGATCGAGGTCAAGAACGGCATCAATGCCGAGGCGATGCTCCAGCGGCTCTACAAGCTCACCAAGCTCGAGGACACCTTCGGCATCAACAACGTGGCCCTGGTCGACGGCCAGCCGCGCACCCTCGGCCTGATGGAGCTGCTGCAGGTCTACCTGGAGCACCGCCTCGACGTCACGCTGCGTCGCACCCGGTTCCAGCTGCGCAAGGCCACCGACCGGCTGCACCTGGTCGAGGGGCTGCTCATCGCGATCCTCGACATCGATGACGTCATCGCGATCATCCGGTCCTCCGAGGATGTCGCAGAGGCCCGTACCCGTCTCATGGAGGCCTTCGAGCTGGACGAGATCCAGACCAACTACATCCTCGACATGCAGCTGCGCCGACTCACGAGACTGTCGCGGATCGAGCTGGAGTCCGAGCGCGACGACCTGAAGGCCGAGATCGACCGGCTCACCCTGATCGTCACCGACGACCGTCGCCTCCGCAAGGTCGTCTCCCAGGAGCTGGCCGCGATCGCCAAGAGTTACGGCACTCCTCGTCGCACCGTTCTGATGGGTTCCTCGGGAGCCGCAGAGTCGGCCGCGGGGCCCCTGGAGGTACCCGACGACCCCACCTGGGTGCTGCTGTCGGCGACCGGACGGATCGCCCGGATCGACACCCCCGACGGGCTGCCCGCGACCGGCCCGCGAGCCAGGCACGACGTCATCGTCTCGACGGCACGGACGACGGCCCGCGGGGAGTTCGCCGTCCTCACCTCGGCCGGCCGCCTCATCAGAGCCAGGGCCATCGATCTGGTGAACCTGCCGGCCACCGCGACCGCGCCCTCGCTGACCGGCGGCACCCCGGTCGCCGAACTCGTCATGCTGAACAAGGGCGAGCGGGCGATCGCGGTCTCCGGCCTTCCCGACCAGGGTCCGGCCCTGGCCCTGGGCACTCGTGACGGCATCGTCAAGAGGGTCAACCCGGAGATCTCGGGCCAGGACTGGTGGGAGGTCATCACCCTCAAGGGCGATGACGAGGTGGTCGGGGCGGCCGAGCTGGACGTCGATGACGGCGAACGGGCCCAGTTGTGCTTCATCACCGAATCGGCCAGTCTGCTGCATTTCAGCGCCTCCCTGGTGCGTCCCCAGGGCCGCAAGGGCTCGGGTGTCGCCGGCATCAGGTCGGCCTCCCCGGTGATCTTCTTCGGGGTGGTGACGGGGGACGACGCCGTCGTGGTGACCGGAGCCGACGACGCCCCCGGCGCTCAGGGGTCCGGATCGGTCAAGGTCACCGGCCTCGACCTCTTCCCCGCCAAGGGCCGGGCCACCGGAGGTGTCCGCTGCCACCGCTTCCTGCGGTCCGAGTCCGGGCTGGCCCTGGCCTGGGCGGGACCACGGCCCGCCGTCGCCGGCACCGCGACCGGAAGGCCCGTGGAACTGCCCGCCGAGAACGACCGGCGCGACGGATCCGGTGACCAGATCCCGACCCCGATCACCGGCGTCGCCTCGCGCCTGGCCGGTGCGATCCCGGAACCCGAGACCTCACCGGCGGCTCTGCCGACCGACGCACGGCCCCTCATCGATCCGCCCGAGCGGGGCGATCAGCCCGGCCTGTTCGATGAGAGCTAGCCATGCACACCCCGCTGTGACGCCCCGGCGGTCGCTCCTGTGGTCCGAATATGAGTAATCTGACGCCCATGGGATTCAACGACCTCCTCGCCGGGAATGCCCGATACGCCTCCGGCTTCCAATGGGCCGGAACACCGGGCGTGGCGGCCCGCGGGGTGGCTGTGATCACCTGCATGGACTCCCGCCTCGATCCGCTGGCGATGCTCGACCTGACGGTCGGCGACGCCAAGATCCTGCGGACCCCGGGAGGCCGGGTCACCCCGGAGGTGGTCACCGGCCTGGTGGTCGGCGTCCACCTGCTCGGCGTCGACCGCATCTTGGTGATCGCCCACACGAGATGCGCCATGGCCTCGGGCGACGACGCGCAGATCGCCGACGCGATCGCAGCGGCCGACGGTACCCGGGTACACGGAATGGCGATCGGGGCCTCGACGGACCAGGCCGCAGCCCTCGACTTCGACGTCTCCCTGCTCCGGGCCGATCCACTCGTCTCCGCCGAGATCGGCGGCTTCATGTACGACGTCGACACCGGCATCCTCACCCAAGTCCACTGACACCCGACGATCCAGGAGAAACAGGATGAACGACAACTCGGGCAATCAGCCCTGGGGACCCAACAATCAGGGCCAGTGGCAACCTGACAGCGGCTCGGATCCCCAGAGCTGGGGGTCTGCGAATCAGCAGCCGCAGACCTGGCAGTCCCCATCGCAGCAGTCCTGGTCCAACCAGGGCCAGCAACCGGGACAGCCCGGCCCCTACGACGGCGCCACTCAGACCTGGCCGGCCGCCGAGCAGAACACCTGGGGATCGGCCAACGATCCGAACCAGGGCCAGTGGGCGGGCCAGCAGCAACCCGGTCAGGGATCCCCGGACTGGAACACCGGCCAGCAGGCCCAGTGGGCCGCACAGCCGCCCAACGGCGGGGCCGGCGGACCCGGGGCCCCTGGCGGCCAGGGAGGCTCCCACAAGGGACTGGGTATCGGCATCGCCGTCGTCGCGGTGGTGCTGGTCGCAGCCATCGGCCTGGCGTTCTTCCTGGTCAACCGCAACAAGAACAGCTCGGCGAGCGGTTCGGGTTCGACATCGGCGAATGCCAACGCCATCATCGAGAAGCCGGACGCGGCCCTCAAGGACTACTTCGACGCGCTCATCAAGGGAGACTCCAAGCGCGCCCTCAAGTACGGCAGCAGCACCAACACGGGCTCCTCGAAATACCTCACCGATGAAATGCTGAAGGCCTCCCAGAAGGCCAATCCGATCTCGGGGGTCGAGGTCTCCGGGGACACCAGCTCGCAGTCCTCGGCCTCTCTGTCGGCCTCCTACTCCATCGGCGAGGAGGAGGTGTCCGCCACCTACCGGATGTACCGCTCCGGGAAGGGAAGCCGCTGGCAGATGACCAGGGCCGCTTCCGATGTCGACCTCTCCTCGATGGGCAGCGACACGTTGAAGATCAACGGCATCAGCGTCAAGGCCGAGAAGATCTCCCTGTTCCCGGGCGGCTACACCTTCGATTCGGGCAATGAGTACATCAAGTACGGGAACGACGACGACTCGACGATGTACGTCAAGGACCCGTCCACCTACGTGTCCTCCTACGACCTGAGCCCCCAGCTCACCGCCAAGGGCGTCTCGACCTACAAGGATCTGGTCCGGGCCAAGCTGACCAGCTGCCTGGCCTCTCACAAGATCCGCCCCGACGGGTGCCCCTTCTACTCCCCGACCACCACCAACCAGGGGTCGAAGATCACCGAGGACTCCCTGAACTACTCCTCCACCAGCCTGAACAGCATCGACTCGATGACGCCGAGGCTGGACTCGGGGACCACGAAGGCCAAGTCCTATCTGTACCTCAGCGTCCAGGTGACCGGCAAGGCCGTCAACTCCAGCGGGGAGGCGGTCAGCGTCTCGGGCTACGCGACCACCACCGGAAACTACCCGGTCGTGGACTTCGGCACCGCCAAGCCGACCCTCACCTGGTGAGCTGAGCCGGCCGGCCCGGACCGGTTGACACGACGATGCCCCGGAACCTCTGGTTCCGGGGCATCGTCGCGATCCGGCTGTCGCGGCCTCAGTGCAGCGCCGGAGCGGCGACGTCCTTGACCGGGATCATGGCCAGCAGGCCGGCCAGCAGGACCACTGCGATGCCGAGAATCCCCCAGTACTGGTTGTTGTCGCCGCCTCCGATCATCCGCCCTGCCGTGATGAACAGGCCGAACAGCAGCGGAGCCAGGAAGGAGACGGCCTTGCCGGTCGTGGCGTAGAGCCCGAACACCTCGCCCTGCATCTGCTTGGGGCAGGCTCGTGCCAGATAGGAGCGGGAGGCCGACTGGGCGGGACCGACGAAGGCGCACATCGCCATGCCGAGCACCCAGAACACGATCGGCCCGCCGTTGTGCAGGACGAAGACGGCGACGGCGACGGCGATGAGGATCACCAGGGATCCGATGATGACGCGGCGCGGGCCGATCCTGTCGTCGAGCAGCCCGAAGCCGATGGTCGACACCCCCGCGACCAGATTCGCCGCGATCCCGAAGACGAGGACCTGGGCCGAGGTGAATCCGAAGGTCTGCTTGGCGATCGGCCCGCCGAACTGGAAGACGCCGTTGAGCCCGTCGCGGAACAGTGCGGAGGCAATCAGGAAGACCACGATGCCGCGGTGGGTGCGCCACAGCCCGGCGACGGAGCGCCCCAGCCGGCGGTAGGCGCCCACCAGACCGGTCCCCGCGGTGATGCCGGTACGGGGACGGTCGCGCAGGATGATGAAGGTGGGCAGAGTGAGCAGCACGATCCATGCTGCGCAGAAGAGCATGGAGACCCGGATATTCATGCCATTGGTGGCGGTGACGCCGAACCATCCGACGTCGGGCTGAATCCAGGCGACGTAGATCACCAGAAGGGCGATGATGCCGCCCATGTAGCCCAGCCCCCAGCCGAAGCCGGAGATCCGGCCCACCTTGCCGCCGCCGGCCACCTCGTCGAGCAGGCCGTTGTACAGGGCGCTTGCGACATCGCTGATGACCGTCCCGATTCCCAGCAGCACCAGGCCGAGGAGGAGGTAGGAGGCGCGGGCCTGGATGAAGAAGAGGCATCCCGACATCAGGGCGAGGGCCCAGGTGAGCCATTTCAGGGTGCCGAGGCGCCGGCCGCTGCGGTCGGCCCACTGCCCCACCACGGGGGCCAGCAGGGCGATGCACAGGCCGGCCAGAGCCATCGTCCAGGACAGCGAGGTGCTGGTGTGGTCGTTGGAGCCGAAGGAGTCGCTGACGATGTAGACACTGAACACGAAGGTCGTGATGACCGAATTGAAGGGCTGGGTGCCCGGGTCCCACATCGCCCAACCGAGGATCCGGCGACGCCGGGCCCGTCGGTCTGCGGGCGGGGCGGCATCAGGCATCGATCTGCTCCTGGTCGAGCCGATAGGCACCCTGGACGATGAACTCCTTGCGCGGGGCGACGTCATTGCCCATCAGGATCTTGAAGGTCTCCTCGGCCTCCTCGGCGTCGTCGATCGTGATGCGGCGCAGCATCCGGTGCCTCGGATCCATGGTGGTCTCCTTGAGCTGGGAGGCGTCCATCTCACCCAGGCCCTTGTATCGCTGCGGCTCCTTGAAGCGGACCCCCTTCTTGGTGAGGGAGGCCAGGGTGCGCTGGTACTCGGCGTCGGAGTAGGTGTAGAGGTATTTGTCCATGCCGCGCTTGGGATTGATGAGTTCGAAGCGGTGCAGCGGCGGGACGGCTGAGTAGACTCTCCCGGCCTCGATCATCGGGCGCATGTACTTGAAGAAGAGGGTCGCCAGCAGGGTCCGGATGTGGGCCCCGTCGGAGTCGGCGTCGGCCATGAAGATCACCTTGCCGTAGCGCGCCTGGTCGATGTCGAAGGTCTTGCCGGATCCGGCGCCGACGACCTGGATGATCGAGGCGCATTCCAGGTTGCGCAGCATGGCGCCCAGATCGGCCTTCTGGACGTTGAGGATCTTGCCGCGGATCGGGAGCAGGGCCTGGTGCTCGGAGTTGCGGGCCACATTGGCGGTGCCCAGGGCCGAGTCCCCCTCGACGATGAACAGCTCGGTGGAGTCGGGGTCCGAGGAGCGGCAGTCCTTGAGCTTGGGGGGCAGGTGCGAGGACTCCAGGGCGTTCTTTCGCCGCTGGTTCTCCTTGTGCGCGCGGGCCGCCACTCGCGTCCGCGATGCGTTGACGGCCTTCTCCAGCAGCGCCCGGGCCACCGGCTTGACCGCCGACCTGGAGGAGGTGAGGTAGGCGGTGAGTTCCTTCTCCACGATCCTCGCCACCAGCCGTCGTACCGGAGGGGTGCCGAGCACCTCCTTGGTCTGCCCCTCGAACTGCGGTTCGGCCAGCCGTACGGTGACCACTGCGGTGAGCCCCTCCAGGACGTCGTCCTTGACGACCTCCTCAGAGCTCTTGAGGAGCCGGGTGCCGTCCAGCGCTGCGCTGTAGGCCTTCAGCAGGCCCTGCTCGAATCCCTGGAGGTGGGTTCCGCCCTTCGGCGTGGCGATGATGTTGACGAAGGACTTCTCGACGGTCTCGTATCCGGTCCCCCACCTCAACGCCACATCCACCTCGAGATTGCGGTGTACATCGGTGGGTGTCATGGCGCCGGTGGCGTCCAGTTCGGGGACGGTCTCGGTGAAGGAGTCCGAGCCCTGGAGTCGGAGCACCTCGCAGATCGGCTGATCCGGGGCGAGGGATTCGGCGAATTCCGAGATCCCACCGTCGAAACGCAGCGTCTCGATGATCTCCGGTCGGGTCTCCCCGGTCTCCGGGTCGGTCTGGATGCCTCGCCGATCGGCGACCTCGATCTCGATCCCGGGCACCAGGAATGCGGTCTGTCGGGCCCTGTCGAGGAGTTTGCGCCAGGAGAGCTGGGCGTCGGGCAGGAAGATCTGGCGGTCGGGCCAGTACCGGACCCGGGTGGCCGTGACCCCCCGTGCAGCCCGTCGGAGCTTGTTGATCCCCGATCCGGGGGTGAACGGAGCATCGGGACCGTCGCCGTCGAAGCGGCCCGGGACGCCGCGCCGGAAGCTCATGCCCCAGGTGCTGCCCTTTCGGTCGACCTCCACGTCGAGCCGGGTGGACAGTGCGTTGACCACCGAGGCGCCGACGCCGTGCAGGCCGCCGGAGGCCTTGTAGGCTCCTCCGCCGAATTTCCCGCCGGCATGCAGCCTGGTGTAGACCACCTCGACGCCGCTGAGGCCGGTCCTGGGTTCGGTGTCGACCGGGATGCCCCGGCCCTGGTCGGTGACGAGGATCGACCCGTCGGCCTCCAGGGCCACGGTGATCCGGTCGCCGTATCCGGCGAGGGCCTCATCGACCCCGTTGTCGAAGATCTCCCACAGGCAGTGCATCAGGCCCCGGGTGTCGGTCGAGCCGATGTACATCGCCGGCCTCTTGCGGACCGCCTCCAGGCCCTCGAGGACGAGGATGCTCCGCGCCCCGTACTCCTTGGGCTGGTCGGTCCTGACTGTCCGGGATTGCTGCGTCGTGGTCACGGGATGAGACTACCGGGCCGCTCCGACATCGCCGGGGCACGGCCGCCGGTGGGCGGGGCGGCGGGGGCCCGCTGGTGCGGCCCGTTACGATGGGGAACATATCGGGCCGACGGTGCGTTCCACTGGCGGTTCGCGGGACCGCAGATCGCGGTCCTGGCACCGGTACTGCCGGACGGGAGTACCAGATCCTACTGAGGAGGTTGCCATGAGTACCACGATGATCGAGGACCGCGCACTCACCGCTTCCGATCGTTGCGACCGTTGCGGCGCGCAGGCGTACTTCCGTGTGACCCTCCACAACGGCGGGGAGCTGCTGTTCTGCGCCCACCACGCCAAGGCCCACGAGGACAAGCTGAGACAGGTCGCACTGTCGATCCAGGATGAGAGCGGACGACTGAGCTGAACTGATATCGCATCACCCGAGCGCGGGCACCGGATCCTTCCGGTGCCCGCGTCGTCATGTCAGCCTGACCATCCGTTGCATGATGATGCCGCCCAGCGAGTTGTCGGTGGAGTCGTTGTCGACCTCGAAGCCGTGTCTGCGGAAGAAGGAGATCGCCCGCCGGTTGTCCTGGAAGACCCACACGTAGGCCGCCGAACTGCCCAGGGCCTCGTCGATGAGGGCGTCGGAGGCCCCGCAGGTGCGGGCCTCCGGCAGGACATGGAGGGTCGACAGCTCCAGGGGGGTCGGAGCGTCGCTGGCATTGCTGATCTGGGTCAGTGCCACACCGACGATCTTCATGTCGAGACGGTCCGACAGGACCCAGAACTGCCCTCCGGCGTCCATGAGTTCATTCCACTGCTCGATCGTGGTGTGCACGGTGTCCGGCCCGGTGAGAGCCTCGAGAGCATCATCGGGGATCACCCCCCTGCCGATCTCGCGCAGGCAGACGGCCTGCACGGCCGCCGCCTGAGGAAGATCCTGCCGGCGCGCCGGCTTGACGACGAACCGGCCCGGCCCCTGCTCCACCGTTGCGCTCGACTCACCTGCTCTGCTCGACGTTCCCATGGGGCGAGCCTAGCGGGCGGGAGTCCGCCCTGTCCCCCGCTCAGTCCAAGTAATCGCGAAGCACCTGGGAGCGACTCGGGTGGCGCAGCTTCGACATGGTCTTGGACTCGATCTGGCGGATCCGTTCGCGGGTCACGCCGTAGACCTTGCCGATCTCGTCGAGGGTCTTCGGCTGGCCGTCGGTCAGCCCGAACCGCATCGACACGACTCCGGCCTCGCGTTCCGAGAGGGTGTCCAGGACGTCGTGGAGCTGTTCCTGAAGGAGGGTGAAGTTCACCGCATCGGCAGGGACGATGGCCTCGGAGTCCTCGATGAGGTCACCGAACTCGGAGTCGCCGTCCTCGCCGAGGGGGGTGTGCAGGGAGATCGGCTCACGACCGTACTTCTGCACCTCGATGACCTTCTCGGGGGTCATGTCGAGTTCCTTGGCGAGCTCCTCGGGGGTGGGCTCGCGACCGAGATCCTGGAGCATCTGGCGCTGCACGCGCGCCAGCTTGTTGATGACCTCGACCATGTGCACCGGGATGCGGATGGTGCGCGCCTGATCGGCCATCGCACGGGTGATGGCCTGCTTGATCCACCAGGTGGCGTAGGTGGAGAACTTGTAGCCCTTCGTGTAGTCGAACTTCTCGACCGCGCGGATGAGCCCCAGGTTGCCCTCCTGGATGAGATCGAGGAAGAGCATGCCCCGCCCGGTGTAGCGCTTCGCGAGGCTCACCACCAGACGCAGGTTGGCCTCCAACAGGTGATTCTTGGCGGCCCTGCCGTCCTCGGCGATCCACTCGTAGTCGTCGCGGTTCCTGGCGGGAACCTTGGCGCCGGGATCGGCCAGCTGCTCGCCGGCGAACAGGCCCGCCTCGATCCGCTTGGCCAGGTCGACCTCCTGGGCGGCGTTGAGCAGCGCCACCTTGCCGATCTGCTTGAGGTAGTCCTTCACCGGGTCGGCGGTGGCTCCGGCCACCATGACCTGCTGCTCGGGCTCGTCGGTGTCGTCGTTGTCGTTGAGCGAGTACCCCTGGGAGTCCTTGTTGATCTCGGCCTCGTCCTTGGCGGCCTGCTTGGGGTCGTAGTCCTTGTCGTCGACGTCGTCGAGCGACCGCTTCTTGCCGCCGAGGGTCAGCACGACATCATCCCCGTCGCGCTCCACATGCACGTCCACCTGGCCGCTGGCGGCCTCGGCGACGGTCGCGGTGCGGCGAGAACCGCTCTTGGCCTTGGCCGAGGACTTGCGTGCGGTCGACTTCTTCGCAGTCGATCTGCGCGCCGTGGTCTTCTTGGCGGCCGTTGTCTTCCGGGAGCCCGACGATGTCGTCGGGGCACTCCCGGTCGAGGACTGTGATCGTGCAGTCGTCGTGACACGGGAACTTGTGGACTTCGTGGTGGTGGGCTTCGCCTCCTCGTCGGCAGCAGTCATCTTCGTGCTTGACGTGGAACGAGTCGTCACGGGGATCCTCTCAACAGGGCAGAAAACCTGTGCAATGGCAGACGACAGCCGGGAGCCGTCAAGAGCCGCGTCCCATTGTGACACCCGCCTGCCTCCGGCACAAACCGTCACCCCACCCGGCCCCTGAGATTCCGCTGCTCCGCCGGGACCAAGCCCACCACCCCGGGGTACGACCACGGTCTGATGATGGTTCCCGGCAGCGCCACCAGAGGCGTCGATGGCCCGTTCGGGAATGACAACAGGCCCGTTTGACGTTGTGATGGTGTCCTACGTTGAAAGGCGGGAACACATGGACACCAAGTCACGAGTTCGTACCACCGACGGGATCGATGGCAAGGACGCGGTTGGTCTGTATCTGGAGGGCATCGCCAAGACCCCCCTCCTGAACGCCGCCCAGGAAGTCGCCCTGTCTCAGCGGATCGAAGCCGGGGTCTTCGCCCGGGCGGTTCTCAACGGCGACGCCGAGTCCGGCAGCGGAGCCACGCGAGCCGAGCTGGAGGAGGTCGCCGACGACGGGGACGAGGCGATGGCCCACTTCGTGCGCGCCAACCTGCGTCTGGTCGTCTCGGTCGCACGCAAGTACGGACGCTCCCAGATGCCGCTGCTCGACCTGGTGCAGGAGGGCAACACCGGGCTCATCCGCGCTGTCGAGAAGTTCGACTACGCCAAGGGATACAAGTTCTCCACCTACGCCACCTGGTGGGTCCGCCAGGCCATCAGCCGTGGCATCGCCCAGCAGGGCCGTATCGTCCGTCTGCCGGTGCATGTCGCCGAGCAGGTCAACCAGGTCTCGGCGGCACGCCGCAATCTGGAGCGTCATCTGGGCCGCGAGCCCGAGACCTTCGAGATCGCCGACGAGCTGGGGCTTCCCGAGGAGAGGGTGATCGAACTCATCCGCTTCGGCCGCGACCATGTCAGCCTGGACGCCCCGGTCGAGGATGACGGCGACACCAGCCTGGGCGACCTCATCGCCCGCGAGACCTCCCCCGGACCCGACGACATCGTCCTGGACGCCGAGGACCGCGGCCGTCTGGAGGGCCTTCTCGAGGACCTCGACGAGCGCTCCGCGGATGTGGTGCGCCGCCGCTACGGTCTTGTCGACGGCCGTCAGGCCAAGCTCGCCGATATCGGCAAGGTCTGGGGCATCACCGCCGAGCGGGTGCGCCAGATCGAGCGCGCCGCACTGGCGACGATGCGCGAGGCGAATCAGGCGGTCATGGCCGCCTGACACCTGGTCCCGAACAGATCGCCCCCGGCCCTGCGGCCGGGGGCGATCTTGTGTTCAGGGCCGTGACAGTCGGGCCATGGCGGTCCTGATGCGCTTGGCCGAGACCGGAACATGGGTGCCGAGCCGCTGGGCGAACAGCTGGATGCGGAACTCCTCGATGAGGAAGCCGATCTCCTCGACGGCCGGGGGCAGGGGGCCCTCGGGCTGGTCCCCGCACAGTTCGTCGTAGGCGTCCAGGAGTGGATCGAGCTCTGCGGCGCCCCGGTCGTCGCGGCCCGGACTGGTGCGCAGCCCCTCGACCCTCACGCTGATCCCCTGGAGCCATCGCACCATCCGGAAGTACCAGGGGTCGGGGGTGGCGGAGATGAAGTTGAGGAAGACCAGGTCCTCGATCTGGCGGGTCATGTCGGTCCGGGCCGGTCCCTGCGGCAGTCGGGCCAGACTCGCCCGGGCGGTGCCGGCGGCGGTGAGGATCTCCCCTGCCGCGGCCACCACCCGTGCCATGGTCTCCGCAGCCTCCTGGCGGACCCCCAGGGCCAGCGCATCGAAGGCGTTCTCATCGCGCACTCCCGACAGGTCGCCGGCGATCCGTCCGGCCACGGAGGCGACCGCCTTGCGCCTCGAGTCGGCCAGCAGGGCCGGAACGCTCGGATAGGGGGAGGACGACAACGCCAGTTTGGTGCGGTTGGACAGGTGGGCGACCGTCCAGTTGGTGGGATCGGGCAGGTTGATCAGGAGCAGCCGCACCACGCCGCCGGCGTGGCTGCGGGTCTGGGCGGTCACCGAGTCGCGCACCGCGGTGCCCACGGCGTCGCCCTCGTCGACCAGGCTGGGGTGGCCGACGGCGTCAGCCCCGCTGCGCCGCAACGACACCTCGCGAGGAATCGTCCCGAAGACCCAGCTGGTGGCGCCATGGATCTGCTCCTCCCCGGCGGCGCGGGTCAGCGACGCCGACACCTTCGGGGCCAGACCGGTGCGCAGTCCGGCGAGGTCCTCGGAGTGGGCCAGCGGGGCGGAGTCGGGACGGGGCGGTTTCTTCGGGCCGGCGGGGCGGCTGCGGCCCTCGGCATCGACGATGTCGAAGCCGACCCTCAGGTGGGCGGGCACCGCGTCGGGACGCCACTCCCCCGGCTCCACGACCACCCCGGTCAGGGACCGCAGGGCCCGTCCGAGCTCGACGCAGAAGTCGGCTGACAGGTCGGCGTCGTGACTCTCGAGCCAGGTGAGGGCCTCCCGGGCCCTGTCGGGGGCGGGCACCAGCCGGGTGCGCAGCCGCTTGGGCAGGTTGCGTATGAGCTCGGTGGCCAGTTCGGTGCGCAGCCCGGGGACCTGCCAGCTGAACGGCTCGGCGGGGACCTGGTTGAGCAGGGCCAGCGGGATCGTCACGGTGACGCCGTCATGGCCGGAGCCCGGATCGAAGACGTAGCGCACCGGGAGTTCGAGCCCGGCCACCGTCCAGGTGTCGGGGAAGTCGTCGCGGCGCACCGCGTCCGGATCGACGAGGTCGTCGACCGACAGATCCAGCTGGTGGCGGTCGTCGACCCGTCGCCACCAGGCGTCGAAGTGGTTCGCCGAGACGATGTCGGCGGGGATGCGTCGATCGTAGAACTCGTAGAGGGCGTCGTCATCGGCCACCAGGCCGCGCCGGCGGGTGCGCTCCTCGAGCTCCTCGGCCTCGGCCCGGGTGCGGTCGTTGTGGGTGAGGAAGCCATGGCGGGATCGCCAGTCGCGCTCCACCAGCGCCGACCGGATGAAGATCTCGCGCGCGGTGACCGGATCGATGCGGGCGTAGTTGACCTGGTGGTCGGCCCAGATCGGCACCCCGTAGAGGGTGGCCCTCTCGGTGGCCACGACCGAGGCGGTGGAGGTGGCCCAGTGCGGCTCGGAGTACTGGCGCTTGAGCAGGTGGGCCCCGACCTCCTCGACCCATTCGGGCCGGATCGCGGCGACGGTGCGGGCCCACAGCCTGCTGGTCTCCACCAGTTCGACGGCCATCACCAGGTCGGGCGGGTGAGAGGCCAGGACGGATCCGGGGTTGATGGCGAACCTCGCCCCTCGGGCGCCCAGGTACTCGCGGGGCCCGGGACGGCGTCGGCGACCGCTGCGGTGATCGGCCCGCTCACGCACCTCGGCCAGTCCGATGTGGGAGAGCAGGCCCGACAGCAGCGCGATCAGGATGCGGTCGGGAGGCGCGTCATCGGTGTTGCGCTCGAGTTTCAGATCCCGGCAGACCTGTTTGAGCTGGGTGTGCAGGTCCTGCCATTCGCGGACGCGTATGAAGTTGATGTACTCGCGGCGGCACATCCTGCGCAGGGCCGACCCGCTGAGCTCCTTGCGACGGTGCCGCAGGTAGATCCAGAGCCGGAGGGCGGCGAGGACGTCGCCGCCCTCGTCGATGCCGTCGCGCCGCCCGCCGTGCACGTCGTCGTCCTGGCCTTCTGCCTCGCCCAGGGCGGTGCGCAGCGCACCGTCGGTGCGGAATCGGGCGTGGAAGGAGTCGGCCTCGGCCCGCTTCTCGGCGGGCCGTTCGCGCACGTCGGGGATGGACAGGGCTGCGACGATCACCAGCACCTCCCGCAGGCTGTGCTGACGGGCGCCCTCCAGAATCATCCGGCCCATTCTGGGATCGATCGGCATCGCGGCCAGCTGGTGGCCGGTGCGGGTCAGGCGCGGCGCATCGCGGTGGCCGGGCTTCAGTGCCCCGAGTTCGTCGAGCAGCCGGATGCCGTCGGAGATCTGGGAGTGGTCGGGGGGTTCGACGAAGGGGAAGCTGGTGATGGCGCCCAGCCGGGCCTGGGCCATCTGGAGGATGACGGCGGCGAGATTGGTGCGCAGGATCTCGGGTTCGGTGAACTCGGGGCGGGCCTCGAAGTCGGCCTGCGAGTACAGCCTGATGCAGATGCCCGGGGCGACGCGGCCGCAGCGTCCGGCCCGCTGGTCGGCGGAGGCCCGGGAGACCGGTTCGATGGGCAGCCGCTGCACCTTGGTGCGCACCGAGTACCGGGAGATCCGCGCGGTGCCGGGGTCGATGACGTAGCGGATGCCGGGGACGGTCAGCGAGGTCTCGGCGACGTTGGTGGCCAGCACGATGCGCCGGCCGGTGTGCCGGGTGAAGACGCGGTGCTGCTCGGCTGCCGACAACCGGGCGAACAGCGGTCTTACCTCGGTGTCGCGCAGCCTCAGGTCTGCCAGGGCGTCGGCGGTGTCGCGGATCTCCCGCTCCCCGGCGAGGAAGACGAGAATGTCGCCCAGCCCCTCGCGGGCCAGTTCCTGGACGGCCCGGCAGATGCCGGTGGTCTGGTCGACCGGATCGGCTGACACCGCGATGCTGTCGTCGTCCGGATCGAGGTCGGCGGCGGGGTCCAGGGGCCGGTAGCGGACCTCGACGGGGAAGGTGCGCCCGGAGACCTCGATGATCGGGGCGTCGTCGAAATGGGCCGAGAAGCGCGCGGTGTCGATGGTCGCCGAGGTGATGATGACCTTGAGATCGGGACGCCTCGGCAGCAGCTGCTTGAGGTAGCCGAGCAGGAAGTCGATGTTGAGGCTGCGCTCGTGGGCCTCGTCGATGATGATCGTGTCGTGGGCGCGCAGGTCCCGGTCGTGGGAGATCTCGGCGAGCAGGACGCCGTCGGTCATCACGGTCAGCGCCGTCTCGCGGCCGGCACGCCGGGTGAAGCGAACCTGGAACCCGACCTGATCGCCGACCTCCACGCCCATCTCCTCGGCGATGCGGTCGGCGACACTGCGCGCAGCGATGCGTCGGGGCTGGGTGTGCGCGATGTGCCTGCGCCCCAGGGCCAGGCAGATCTTGGGCAGCTGGGTGGTCTTGCCCGAACCGGTCTCCCCTGCCACCACGATCACCTGGTGGTCGGCGATGAGGCCGGCGATCTCGTCGGCGTGGGCGGCGATGGGCAGGTCGGGATCGAATCGGACGGTGCCGCCCTGGGGCAGTTCACCCTCCAGATGTGACGCGTGTGCTGGCATGACCGGCCCAGCTTACCTGCCGAGTCGTCGCTGCCTGCGCTCCTCGTGACGCTGATGCCGCCGTTCCTGGTCGCTGTACCATTCCTCGGCGTCGGGCCCGTAGATCCCCAGGCCGCCCATCAGCACTATGCCGTTCAGCTCCAGGACCGGCCCGGTGCGCGAGGCCCGCAGCCCCTTGGTGTCGACCCCTCCCATGACGGGCACCAGATGGTTGACGACGCGGACGCCTTCGGGCACCTTGATGGCGGCTCCCCCCATCACCAGGGCGCAGCTGACCCGCACCGTGCCCTCGGCCGGCCAGATGCTGTCCCGCAGGTCGAGTTCGAGGCCGCCGCACAGGGCGTAGGCCCCGACCCTGGAGGGGGCGATCCAGTCCCCCTGGCGGCTCGCACCGCTGAAGACGGCGATCATGTTCTCCCGGCGTCCGACGCCGGAGTCCGAGACTCGCACAGCCGGCGGCGCCGACTCGAGGGGATGGTCGCGCAGCTGCTCGGGCAGGTCTGTCACCAGGGGGTCGAGTTCGTCGCGGAACTTCGCGGAGACGGCTCGGTCGCTGCGTTCCTGGTACTCGGCGTCCTGGAGATATCCGGCGGCGTAGGCGTCGCCGAGCCGGGACACTGTGGCGTCCCGGTCGGCGAAGCCGGCGCGGACCCTGGGCAGATCGGCGGTCACTCCCACAGCCTACGGCCTGCGCGCCTTGCGGCGACAACCTCGCCTGCAGCCAGGACGGGCGAGGGTCAGTGGACCACGGCCAGCGGGGAGCGCGAATGCGCCATGATGCCGCGGATCACTCCCCCGGCGGTCCAGCCCAGGATGGGATGGCGCTTCATGCCGACGATGAGCAGGTCCACGTCCTCCGAGAGGCCGACCAGCTCGTCGACGGCCTGGCCGCACAGCACCTTGGTCTCCAGGGCGACGTCGGGGAAGTCGGCGGCCACCGGGTCGACGACTCCCTTGAGGTGGCGCGCATTCTCGGACAGGAAGTGCTCCATCGCGTCATCGGTGAGCTGATACCCGCCGGCGGCGCCCGGCGGCAGCGGCGGGGCGACGGTGATCACCTCCAGGCCGGCACCGTGGCGGGTCGCCTCCTCGAAACCGAAGCGCAGAGCCGCGGTGCCGGTGCTCTGGGGCCCCACGGCGACCGCGATCCTCTTCTTGTCCCCGACAGGCTGAGGGGTTGATGCCCTGGAGATGACGACCACCGGGCAGGCCGACATGCCCGAGACCGCGACCGAGGTGGAGCCGACGAACATCCGCTCCAGGCCGCTGGCGGCGCGCCTGCCGACGACGATGAGATCGGCCTGGCGGCTGCGGTCGGCCAGAACGGCGGCCGGGTTGCCGAGCACCACCTGTCCACGGACCCGGTCCGCGGGGCAGCCGGCGTCGATGGCCTCCTTGCGGGCGTCCTCGACGACGACCTGGCCGGCCTCCTGGAGGGCGCTGGGATCGTAGACCACTCCCCAGGCACCGGCCACCGCCGCGTCGTCGACGGCGTGCAGCAGGAGCAGGTCGGCGTCGAGTGTGACGGCGTGGCCCGCGGCATATCTGGCGGCGCGCAGCCCGTCCTCGGATCCGTCTACTCCCGATATGACCAGATGCGGGCGATTGGTTTCAGTGGACATGTCCGTCCTCCTCGTTCCGATCGATTCCGGCGGCCCCGTCGGTTCTGAGGGACCGCCCGCTCAACACGGCGATGGCTCTGGCGTCCATTGCCATCCCCCTGTCGTCGCGTACTCCGATTCTCTCACTGTTGACCGGCTCCGCGCTGGAGCGACGGACCGGCCGGATGCCGGAACAGCCCGGATGTGATCGATCTCACACCCTCTGGCCGGCGTGGAGGAGGATCAGACATCGGACTCGAAGGTGGTGCGCCCGCGCAGCTTGCGGGCCAGCTCATCATCGATGCCGTCGGCCAGCCGCGACATGGTGCGCACCCCCTGATGGAGGTGATCGGCCACGAACGGCCGGGCCATCAGCGACATGGTGACGAAGACCCGGTCCTGGTGCAGGGCGAAACGCCCGTAGCGCGACGCCACATTGATGTCGTTGAGCACCTCCACGGCCCGGGACCGGCCCTCGACGTCGTGAACCAGCACCGCGAACAGCAGCAGCTCCTCGGCGTCGGGGGTGGTGCGCACGAAGACCATCGTGGAACCGACCCGGATCGCGAAATCCCCCTCGGTGTCCCGGATCGGCTGGTGCCCGAACATCGCGGTGAGCTCGGCTGTCACCAGGCGTTCCAGATGGGCCTGGTCGGCGGGGATGATCGCCTCGACGGTCCGCTCCGAAGGTGTCTCGTGGACGGGTTGCGAGTCCGGCTGGAGTATCTCGGCGAGCTGATCGGGAGCCAGGAAGACGGGATGCTGAACGCCGAAGACGTCGCGCAGGGTGCTCACCCCCAACCGGGCCAGATCCTCGCTGGCCTCCTGGGACCGGTACACCCAGAAGTCCCTGCACGGGTGCTCCCCGTCGACATCGGGAGCCTGCCAGCCGAGATCGGCGAGATCCTCGGCCTGGGCGGGCGAGAGCCGGAAGGCCTCGCCGAGGCTCGCGTTGCTGGACGCCTGGGCCATGATCATCGGATCCTGGGAGGAGTCGGCCGGATCGTCCTGGGTGAAGCGGACGAAGGGCGCCGGATCGGCGCTGGTCGACAGCGTCCCTATGGTCAGCTCCCCGTTGTCGTCGATGACCGAGATCACCTCGGCCAATCGGCTGGTGAACTGCGACCAGGCCTCCGTGGTGCTGCGATCCAGGTCGAACTCGAAATCCAGTGGCTCCTCCATGGGGCCAACCTAGCAACATCGCCGCCCCGGGCGCCGGGGCGATCGAGACCGACCGACGACGGTTGCCGGGCGTTCAGAAACTCGCCCTGTAGAAGTTCTGCCAGGATCGGCTGGCGGTCGGGCCGCGCTGGCCCTGGTACCGGTTGCTCGTCGACGGGTCCGAGCCGTAGGGATGCTCGGCCGGGCTGGACAGGGCGAAGAAGCACAGCTGGCCGATCTTCATGCCGGGCCACAGGGCGATGGGCAGGGTGGCGACGTTGGACAGCTCCAGGGTCACGTGGCCGGTGAAACCGGGGTCGATGAACCCGGCGGTGGAGTGGGTGAGCAGGCCCAGCCGGCCGAGCGACGACTTGCCCTCCAGGCGGGCGGCCAGGTGATCGGGGACGGTGACCTGCTCGCGGGTGGAGGCCAGCACGAACTCACCGGGGTGCAGCACGAAGGGCTCCTCGGGGGACTCCTCCACCAGATGGGTGAGCTCCGGCTGATCCTGGGACGGGTCGATCATCGGGTACTTGTGGTTGTCGAAGAGCCGGAAGTAGCGGTCCAGGCAGACGTCGACGCTGGAGGGCTGCACCAGGGCCGGGTCGTAGGGTTCCAGGACGATGCGCCCGGCATCGATCTCACTGCGGATCTCGCGGTCTGACAGAAGGCTCACGACCCCGACCCTACGGCAGATAGTCAGACGGGAACGGCCCCGCGGACTCTGCCGAGTCCGCGGGGCCGTTGTGCCAGGGCGACGATCAGCTGCAGCCGCTGGTCGAGCCGCAGCCCTCGCACACGTAGCAGGAGCCCGAGGGGCGCATCTTCGTCCCGCAGGTCAGGCACAGCGGCGCGTCCACCGCCCGGCCCATCTTCTCCTCGAGCAGCTCGGCGCTGGTGTGCGCCCCGCCGACGTGCTCGGGAGCCGGAGCGGGATCGAAGAGCCCGGGCTGGGCGGCCCCGTCCTCATGCACCCGGATCCTGTCTCCGGCGGTCTCCTTGAGGGTCTCGGAGTCGATGAGCTCGGCCTCGTCCTCCTCCGAGAGGTAGGAGCCGGTCTCCACGTAGCGGGCCCGTTCGGCGGAGGTGTGGATGCCGAGTTCGGCGCGCTCGTCGAAGGACAGGTGATCCAGCGCCAGACGGCGGAAGATGTAGTCGATGATCGACTGGGCGATCCTGATGTCGGAGTCGTCGGTCATCCCGGCGGGCTCGAACTTCATATTGGCGAACTTCTGGACGAAGCTCTCCAGCGGCACCCCGTACTGCAGGCCGATCGAGATGGCGATTGAGAAGGCGTCCATCGCCCCGGCGAGGGTCGAGCCCTGCTTGCCGAGCTTGAGGAAGATCTCCCCCAGCCTCCCGTCCTCGTAGGCGCCGGTGGTGAGGTATCCGCCGGCACCCCCGACCTGGAAGCTCGTGGTGCGGGCGCTGCGGGACTTCGGCAGCCGCTGGCGGCGCGGCCGGTACTCGACGCGCACCTCGGGCTCGGGTGCGGCCTCCTCGGACTTGTTGTCGGTCTTCTCCACAGAGAGCGGCTGGCCCACCTTGCAGTTGTCGCGGTAGACGGCCAGGGCCTTCAGTCCCAGCTTCCATCCCTGCATGTAGACCTCGGCGATGTCCTCGACGGTGGCGGTCTCGGGCAGGTTCACGGTCTTGGAGATGGCCCCGGACAGGAAGGGCTGGACGGCGGCCATCATCCGCACGTGGCCCATCGGGCGGATGAACCGCTCGCCCATCGCGCAGTCGAAGACCTCGTAATGGGCCTTGTCGAGATGGGGGGCGTCGATCACCGATCCGTGCTCGGCGATGTAGGCGACGATCTGGTCGGCGTCGTCCTTGGAGTAGCCGAGATTGGCCAGTGCCCGGGGCACCGTCTGGTTGACGATCTGCATCGAGGAGCCGTCGACCATCTTCTTGAACTTCACCAGGGAGAAGTCGGGCTCGATGCCGGTGGTGTCGCAGTCCATCATGAAGCCGATGGTTCCGGTCGGCGCCAGCACCGAGGCCTGCGCGTTGCGGAAGCCGTTCTCGGCGCCGAGCTCCACGACCTTGTCCCACTCGGCCTTCGCGGCCTCCAGCACGGCGGTGTCGTTGCGGTGCAGCGGGTGGACGTCGTTGTTGGCGTCGCGGTGCTTGCGCATCACGACCTGATGGGGTTCGGCATTGAGCGCGTAGCCCTTGTAGGGGCCGACCAGCCCGGCCAGCTCGGCGCTGCGGCGGTAGGCCACTCCGGTCATCAGCGAGGTGATGGCGGCGGCCAGGTTGCGTCCTCCCTGAGAGTCGTAGCCCAGGCCCATGGCCATCAGCAGGGCGCCGAGGTTGGCGTAGCCGATGCCCAGCTGACGGTAGTCGCGGGTGGTGGCGCCGATGGACTCTGTCGGGAAGTCGGCGAAGCAGATCGAGATGTCCATCGCGGTGATGACGATCTCGACGGCCCGGGTGAACCGGGCGACGTCGAAGGACTCATCCTCACCGACGAACTTCAGCAGATTGAGGCTCGCAAGGTTGCACGACGAGTTGTCCAGGCTCATGTACTCCGAGCACGGGTTGGACGCGTTGATCCGGCCCGAGTTCGGATCGGTGTGCCAGGCATTGATGGTGTCGTCGTACTGGAGGCCCGGGTCGGCGCACTCCCAGGCCGCCTTGGCGATCTTGTTGAACAGGCCGCGGGCGTCGACCGTCTCGACGACCTGGCCCCGGTGGGTGCGCGAGGTCAGGCCGAACTTCTCGCCTCCCTCCACAGCCTTCATGAAGGCGTCGGAGACCCGGACGGAGTTGTTGGCGTTCTGGTACTGGACAGAGGCCATGTCCCGTCCGCCGATCTCCATGTCGAAACCGGCGTCGCGCAGCGCCCGGATCTTGTTCTCCTCGCGCGCCTTGGTCGCGACGAACTCCTCGATATCGGGGTGGTCCACATCCAGGACGACCATCTTGGCGGCCCGGCGGGTGGCGCCGCCGGACTTGATGGTTCCGGCGGAGGCGTCGGCCCCGCGCATGAAGGAGACCGGGCCCGAGGCGGTGCCTCCCGAGGACAGCAGTTCCTTGGAGGAGCGGATTCGCGAGATGTTGACCCCGGCGCCGGAGCCTCCCTTGAAGATGAATCCCTCCTCGGTGTACCAGTTCAGGATCGACTCCATCGAGTCATCGACCGAGAGGATGAAGCAGGCGCTGACCTGCTGCTTGCTGCTGGTCCCGACGTTGAACCAGACCGGCGAGTTGAAACTGAAGTACTGATGGATCAGCAGCCAGGTCAGCTCCTCGGCGTAGACCTGGGCGTCGTCCTTGGAGGCGAAGTAGCCGTTCCCCAGGCCGGAGTCGACATAGGTCCTGACGACCCGGTCGACCAGGGTCTTGAGGCTGTCCTCGCGGTTCGGGGAGCCCATGGCCCCGCGGAAGTACTTGTTGGTGACGATGGTGGAGGCATTGGCGCTCCAGAAGTCGGGGAACTCGACGCCGCGCTGCTCGAACACGGTCTCGCCGGTCCGCCAGTTCTTCTGGATGACGTCGCGGCGCTCCCAGGTCACCTCGTCATAGGGATGCACCCCCTCCGTGCTGAAGACCCTGCGGACGTGCATGCCCTTGGGAGGGCGTGTCGTCCTGCGTGGTGTCGCCTTGGTCTCGGTCATGGCTGTCCTTCGGTCTCTTCGAGGTGTGGTCTTCAGTTGTTCAGTGAGGAATCTCACATTTTTACGCTGTATCGACGGCGGACAGGATCCCGGGCCACGCCTGAGCCGGACCACCGCGACCTGGTCAGAACAGGGGCTGGTTCGGTGAGTCCTTGCCCGGTCTCGTGGTCTGCGTCACGGACGCCGGTGGAGCGTCCACGTCGGTCCGCAGCCGGTCGATCTCAACGGCGAAGTCGTCGATGGTGTCGTAATTGCGATACACGGATGCGAACCGCAAATAGGCGATCGGATCCAGTTCCCGCAGCGGCCCGAGGATCGCCAGTCCCACCTGATCGGTCGGGATCTCGGCCATCCCGCCGGCCCTCAGGCTGTCCTCGACCCGCTGACCCAGCAGCGCCAGGTCCGAGTCGCTGACAGGCCTTCCCTTGCAGGCCTTTCTGACCCCGGCCACGACCTTGTCCCGATTGAACGGCTCCTCACTGCCATTGCGCTTGCGGACCGTCATCTGCATCCGCTCGATGGTGGTGAAGCGACGCTCGCACATCGGGCACTGACGCCTCCTGCGGATCGCCAGCCCGTCCTCGCAGACCCGCGAGTCGAGCACCCGGGAGTCGTCGTGCTGACAGAAAGGACACCGCATCCCGACTCCTCCCGTGATCTCCCCGACCTGTCCGCCGGTCATCCGCGGACCACGCCCGGCATCCCCGGACGCGGCGCCCACTTTAGCGCGGTGGAGCCCACTTCACCACTACCGCTAGGGAATGACTCCGCCTCTGGCACTAGATATGGTGTTTGTCGGGATTTCGGTCCTAGCGTGTCGGTGTCTCCGCGTCAAGTGGACACCCTCACGGGATCTGGCCCTGCCACACCATCGCCAATCTCCACAGCGCCACGACGACCCCCGTGGCAAGCAGTGTCATCACGGCTGCTGCGGCCGTGCTCCAGATCCACTCCGGGATCGGCCCTC
This sequence comes from Acidipropionibacterium virtanenii, assembly GCF_003325455.1. NCBI lineage: Bacteria > Bacillati > Actinomycetota > Actinomycetes > Propionibacteriales > Propionibacteriaceae > Acidipropionibacterium > Acidipropionibacterium virtanenii. The sequence continues at coordinate 1,967,633 of NZ_CP025198.1, forward strand.
GGCTGAATCTCCAACTCCCCCCGAAGACCTGGCGGTCCGGCACCGCCAGGACCGGCGCGGCCGCCTCGAGCCGAGCCCGATCGATGACGACCGCGTGCTCATACTCCTGTCTGATCTCCTCGATGGCGGGCCATGGCCCCACCACCACTGTTCCCACCGTTGTTCCCGGGGGCCGGTTCCGGGCTCTGCCCGGCCCGTCCTCGCCCCACGTGTACGCCTGCGCGCTCATCGGACGCCCTCCTCGGTCTGCTCCGGGCCATCCGCCCGGCACACCAGACATCGAACAGGGGAGCACTGACAAGTTTTTCAATGGAGGAGACAACTCCTCCACGTCGCTTCGCTCCTGCCTCCTCGAACGGGTCAGGTCTGCGGTCGCGTGCGGCTACTCCTCCACGTCGCTTCGCTCCTGCCTCCTCGAACGGGTCAGGTGGCCTCGTTCAGCCTGCGCAGGGCGCCGATCGCGGTCTCCCGGTCGGTGGTCGTCCAGAATCCGGGCATCGAGGCCAGCAGGAAGGATCCGTACCGGGCGGTGAACAGGCGAGGATCCAGCACCGCGACCACGCCCCGGTCGTCACCGCGCCGGATCAGGCGCCCCGAGCCCTGGGCCAGCAGCAGCGCGGCGTGACCCGCCGAGACCGTCATGAAGCCGTTGCCTCCGGCGGATGTGACGGCCTGGGAGCGGGCCTGCATGAGCGGATCGTCGGGCCTTGGGAAGGGGATCTTGTCGATGACGACCAGGCGACAGGTGTCGCCGGGGACGTCGACACCCTGCCACAGGGAGAGAGTCCCGAACAGGCAGGCCTTCGGATCGGCGATGAACTGCCGCGTGAGGCCGGCCAGGTGCCCCTCCCCCTGGCAGAGCACCGGCAGGGAGGGCAGAGCCTTGCGGACGTGCCCGGCGGCCGCCACTGCGCTGCGCTGGGAGGCGAACAGTCCGAGAGTCCGGCCACCGGCCGCCCAGATGAGTTCGGCCAGGTCGTCGAGGGCAGGCCGGGAGATGCCGTCGCGGCCCGGGCGAGGAAGCTCGCGTCCGACGTAGAGGATGCCCTGGCTGCGGTAGTCGAACGGGGAGCCGACGTCGACCCCCCGCCAGGCCATCTCGGTCTCGAGCACCTCGGGGGTCCCCTGCACGCGCTCTGCCGGTTGGAGCCCGACGTCGCGGGCCACTGCGGTGAAATCCCCGCCGATCCTCAGGGTAGCGGAGGTGAACACGGTCGTGGTCTCGGTGAGCACGCTGGCCCGCATCAGGCCGGCGACCTTGAGCGGGGCCACCTGGGCGGCCCGCCCGGCGTACTCGGACTCGCTGATCCACACGACGTCGGCGGCGGCCAGGTTCGCGATCCGCTCGGCGGTCTCGAAGATCTCACGGACGGCCCCCTGCGCCTGGACCCGTTCCGCGCCGGCTGTTTCGGACTCCCCGTCATCGCCCCGCCCCAGGACGGACAGGGCCTGGCGGGACAGATCGCGCAGGGTCTGGGCGGCATGGATCAGTGAGCATTCGGGATCGGTGACCCGGCCGGGTTCGGTGGCCTCGAGGGCCTCGCCGAGCACATCGGACTGATCGAGCAGGTCCGCCGCCAGGTTGTCGTCGAGCCAGGAGGCGGCGCGCCGGGCCACCGTGTTCACCAGGGACGGCGCGAGAGTGGCGCTGGCCGCGCCGGTGAACCGGTCGACGACCTCATGGGCCTCGTCGACGATGACGACGTCGTGCTCGGGCAGCACGGTGCCGCCGTTCAGGGCGTCGATGGCCAGCAGGGCGTGGTTGGTGACCACCAGGTCCGCCTGCCGGGCCCTCTCGCGTGCGGCCTCGAAGAGGCACTCGTCATGGAAGACGCATCGGGCGCCCAGGCACTCGCGCATCGGCACCGAGACCTGCGCCCAGGCCCGCGGGGAGTGGTCGGGGGCGTCGTCGCGGTCCCCGAGCTCGTGATGGGCGGCCTGGTCCTCGGCCCACTCGCGCAGCATCACGACCTCGGCGCCGAGTTCGGAGTCGGTGCCCGAGCGGGACTGCTCGGTGAGCTGCTCACCGGTCAGCAGAGCGTCCTGATCGGGTCGGGCACCGTCGCGCACCCGGTACAGGCAGGCGTGGTTGGAGCGGCCCTTGAGGACAGCGGTCCGGGGCCGTCGCGGCAGGACCTTCTCGGCGGCCGACAGGACCGCCGGAATGTCCTTGTGGGCCAGCTGCGCCTGAAGGGCCAGGGTGGCGGTGGCCACCACCACTCGGTTCTCCTGGGCCACCGCGTGGGCGAGGGCCGGAGCCAGGTAGCCCAGGGACTTGCCGGTCCCGGTGCCGGCCTGGACGAGCAGGTGTACTCCGTCGGCCAGGGCGCCGGCCACCGCGTCGGCCATCTCGATCTGGCCGGGCCTGGGGCTCCCGCCGATCCCCTCCACGGCCCGTCGCAGCACCTCGAGATGATCCTCGGGACGCCGGTGATCAGCGGAGCCGGTGCGGGTTGCGGTGTCCTCGGACTCCTCACTCACGGACGCCCTCGCCGACCGAACGCACCTCGGCGGCCAGCCCCGGATGGAGGTGGGCCACGACATGGGTGCCGGTGGCGGTGTGCTCGATGGAGGTGATGGTGCCGAGCCGATGAATGCGGTCCATCAGGTCCCCGCGCTCGTAGGGCACCACGGCGTCGACGAGCTCGGTGGGCACCGGCAGTCGCCGCTCGATCTCGGCGACCAGATCCTCGATGCCCAGACCGTTATGGGCGGAGACGATGAATGCGGCCGGGAAGGCGGTGCGCAGCGTGAGCTCGGTCTCGGCGCCGATGAGGTCGGCCTTGTTGAGCACCAGGATCTCGTCGAGATCACCGGCTCCGATACCGGTGAGCACCTCGCGCACCGCACTCACCTGGCCCTGCGGGTCCGGGTCGGCGGCGTCGACGACGTGGACCAGGAGGTCGGCCTGCGCGGTCTCCTCGAGTGTGGAGGCGAAGGCCTCGACGAGGTGATGCGGCAGGTGGCGCACGAATCCGACGGTGTCGGTGAGGGTGTAGACGCGCCCGTCATCGGTGGTGGCGCGCCGGGTGGTCGGGTCGAGAGTCGCGAACAGGGCGTCCTCCACCAGCACCCCGGCGTGGGTCATGCGGTTGAGGAGGGAGGACTTCCCGGCGTTGGTGTACCCGACGATGGAGACCGAGGGGATCCGGTTGCGTGTGCGGTCGGCCCGCTTCTCGGCCCGGGTGCCCTCCATCGCCCGCAGCTTGCGGCGCAGCCGGGAGATCCTGGTGTTGATGCGACGCCGGTCGGTCTCGATCTTCGTCTCGCCGGGGCCGCGCCCACCGATACCGACTCCGCCGGCGGCCCGGCCGCCGGTCTGGCGCGACAGGCTGGTACCCCAGCCGCGCAGCCGCTGCTTCATGTACTGCAACTGGGCCAGCTCCACCTGGGTGCGGCCCTCGACGCTGCGGGCGTGCTGGGCGAAGATGTCGAGGATGAGGATGGTGCGGTCCACCACCTTGACGCCGACCCTGTCCTCGAGGTTGCGCAGCTGGGCGGCGTCGAGTTCGCCGTCGCAGACGACGGTGTCGGCGCCGGTGGCCACGACGACCTCCCGCAGCTCCTTGACCTTTCCCGACCCGATGTAGGTGGCGGGATCCGGGCTGGGGCGGCGCTGGATGAGAGCGTCGAGGACCTGGGAACCGGCCGTCTCGGCGAGCAATTTCAGTTCCGTCATGGCGTTCTCGGCATCACGGGCGGTGCCCTCGGTCCACACCGAGATGAGGACGACCCGTTCCAGCCTGAGCTCTCGGTACTCCACCTCGGTGATGTCAGTCAGGTCGGTGGACATGCCGGGCACCCGGGTGAGGGACAGCCGTGCGTCGAGGTCGAACTGGTCGCCGTCATAGTCGGGAACCGGATCGTCGGGATAGTCGTCGTCAGAGGGTGTCATCGGTCCAAGCTTCCCACGACTGGTGGCCGCCGCCAATCAGAACTCCGGCACGAACACCTCTCCCCGCGCCTGGATGACGGCGGGCCCGGTGAGCCGGCTGTCCTCCGCACTGAGCGCCACGGCAAGGGTCCCTCCGGGGACGTCGACCGTCCACGGCCCCTCGTATCCGGTGGCGCGGCTCATCGCGGCCGCGGCCGCCACGGTCCCGGTGCCGCAGGACAGGGTCTCCCCCACACCCCGCTCGTGGACCCGCATGCGGATCCTGTCGGGCCCGGTCAGTGCGACGAACTCGACGTTGACGCCCTGGGGGAACGCCTCAGGGGGGCCCCACACGGGGGAGACCGTGAGATCGAGCCCGAACAGCTCCTCCTCGGAGTCCAGGCGGACCACCGCGTGGGGATTGCCGACGTCCACCGGGGTCGCCGGCCAGCTGCGCTCCCCCAGCCGCACCGTGACGGGATCGCCGGAGACTGAGGCCGGACCGATGTCGGCGTCGACCGTCCCATCGCCGTGGACGATGACGTGCTTGAGCCCGGCACGGGTCGCGATCACGGCGTCATACCTGCTGAGCAGTCCCTCGTCCACGAGGAATTTTGCGAAGACCCGCAGCCCGTTGCCGCACATCTCGGCGATACTGGCGTCGGCGTTACGATAATCCATGAACCACAGATCTGGGTCGCCCTCCCACTCGGGGATGAGGCCGGCGCGGGTGGCGCGCAGCAGACCGTCGCCCCCGACTCCCAGCCGACGGTCGCACAGCCATCGCACCTGGGCGTCACTGAGATTCAGCATGCCGGACCGGTCCCGGAGGATCACGAAGTCGTTGCCAGTCCCCTGGCCTTTCGAGAACTGTGTGGTCCGCATCGGTCCATGTTGGCGCCGTGATACGCATCAGGTCAACCGGAGGGACTCCGCAACCTGACCGGCCAGCTGTGGCGCCAGCGCACCGAACCACCGAATCCGGGGGTCGCGCCGATACCACATGAGCTGCTTGCGGGCGAACCGCCTGGTGCGCACCACGGTGTCGGTCCTGGCACGATCCTCGTCGATGAGGCCGTCGAGATACTGGAGCACCTGCCGGTAGCCGAGCGCCCTGGATGCCGTGCGTCCTTGGCGCAGGCCGTGGCCGGCGAGGCTGCGCACCTCCTCGACCAGGCCGTCGTGCCACATCCGGTCGACCCGCTCGGCGATCCTGCGATCCAGGTCCTCGCGCGAGAGGCTGAGCCCGATCTCCACTGTTCCCGGGATGTGGAAGCGCCCGTCGGGCATGGTGGCCGAGAAGGAGCCGGTGAGTTCGACGACCTCCAGGGCACGGACGATGCGGCGGCCGTTGCCCGGCAGGATCGCGTCGGCCGCGCGCGGATCGCGTTCGGCGAGCCTGCGGTGCAGTGCCGGGGAGCCCTGCTCGGCCAGCTCCTCCTCCAGCCGGGCTCGCACGACCGGGTCGGTGGGCGGGATCTCGAGCTCGTCGAGCACGGCTCTGGTGTAGAGCGCCGAGCCGCCGACGACCAGGGGCAGCACCCGGCGGGCGCGGCAGTCGGCGATCGCCTGGCGGGCCATCGTCTGGACGAGCGCGATCGAGGAGTTCTGCGTGACGTCCAGCACGTCGACGAGGTGGTGGGGTACCCGGGCGAGTTCGTCTGGTCCCGGCTTGGCGGTCCCGATGTCCATGCCGCGGTAGACGAGCATCGAGTCGGCGTTGACGATCTCGACCGGCGTGCCTCTCCCGGCGAGCAGCTCGGCGAGACCGAGCGCCAGCGAGGACTTCCCGCTGGCGGTGGGCCCGAGCAGCGCCACGACCGGCGGCACCGCGACCTGGGACATCTCACATCCTGAGAATTCGACGAAGTGGGCTGGCGTCCCATCCCACGGGTGCAACACTGTACCCAACCTGCCGGAGGAGACGCCTCCGGGAAAAGGAGGGCCTATGGGACTCTTTGACAAGGCCAAAGACGCCGTGACCAACAATCAGGACAAGATCAAGGACGCCGTCAACAGCCACGAGGACCAGATCGACCAGGCAGTGGACAAGATCGGGGATGCGGTGGATTCCGCGACCGGCAGTAGGTTCGCTGATCAGGTTGACAAGGCCCAGGACGCTGTGAAGGACCGCACCGGGAACCTCTGAATTCCGGTCGTCCATCGGCGACACTGATCTTCGAGGCATCATCCGGCGGTTCCGTCGAGGAAGCCCGCCCGGTGATGCGACAAGGGGATGACAACTCATGGTTGTCATCCCCTTGTCATGTCCCGGGTGTCATGTCCCCGGCCGGACGATGGCGTCCCTCAGCTGGCCGGGCCGCCGATCCCCGGCATTCCCAATGACACCCCGACGGGCGCCACAGCGGGTTCGGCGGCCTGCTGGCGGGCCTGCCAGGCATCTCCGCCACGGGTGCGTCGCAGACGTCTCAGCCCGCCGTCGGCCATCAGGTGGTGAGGCGCGGCCCGGGTGATCTCGACCTCGCCGACATCTCCGGGGCGAGGCCGCTCCCCGGCGGGGTCCAGGGCGACATGCACCAGGCGGTTGTCGCGCGCCCGTCCCGTGACGCGATGGGTGGCCTCGTCCTTGCGGCCCTCCCCGGCAGAGAACATCACCTCGACGGTATGCCCCTCCAGGCGCCGGTTCTCGGCCCAGGCGATGTCGTCGACCAGTGCCACCAGGCGCTCGTAACGTTCCTGGACGACCGACTTGGGTATCTGGTCGGCCATCGCGCCGGCCGGGGTGCCGGGCCGGATCGAGTACTGGAAGGTGAAGGCGGCCGAGAAGCGCGCCTGCTCGACCACCCGCATGGTCTGTTCGAAGTCCTCGTCGGTCTCGCCGGGGAAGCCGACGATGATATCGGTGGTGATGGCGGCCTCGGGCATCGCCGAGCGGACCCGGTCCAGGATCCCGAGGAACTTCCTGCTGCGGTAGGAGCGGCGCATCTCGCGCAGGACACGGTCGGAGCCCGACTGGAGAGGCATGTGCAGACTGGGCATCACATTGGGGGTCTGGGCCATCGCCTCGATGACGTCGTCGGTGAACGCGGCGGGATGGGGGGAGGTGAATCGCACCCGCTCCAGGCCGTCGACCTGTCCGCAGGCCCGCAGCAGCTTGGCGAAGGCCCCGCGGTCGCCGAACTGGACGCCGTAGGAGTTGACGTTCTGACCGAGCAGGGTGATCTCCTGAACCCCCTCGTCGACCAGCGTGCGGATCTCGGCGAGAATGTCGCCGGGTCTGCGGTCGGTCTCCCGGCCTCGCAGCTGAGGCACGATGCAGAAGGTGCAGGTGTTGTTGCAGCCCACCGAGATCGACACCCACGCCGAGTACGCGGACTCGCGGTGGGTGGGCAGGTTGCTGGGGAAGGTCTGAAGGGACTCCTCGATCTCGACCGAGGCCTCGCGGTTGACCCGGGAGCGTTCCAGGAGCACCGGGAGTGCGGCCAGGTTGTGAGTGCCGAAGACGACGTCGACCCAGGGGGCGCGCGCGACGACGGTCTCCTTGTCCTTCTGGGCCATGCAGCCGCCGACGGCCAGCTGCATACCGGGATTGGCGGCCTTGACCGAGGCCATGTGGCCCAGCGTTCCGTAGAGCCGGTTGTCGGCGTTCTCCCGGACCGCACAGGTGTTGAAGACGACGACGTCGGCCGGATCCAGGCTGTTGTCCCTCGGATCGGGTACGTAGCCTGCTGATTCCAGCAGGCCTGCGATCCGCTCGGAGTCGTGGACATTCATCTGGCACCCGTAGGTGACGACGCGGTACGTGGGCTGATATGTCTCGGTCATGGCGGGCCACACTCTACAGATCGGCCCGGTCTACAGTGTCGCCCATGGACTCAACGCCCGATTCCCCGTCCTCAGCACAGTCGTTGACCGGACGCGATTACGAGATCTCAGCCGCGGGCTACCGCGCCACCGTCTGCGAGCAGGGAGCGACCCTGCGCAGTCTGACCCGTGAGGGCACCGACCTGGTGCTGCCGTCGGATCCCGGGACCCTGCCCACCGGTTCCCGGGGCCAGCACCTGACGCCGTGGCCCAACCGGATCAGGGACGGCCACTACGTCTTCGACGGGACCGATCAGCAGCTCCCCATCAACGAGATCGACCGCAACAACGCCATCCACGGTCTCGTGCGGTGGATGCTCTTCGATGTGGTCGAGCACACCGAGGAGTCGATCACCCAGAAGGTGGGGGTGGTGGCCCAGCCCGGATGGCCCGGCCGCGTCGAGATCACCATCATGCATCGGGTGGGAGCCGACGGACTCACCGTCGAGGTGGGTGCCAGGAACACCGGCTCCACCCCGATCCCCTTCGGCTACGCCCCTCACCCGTATCTGGTGGCCGGCCCCGGAGTCATCGACGACTGGCGGGTCAGCGCCCCCTTCGGCACATATCTGGTGACCGACGACCGGCTGCTGCCGATCCAGCTCGCCTCGGTGGCGCGGCGTCCCGAAGACCTGCGGGCCGGGAACCGCTTCGGCGACCGGGTGCTCGACACCGCCTACACCGGCGCCACGGAGACCGGCCGCTGGCAGGTCGAGATCCGCAACGGTGACGCCACCCGCGTGCTGTGGGCCGACCCCGAACTCGGCTGGGCGCAGGTCTACACCCCCGGCGACCGGCGATCGCTGGCCGTGGAGCCGATGACCTGCGGGCCCGACGCCTTCAACGAGGGCCCGACCCACGACTCGATGCTGCGACTGGCCCCGGGCGACGAGATCCACCTGCGCTGGGGCATCCACGCCTGAGCCGGATCCTGGGGCTCAGTCCCCGCCTCCGGTGACCTCCACCGCCCGGGTCTCGCGGATCACGGTGACCTTCACCTGGCCCGGCACCATCACCCTGTCGCCCACCTCGTGGGCGATCTCACGGGCGAGGTGCCGGGCCGAGTCGTCGTCGACCTCATCGGGTACCACCATCACGCGCAGATCGCGTCCGGCCTGTACCGCGAAGGCCCTGGCCACACCTTCGTGAGCGGTGGCCAGGGACTCCATCTCCTCCAGCCGGCGCACATGGCTCTCGAGGGATTCCCTGCGGGCCCCGGGCCTGGAGGCCGAGACGGCGTCGGCGGCCTGGGTGAGCACGTCGACCACTGAGCGGGCCTCCACCTCGTTGTGGTGGGCGGCGATGGCGTGCACGACATCCGCCGATTCCCCGTATCTGCGGGCGAGCTCGGCCCCGACCAGGGCGTGAGACCCCTCGATACCGGGAGTCAGCGACTTGCCGAGATCGTGAAGCAGCGCGGCCCGGCGGCACAGCGACTCGTCCGCACCGATCTCGGCGGCCATCAGGCCGGCCAGCCTGGCGCACTCGATGCTGTGGGCCAGCACGTCCTGTCCGTACGAGGTGCGGAAGCGCAGTGAGCCGAGGATCGGTCTCAGGCCCTCGGCCATGTCGATGATGCCGAGCTCGTGGAGGGCGTCCTCACCGGCCTCCAGGCACAGCCCCTCGATCCTCTTGACGGCCCGCTGATGGGCCTGCTCGATCCTCGCCGGGTGGATCCGTCCGTCGCCGAGCAGATCCTTGAGTGTGAGCCTGGCGATCTCGCGGCGGATCGGGTCGAAGCAGCTCACCAGCACGATGCCCGGGGTGTCGTCGACGATCACGGTGGTTCCGGTGACCTGCTCCAGACAGCGGATGTTGCGACCCTCCCGACCGATGATCCGGCCCTTCATGTCGTTGGAGGGAAGATCGACCGAGGCCACCACGGAGTCGGCGGTGAGGTCGGCGGAGTATCTCTGAATGGCGGTCGCCAGGACCACCCTGGCGCGTTCCTCGGCCCCGGTACGAGCCTCCTCCTCGATCCGGCGCGACAGTGCCTCGGCCTCGACGCGGGCATCGGCCTCAGCCCTCTCGACGAGTTCCAGGTGGGCCTGCTCGACGGTCAACCCGGCGATCCGCGACAGGTCATCGGCAGCCTGGGTACGGTCCCGATCGACCTGCGCCTCCCGGCGTTCGAGACTCTCGTCGCGCCGCCGGCCGGATTCCTCCAGTGCACTGCGGCGTCTCTCGAAGTCCTCCTCCAAGGTGTGACGACGGTCCTCCAGACCGGTCTCAAGATCGCTGCGGCGACGCTCGAGTTCCTGCTCGAGGCGCTCGCGCTCATCGGCGATGTCGCGGCGCGACGCGTTGAGCATCGCCCCCGACCGGCGTCGGGCCAGGATGTCCCCGACCACCACGAGCACCAGGGCCACGGCGAGGACGACGGCGATGACCGACCAGGCCGAGATCATCACCAGCTGCGGTGAGACCCTCACGAGGGATTCACGCACTGGAACGCCCCCCTTTTCACTGTGACGCGGGCCGCGACCCGATGTCACGGCGTGCTGACAGCCTGCCACAACGGGCTCATCCCCGCCTCACCGCGGGCGCAGCTCGTCACGACCAGGGGCCCTCGGCTTCCTCGCCGAGCACCTCGCGGGCGCGGCGCAGCGCCGTCCAGGCCACCTCCGAGCCGTAGCCCTTGCGAGCCAGCGCACCCAGCACCCGGCGGGTCAGCCGCTGCTCCTCGACCCCTTCACCCGCCCGCAGCCTGGCCACCGCCAGCCGGGTGGCCGCCGACACCTCGTCATCGTCGCTGACTGCGGCAACCGCGTCCGCCACGATCTGCTGGTCGACGCCCTTGCGCCGCAGCTCCTCGGCCAGGGCGCGTCTCGACAGCCCCTTGGACTCGTGCCGCCGGGTCGTCCAGCGTTCGGCGAAATCGGTGTCATCGACCAGACCGAGTTCCTCGAGGCGGTCCAGCACCCGGCCTGCGACCTCCTCGGGGACCTGCTTGCCGGCGAGCGTCCCGGCGAGTTCCGCGCGGGTCCTCGCCCTGGCGTCGAGGCGGGTCAGGGCCACCTCCCGGGCGTACTCGTACCACTGCTGCGAGGTCCGCTCGACGGGTTCTGCCGGGGCGCCGCGGCGCCCGCCCTGCCGGCCTCTCAGAACATCACCTCCCCGGTCTTCGGGTCGATGTCGGCGGGCACCTCGTCATCGCCGTCCAGACCCATCTGGACACGGATCTTCGACTCGATCTCCGCCGCGATCCCGGAGTTCTCCTTGAGGAACTTGCGGACGTTCTCCTTGCCCTGGCCGAGCTGCTCGGTCTCGTTGTAGGTGTACCAGGAGCCGGACTTGCGAATGATGTTGCAGTCCACCCCCATGTCGATGAGGCTGCCCTCGCGCGAGATGCCCTGGCCGTAGAGGATGTCGAACTCGGCCTGCTTGAACGGCGGGGCGACCTTGTTCTTGACGACCTTGACCCGGGTGCGGTTGCCGACCATCTCGTCGCCGTCCTTGAGAGTCTGGATGCGACGCACGTCCAGACGCACCGAGGAGTAGAACTTCAGCGCCCGGCCACCCGTGGTCGTCTCCGGACTGCCGAACATCACGCCGATCTTCTCGCGCAGCTGATTGATGAAGATGGCGGTGGTGCCGGCCCCGCTCAGCGCCCCGGTCATCTTGCGCAGGGCCTGGCTCATCAGCCTGGCCTGCAGCCCGACATGGGAGTCCCCCATGTCTCCTTCGATCTCGGCCTTCGGGGTGAGCGCCGCGACTGAGTCGATGACGATCAGCTCCAGGGCCCCCGAGCGCACGAGGGTGTCAGCGATCTCCAGCGCCTGCTCGCCGTTGTCCGGCTGGCTGATCAGCAGATTGTCGGTGTCGACGCCGAGATTCTTGGCGTATTCGGGATCCAGGGCGTGCTCGGCATCGATGAAGGCGCAGATGCCTCCCTCGGCCTGAGCATTGGCGATCGCGTGAAGCGCGAGTGTCGTCTTGCCGCCGGACTCGGGGCCGTAGATCTCCACGACCCGCCCTCGGGGCAGCCCTCCCACGCCCAGCGCCACATCGAGTGCCACCGATCCGGTCGGGATGGCCGGAATCCTCACTGTCTCGCGATCGCCCAGACGCATGATCGAGCCATTGCCGTACTGCTTGTCAATGTGCTCCATCGCATCCTTGAGGGCCTTCTCCCTGTCTGCAACTACCATTCCCGTGGTCTCCTTAGAACTGGCTCATTGGGAGCCGGCTGAGCCCGACCCGGAGGGCGGGACCTGTCACCGTGAACTGTAGGGGCGGCCACCGACAAATTCTGGCGCCGCGTCGACCCTGTGGACAGGGTTCCGTCCAGCCCGCCCCGCCCTGTGGAAAACTTCGCCGTCAGCGCTGCGACTCGGGCAGCTCGAGGACGGCCCAGCAGGCCCTCCACACGGTCTTGGCCTCGATTCCGTCGGCCAGCGCCTCGATCACGGTGCGTCCGCCCAACTCGGCCATCACCTGGGAACCGGCCCAGGACCGGACGTAATCGGGACCCAGGACGATCTCCAGGCGCCTCCACAGCTCTGACTCGCGCACCGCTCAAGACTAGGCGGTGGCCACGGGGCCGGACAACGCGACGGACAATGAGCGAATTCGTGCCCCCGAGCGCTGGTCTGCTCAGAGACTGCTCAACTATGATCAACGCCAGTGAGTGACCGCGCACTCGATGCACGGATGCATGAAGGGAGCCCGGGCCATGTCTTTTCCCCCCGCGGAGACGGCGACCTCGTCACGACGCAGCGACCGGATGGTCGCGCTCCTGGCGATCCTTCGGGACCGTCAGGAGGTTCAGCTGAGGGAGCTCGCCGATCTGCTGGGGGCCAGTGCCGCGACCATCCGGCGCGACGTCGCAGCCCTGGCCGATCAGGGCCTGCTGATCCGCACCCACGGCGGGGCCCGCAGCGCCGGGGTGGGAGCCGAGCTGCCGGTCAACCTGCGCGACGGGCGCCACCGGCGCGCGAAAGAGGCCATCGCCCGCGCCGCGGTGAGCGAACTGCCGGTCGGCAAGCATGCGATCGCGCTCACCGGTGGTACGACCACCGCCGAGGTGCTCCGGGCCCTGCATCACCGCCGGGACCTCACCATCGTCACGAACTCCGTGGGGATCGCGCTGGAGGCGGCCAACCAGGGCCAGCAGCGCGTCCTCATCGCCGGTGGGATCCTGCGGCCCAGTTCACTGGAGCTGGTGGGATCGCTGGCCGAATCCACCTTCAAGCAGATCAATGTCGGCACCGCGATAGTCGGATGCGACGGCCTGTCGATCGAGGGCGGGCTCACCACCCACGACGACGTCGAGGCGGCGACCAACCACACCATGATCGAACGCGCACCCAGGATCATCGCGGTGGCGGACGGCTCCAAGATCGGGCGGGTCACCCTGGCCCGACTGGCCGATGTGGGCGATATCGACCTGCTGGTCACCGACGACACGGCCGATCCCGAGCAGATCGAGGGGATCCGGGCCCGCGGCGTCCAGGTGAAGACGGTTCAGGCTCCCCGGGAGTGATCCCGGGGAGCCTGAGACCCGCCTGTGGGCGGCTGCCGTCGTAAGGTCAGGCGGCGACCGTCACCTGATTCTGGGTGCGGGTCTCGGCCTTGAGCAGCTTCTCGCTCACCATTCGCATCAGTTCGGACTGGGGCAGCTCGAGCGCGGTGCAGATCGCCAGGATCAGTTCGCTCGAAGCCTCCTTCTGGCCCCTCTCCACCTCGGACAGGTAGCCGAGCGAGACCCGGGCACCCGAGGACACCTCCCTCAGAGTGCGTCCCAGGGCGAATCGCTGCTCGCGAAGTGATTCCCCGAGCATTTCCCGAAGCAGGGCAGCCTTCATCATGTCTCCTCGTCGTCGTTCGGACAGGACAACACCCGTCCCACGAGGTTCATTCCCGCTGAACGCGAAAAATCTCACACCGTGTTCAAAAATCTGTGACGCAGGTCACACCGGCCGCCAGCAGGGCCTCGACCGTCACTCGTCGGATCTCCTGGCGGTCCCCGTCCAGATGCAGGGCGACCGGGACGCAGCGCTGCGGCGTCCATGCGCATCCGAACACCGTGCCGACCGGTGCGCCGTCCTGAGGGTCGGGCCCGGCCACCCCGGTGCAGGCCAGTCCCATCAGTGCCCCGCAGGTCCTCGCGCAGCCGCGGGCCATCGCCAGGGCCGTCTCGGGGTTGATGACACCGTGCTCGGCGATCCAGGCGGGATCGACCCCTGCCAATGACGTCTTGAGATCGGAGGCGTAGGTGATGAGCCCGCCCCGATACACCGCGGAGGCTCCGGGAACCTGCGTGATGGTGGCTCCGACCAGCCCTCCGGTCAACGACTCGCAGGTGGCCACCGTCATCCCCCGCCCGGCCAGGGCGGAGACCAGCCGAGCCGCCTCGGGGTCAGGACTCATCGGAGGACTTGCCTGCCGCCTCGGCCAGGCCCTCGCGCCGGATCCGCACGGCGTCGAGGATGTACATCGCCCCGGTGACCACCGTGAGCCCGAAGGCCACGATCATCACCGCCCAGGAGACGACATCGACCACCGTCGGAGTGCGCCACAGGCCGATGCAGAACAGGGTGATGGCCAGCGACTGCGTCGCGGTCTTGAGCTTTCCGCCCTTGTTGGCCGCCATCACCTCGTACTTGAGCATGAAGACCCGCATCACGGTGATCCCCCACTCCCGGGCCAGGATGAGGATCGTCATCCACCAGGGCAGCTCGCCGACGATCGACAGGCCGATGAAAGCCATCCCCGTGATCGCCTTGTCGGCCACCGAGTCCCAGATCTTGCCGAAATCGGTGACGAGGTCGTACTTGCGGGCGATCCTCCCGTCGACGAAGTCGGTGAGGATGGCCACCACGAAGACGACGGTCGTCCACGTGCGCCAGGTGCCCTCGTGGGCGTGGGCCAGCAGCATCCAACCGAAGACCGGGACGGCGACCAGCCGGAGCACCGTGAGAGCATTCGGCACATTGAAATTGCTCGGACGCTCACTCATTCTGCGGCTCCCCTGACGATTGCGATGGTCTGTCCAGTATCCCGCCGGACGGGCGATACGTCATACGGACTCCCCGATCAGGTCGGCGCCGTCGGAGCCGGTGAACCGGACAGGCATCAGCTCGCCGATCCCGATCCCGGTCGCATCGGGCACCGTGACGGTGCCATCGACCTCCGGGCCCTGATGCGGTGCGCGCCCGACGGCCCCGTCGGCATCGACCTGTTCGACCAGTATCGGGGCGCACTCGCCGATGCGGTCCTCGGCGCGCTGGGCGACCACCTCGTCGACGATATCGGCGAGCCGGTCACGGCGCTCGGCAATGACGTCGTCATCCAGATGGCCGTCGAGCCGGGCCCCCTCGGTACCCTCCTCGTCGGAGTAGGCGAAGATCCCGGCGACGTCCAGACGGGCCGCCGACAGGAAGTCGACGAGGATGTCGAGGTCCTTCTCGGTCTCGCCGGGGAAGCCGGTGATGAAGTTGGAGCGGAATCCGGCCTCCGGGCAGCGGGCGCGGATGCCGTCGATGAGAGCCAGGAAGGACTCGGCGTCCCCGAACCGTCTCATCCGGCGCAGCAGTGGGCCGGAGGCGTGCTGGAAGGACAGGTCGAAGTAGGGCACGACCTTCTCGGTGCCCAGCATCGCGTCGATCAGGGAGGGTCGCAGCTCGGCGGGCTGAAGGTAGGAGATCCGGATCCACTCCAGGCCGTCGACCCGGTCGAGCTCGCGCACCAGCTTCTCCATGTGGCGCAGATCGCCCAGATCCTTGCCGTAGGAGCTGGAGTTCTCCGAGACCAGGAAGGCCTCCTTGACGCCGTGGCCGACCAGCCAGCGGGCCTCCTCGACGATCTCGTCGACCGGGCGTGACAGGTAGGAGCCGCGGAAACTCGGGATGGCGCAGAAGGCGCATCGGCGGTCGCAGCCCGAGGCGATCTTCAGCGGTGCGCTGGGCCCCGACCCGAGGCGTCGCCGGGTGGCGGCGCGCGGCCCGGAGCCCGGTGTCACGGAGGCCGGCAGGTCGGGTGCGGTGCGAATGCCGGGCACCGCGACTCCCGCTGCGGCGTCGGGACGGTCGATCGGCGACAGGGGCAGCAGGGTCCGCCGGTCATGCGGAATGTGGGCCTCCACCGATCCCCCGGCGAGGATCGTCTGCAGCCTCGCCGAGATGTCCTGGTAGTCGTCGAAGCCGAGGACGGCATCGGCCTCCGGCAGTGCCTCGGCGAGTTCGGCGCCGTAGCGTTCGGCCATGCAGCCGACCGCCACCACAGACTTCGTGGTGCCGCCCGATTTGAGATCGGCGGCCTCCAGCAGGGTGTCGACCGAGTCCTTCTTGGCCTGCTCGATGAATCCGCAGGTGTTGACCATCACCGTCTCCGCCTGCCCCGGATCGTCGACCAGGCGGAACCCGCCGGCCTCCAGGCGGGCCGCCAGCTCCTCGGAATCGACCTCGTTGCGGGCGCAGCCCATCGATACCAGATGCACGGTCATGAGGTGGTCGGTCATGGATCTCCTGTTGCTCGGCGACCGGGCAAGTCTACGGTGGGGGGCATGGCTGATGTCTTCAGGAAGTCGGACGACCGCCCCGGACGCATCCAGTACGAGGTGGCCGGGCTGGCCTGGTTGGCCGATGTTGCCGATGACGCGGCTCCGGTGGTGACCGTCAGCGCGCACGGCGATGACTGGCTCGAGGAGCCCCGGCTGCCCCAGGGGCGGGCGACGCGGGCGGCCGCCGAGGAGTTCGGCCGACGGCTGGCCCACACCCACGCCGCCGGGGCGACTCATCTTGGAGCGCCCCCGCCCGGGGACTTCGGGCAGGGCTGGATGGGGATGGCGAGGCTCCCCCTGCCGTCCACCCCTCAGGAGTCGACGCCCTCCTGGGGCGAGTTCTACGCACGCTACCGTCTGGCGCCCTATCTCGATGCCCCGGCATTCACCTCCTCGGACCGCAGGATCCTCGACCGTCTATGCACCAAGCTCTCCTCGGGTGTCCACGACCATGACCAGCCGCGGCTGGTGCGCCAGTCCGGCCCCGACGACACGTACTGGGCGGCGCGCACCCACGGGGACATGTGGAGCGGCAACGTCTTCTGGACGCCCACCGGCGCGGTGCTCATCGACCCGGCGGCCCAGGGCGGTCACGCCGAGGAGGATCTGGCGTCGCTGGGGGTCTTCGGCTCCCCGCACACCGAGACGATCCGGGCGGCCTATGACGAGGAGTCGCCGCTGGCCGACGGCTGGCGCGACCGGATCGAGCTGCACCAGCTGCACATGCTCATGGTCCACTGCCAGTTGTTCGGGCGCAGTTACGTCCCCGAGACCATCGCCATCGCCAGGCGCTGGGCCTGATCCGCGACCCCTCCCACGCGCGATCCGGATTCAGTAATGATCTCGCACCGACACGATGGCGATCGCATCGTCAGTCACCACGTACACCAGCCTGTTCGCATGGTCGATCCGGCGCGACCAGGCCCCCTGCAACCCGAACCGCAACGGCTCCGGCTTTCCGATGCCCTCGAACGGCGTCCTCATTGACCTGTCTCATGCAGGTCTTGAGGCTGTTGCGGAATGTGCTGTACGCGATGGCCTGCATGGCACCCTCGTCGACGTCTTGTACATGGCATTGTACAAGTCTGCACCGCCCCGTCACCGTTCCGAGGCTGCCCGAGCATCCGAAGCGGACTGGACGCCGCGGACACACTCGATGACGAGATCGAGGACGTTGCGCACAGCCAGACGCCGTGCCCGATCCGGCCTCATCACCGCCGAGAGGAATCGTCGGGCGGGGACATCGGTGATCTCCCGGAGCACCACCCCGGTACCCGACGGCGTGGTGAGTCGGGGCAGGACTGCGAGCCGGTCGCTGGAGGCCACGAGCGCCTCGATGACGCGGTTGTCGTGGAGGCGCTGCTCGATGGCCAGTGGCTCCCCGGCCTTCTGGGCGATGGACGTCATCACGGTGTCGAAGGGGTAGCCGCGCGGCACGCCGATCCACGCCGCGTCCTTGACGTCGTCGGCGCGCAGTCGCCGCCGGTTCGCCAGCGGATGGTCGGCGGCCATGGCGATATCCAGCGGCTCGGCCATCAGTTCGACGACCTCCATCGCTCCGGTGCCGACCGGGCGCGGGCCGGCCAGGCTGTGGGCGATCGCGATGTCGACGTCATTGGACAGGCTGGCGAAATCCTTCTCGGCCGGATCGACGTCGGACAGGCTCAACTCGATGCCTCGTCCGCGAGCCCCGGCCGCCAGAGCGGGGAACAGCAGTCCCGCGGCACTGGGGAAGGCCAGCACCGACACCGGTCCGCCGGGATCGTGGCGGTAGGCGTCCCAGTCCGCCTGCACCTGCGCCATCGCGGTCTGCACGTGGGCTCCGCCGGCTGCCAGCAGCCGGCCCGCGTCGGTGAGCCGGATGCCCCGGCCGTCGGGCTCCACCAGTTGAATGCCGAAGGCCCGGTGGGCGGTCCTCAGTTGCTGGGAGACCGCCGAGACGGTGCGATGGGTGGCCCGCGCGACGGCGCTCACCGAGCCCCGCGCCTCGAGTTCCCGGAGCAGTTCGAGATGCCTCACATCCATGAAGCCAGCCTAATCTCTTTCTGTAGAAACTTTCAGTTGTCCTTCAAGAATTCGGCAGCGAGGATGGCCCCGTGAACTGGTGGGCATTCCTGATCTACACGGCGGTGATGGCCTTCACGCCCGGGCCGAACAATCTGGTCGCCTTCGATGTCGCCCGGCGGACGGGGATGCGCTCCGCCCGCAGACTGCTCCAGGGACTGGCGGCGGGATTCCTGGTGATCGATGCGGTAGTCGTCGTCGCGGCCTCAGTGCTCGACAACCGACTCGATCAGATCGAGCCCTGGCTGAAAATGCTCGGCACCGCCTACCTGCTGTACCTGGCATGGGCCACGGTCCACCCCGGTGCGCACCACAGTGCCGACGCCTCGGGGATGAACGGACTGTTCGCCCGCGGGCTGCTGGTCAACCTCACCAACGTCAAGGTGCTGCTGTTCTTCCTGGTGGGCCTGACCGGCTACCTCGTCCCAGAAACCGGATCGATCACCGGAGCCGCAGCTGTGAGTCTGGTGATGCCGCTCACCTGCTGCGTCTCGAACCTGGTGTGGGCGCAGGCGGGATCGCTGCTCTGTTCCTGGCTGGCCCGTCACCGTCGAGATGCCGACCTGGTCATCGCGATCCTGCTGGCGGGATGCGCCGTCACTCTGTGGCTGTGAGACTCCCGGCGGACCGGGCTCAGTGGGCGTCCGACCAGGCCTGGGGGTCGGACGACCAGGTGGCCAGGGTCTCCTGCTGGTCGGGTGTGATCCGGCCCGAGGCGGCCGCCACCTCGACCAGAGTCGGGTAGTTGGACAGGGTGAACAGCGGCAGCCCGGCCTCCTCGAAGGCCTGGTGGCCCTTCTCGAGCTCGTAGGAGAAGATCGCCAGCACCCCGAGCACGTGGCCGCCCTCGCGCTGCACGGCGGCCGCGGCGTCGAGCACCGATCCGCCGGTGGAGATGAGGTCCTCGACCATCACCACCGAGGCCCCCTCGGCCAGCCGGCCCTCGATCTGGTTGCCCTTCCCATGGTCCTTGGGCTTGGAGCGCACGTAGACCATGGGCTTCGACAGCCGGTCGGCGGCCAGGGCGGCGTGGGCGATACCGGCGGTGGCGGTGCCGGCGACCGCCCGGACGTCGGGGAAGTTCTCGCTCACCAGGGTGGCCAGCCCCGAGGCGATCAAGGACCGCGTGTCCGGATCGGACAGGGTGACGCGGTTGTCGCAGTAGATCGGCGAGTGGAGGCCCGACGCCCAGGTGAACGGAGCCTCCGGGGACAGCGAGACGGCGCCGACACTCAGCAGCCCCTCGGCGACCTGTCGGGCCAGGGCGGGATTCGAGATGGTCATTCTTCTCCTCAGTTGTTCCGGCCGGTGTTCCAGGCCGCCTTGATGGCGTGGTAGGCGGCCACGGGGTCCTCGGCCCGGGTGATGGGGCGTCCGACGACGATGGCGCTGGATCCCAGCCCGGCGGCGTTCTCGGGGGTGGCGACCCGCGACTGGTCGCCGACCGCCGACCCGGCGGGGCGGATGCCCGGCGTCACCCGCAGGAACCCGTCTCCGGTAGCGGCGGCGATCCGGCCGGCCTCCTGGGCCGAGCAGACCACTCCGGCCAGCCCGGCCTGGCGGGCCAGCCGGGCGTAGTGGAGCACCGACTCGGCCAGCGGCACCGCGATCAGCTGCTCGTCGTGCATGGCAGCCTCGGAGGTGGAGGTGAGCTGGGTGATGGCGACCACGGCCGGATCGTTGGAGGCGCCTGACAGGCCTTCCAGCGCAGCCTCCATCATCGCCTGCCCGCCGGCGGCGTGGACGGTGAGCAGGTCGGCTCCCAGGCCGGCGAGGCTGGCGGCGGCCCGTTTCACGGTGTTGGGGATGTCGTGGAGCTTGAGGTCGCAGAAGACGTCGTGCCCGGCCTCCTTGAGCCTGGTGACGATACCAGGTCCGGAGGAGTAGAACAGCTCCATCCCGACCTTGAGAAACAGCGGTTCGTCGCCGAACCGGGCGACCAGGGCCAGAGCCTCGTCGGCGCTCGGCACGTCGAGGGCGATGATCGGGCGGGAGGTGTCCATCGGTTCTCCTCAGTGGTGATTCGGGGCTGTGGTGGTGGGATCACGGTCGGACCGCACATCGGCCCGCAGATCCTCGAGGGTGGCGATTCCCAGCTCGTCCATCAACGGCTCCAGGCCGTCGATGATCGTCGGGCAGGCCAGCGGATCGGTGAAGTTCGCGGTGCCCACCGCGACCGCCGAGGCCCCGGCCAGCATCATCTCCAGGGCGTCGCGGGCGGTGGTGACCCCGCCCATGCCGATGACGGGGATGTCGACGGCCCGGGTGACGGCGTCGACCATCCGCAGCGCGATCGGCAGCACGGCCGGGCCCGAGAGCCCGCCGGTGCGGTTGGCGATGATCGGGCGACGGCGCCGCAGGTCCAGCCGCATCCCGGTGAGGGTGTTGATGAGGGTGAGCCCGTGCGCCCCGGCTCCGGCGATCGCCCGGGCGATCTCGGCGACGTCGGTGACGTTGGGCGACAGTTTCATGTACACCGGCACCTGGGAGACGGCCACGATCTGCTCGGTGAGCTCGGCGGCCACCGCCGGATCGGTACCGAAGGTGATCCCCCCGTGACGCACATTGGGACACGAGATGTTGATCTCCAGGGCGGCGACGTTGGGGGCGGCCGAGATCGCCCGCGACACCTCGACGTAGTCCTCGGTGGTGGTGCCGGCGACGTTGGCGATGATGGGCAGGTCAGGGAAGTGCTCGGCCAGCCATGGCAGTCTCTGGGCCATCACGGCGTCCAGTCCGGGGTTCTGCAGGCCGATGGCGTTGAGCATCCCCGAGGGGGTCTCGGCGACCCGGGGCACCGGGTTGCCGCGCCGCGGCTCCAGGGTGGTGGCCTTGACCATGATCGAACCGAGCAGGCCGAGGTCGAAGTAGTCGGCGTACTCGGCGCCGAAGCCGAAGCAGCCCGAGGCGGGCATGATCGGGTTGCGCAGGTCCAGTCCGGGCAGGGACACGGCCAGACGGTTCACAGCACGACCTCCTCGGCGGTGAAGACGGGCCCGTCCCAACAGATCCGGTGCTGGTGGGCGGGATCGGCGGCGTCGGGTACCACGCAGGCGTAGCAGGCGCCGACCCCGCAGGCCATCCGCTCCTCCAGGGACAGCTGGGTGGCGGCGATCGGCGAGAAGGCCGACTGCACGTACCGCAGCATCGGCAGCGGGCCGCAGGAGTAGACCGCATCGGGGGCGAATTCCGCGGCACCGGGCACCGATTCCAGGTCGGCGACCGTGCCACGGGAACCCGCCGAGCCGTCGTCGGTGGAGATGAGCACCTGGCCCAGTGCGGCGAACCTGTCGGCCCAGAAGACGTCGGCGGCATCGCGGAAGCCCAGTCGCAGCTGGACGGTGACGCCGCGTTCGACGAGCCGTCGGGCGAGCAGGTACAGCGGCGGGACGCCCACTCCCCCTCCGATCAGCAGTGCCGAGCCGCCGGGAGCGACGACATCCAGGTCGAAGCCCCTCCCGAGGGGGCCCAGGCTGTCGACCTGCGATCCGACCGGCAGCCCGCACAGTGCCGCGGTGCCCTGGCCCACGATCCGCAGGATGACGGTGAGGTCGCGGCCGTCGTCGGAGCTGTCGGCGATGGAGATGGGCCGCCGCAGGACCGATGCCCCTCCCCTGGCTGCCGGCAGTACCGGCAGCAGGTTGAGGAAGGTGCCCGAATCCGGGGCCGCCGGGACGGCATCGGGACGCCGCAGTACCAGGGCATGCACGCCGCGGGCGACCTCGTCATTGGCCACGACCTCCAGCAGCCGCGTGCCCGGCAGGGGCGTTGATCTGGTCGTCATCGTCCTCAGATCACCTCGGTGGAGAAGGCCCGCGACTCCATCACCCGGCAGATCGCCGATGCCGTGTCCAGGGAGGTGAACAGCGGGATGCCGCGGGCGATCGCGGCCCGGCGGATCTGCTTGCCGTCGATGATGGTGTCCTGGCCGTTGCTCATCACATTGATGACGGCGTCGCAGCCGGCGCGGGCGATGAGGTCCAGCACCGACTCGGTGGAGCCGGCCTCCGTGGAGCCGATCTTGTGGGCGACGTCGATATTGAGCCCGGCCTGGCGGAAGTAGGCGGCGGTGCCCTTGGTACCCACCAGCTGGAAGCCGATCCGGTCGAAGCGACGGGCCAGTTCCAGGGCCTCGGGCTTGGCGTTGTCGGCGACCGTGATGAGCACCTTGCCGAACTCGGGCACGTGCAGCCCGGCGCCTTCGAAGACCTTGTAGAGGGCCTTCTCGACGGTGTCGTCGGAGCCCATCACCTCGCCGGTGGACTTCATCTCGGGCCCCAGATGGGAGTCGACCAGGTCGAGCTTGGAGAAGCTGAACACCGGCGACTTCACGTGAATCCGGTGGGACTCGGGCATCAGGCCGGGTCTCAGTCCCTGATCGGCCAGGGTCTGGCCAAGAATGACTCTGGTGGCCACCTGGGCCATCGAGGTGCCGGTGACCTTGGAGAGGAAGGGCACGGTGCGCGAGGCCCTCGGATTGGCCTCGATGACGTAGACCACGCCATCCATGACGACGAACTGGATGTTGAGGATGCCGCGGGTATTGAGGCCGAGCGCCAGCCGGGTGGTCACCTCGGTGATGCGGTCCTTGACCTGGCGGCTCATCCGCTGGGGCGGGCAGACCGCCATCGAGTCGCCGGAATGCACCCCGGCGCGTTCGATGTGCTCCATGATGCCGGGGATGACGACGTCGCGGCCGTCGCAGATCGCGTCGACCTCGCACTCGGCACCCTGGAGGTAGCGATCGATGAGGATCGGGCGGTCGGGGCTGACGTGTACCGCCTCGTGCATGTACCGCTCGAGCTCGTGGGCGCTGTTGACGATGGCCATCGCCCGTCCGCCGATGACGTAGGAGGGGCGCACCAGCACCGGATATCCGAGCTGCTCGGCGACGTCGAGGGCCTCCGCGGGATTGTGGGCCATACCGCCCGGGGCCTGCGGGATGTCCAGTTCCTTGAGCAGCTTCTCGAATCCCTCGCGATCCTCGGCACGGTCGAGATCCTCCAGCTGGGTGCCGAGGATCGGCACCCCGTGGGCGGCCAGCGGGCCTGCCAGGTTGATGGCGGTCTGGCCGCCGAACTGGACGATGACCCCCTCGGGCTGCTCCAGCTCGATGACGTCCAGGACGTCCTCGACGGTCAGCGGCTGGAAGTACAGCTTGTCGGAGACGGAGAAGTCGGTGGAGACCGTCTCCGGGTTGGAGTTCATGATGATCGCCTCGTGGCCGGCGGCCTGGATGGCCTTGACCGAGTGCACGGTGGCGTAGTCGAACTCGATGCCCTGACCGATCCGGATGGGACCGGAGCCCAGCACCAGGATGGAGGGCCGTCCGGAGCGCACCGACTCGTTCTCGGTCTCGTAGGTCGAGTAGAAGTACGGGGTCTCGGATGCGAATTCCCCGGCGCAGGTGTCGACCATCTTGTAGACCGGCCGGAATCCCGCGTCGAGGCGGGTCCGGCGCACCTGGTCGGGGGCCCTGCCCCAGAGACGGGCGATCGCCGAGTCGGAGAATCCGTTGCGTTTGGCGATCCACAGCGATTCGGTCTGGCCGGGGGTCACCCGCAGCCGGTCCTCGATCTCCAGGATGTGGGCGAGCTTGTCGAGGAAGAACAGGTCGATGCGGGTCTGCTCGTGCAGCTCGCCGATGGTGCGCCCCCGCCGGATCGCCTCGGCCAGGCAGAACAGTCGGTCGTCGCGGGCGTGCAGCAGATGCTCCTCCAGGACGTCGTCGGGCAGATTGGTGACCGCCGGGTCGCTGATGTGGTCCAGCCCGATCTCCAGGGACCGGACGGCCTTGAGCAGGGACTCCTCGATGGTCCGCCCGATCGACATCACCTCGCCGGTGGCCTTCATCTGGGTGCCCAACCGACGGTCGGCCCGGGCGAACTTGTCGAAGGGCCAGCGCGGGATCTTCGCGACGACGTAATCGAGCATCGGCTCGAACATCGACCAGGTGGTGCCGGTGACGGGGTTGCGGATCTCGTCGAGGGTCAGCCCGACGGCGATCTTCGCGGCGATCTTGGCGATCGGGTAGCCGGTGGCCTTGGAGGCCAGGGCCGAGGACCGCGACACCCGCGGGTTCACCTCGATGACGTAGTACTGGAAGGAGTCCGGGTCCAGGGCGAGCTGCACGTTGCAGCCTCCCTCGATGCCCAGCGCCCGCACGATCTCGATCGACGCGTCGCGCAGCATCTCGTGCTCGCGGTCGGTCAGCGTCTGGGTGGGGGCGAAGACGATGGAGTCGCCGGTGTGGACGCCCACCGGGTCGAAGTTCTCCATATTGCACACGACCATGGTGTTGTCGGCGCCGTCGCGCATCATCTCGTACTCGATCTCCTTGAACCCGGCGATCGACTGCTCGACCAGGCACTCGGTGACCGGGGACAGGTCCAGCCCCTTGCCGACGATGCGCACCAGCTCGGCCTCGTCGTCGCAGATCCCGCCGCCGGTGCCGCCCAGCGTGTAGGCGGGACGGACGATCAGCGGGTATCCGATACGGGCGCCCACCTCGACGGCCTCGACGACGGTGTGGCAGATCTCGGAGGCGGGCACCGGCTGGCCGAGCTCATCCATCAGCTGCTTGAACAGGTCGCGGTCCTCGGCCTTGGAGATGGCGTCGAGATCGGTGCCCAGCAGTTCGATGCCCAGTTCGTCGAGGATCCCGGATCCGGCCAGTTCGGTGGCCATGTTGAGGCCGGTCTGACCGCCGAGTGTGGGCACGATGGCGTCGGGGCGCTCCCGGCGCAGGATCTGGGAGACGAACTCGAGAGTGATCGGTTCGATGTAGACCCGGTCGGCGATCTCGCGGTCGGTCATGATGGTGGCCGGGTTGGAGTTGACGAGGACGACCTCGTAGCCCTCCTCCTTCAGCGCCAGGCAGGCCTGGGTGCCGGCGTAGTCGAACTCGGCGGCCTGGCCGATGACGATCGGCCCGGAGCCGATGACCAGGATCCGGTGGAGGTCTGTGCGACGGGGCATCAGTTGTTCCCTTCGGTGGCGGGCATGAGTGAACGCGGCACGGCTCCCCGCTGCAGGACGGGGGCCGACATGTCGCGGGGTGCCGGGCCGGCCTGGCGGTGGGCGTCCATGAGGTCGATGAAGTCGTCGAAGATGTGCTCGGCATCGTGCGGTCCGGCGGCGGCGTCGGGATGGTACTGGACCGAGATGGCGGGCAGCCTGCTGTGGCGCACCCCCTCGACGGTGCCGTCGTTGATCTCGATCTGGGTGATCTCCAGTTCGGTGCCGGGGATCGACTCGGGGTCGACGGCGAATCCGTGGTTCTGGCTGGTGAAGTCGATCCGGCCGCTGCGCAGGTCCTTGACCGGATGGTTGAAGCCGCGGTGGCCGAAGGGCAGCTTGTAGGTGTCGGCGCCGTTGGCCAGGCACAGCAGCTGATGACCCAGGCAGATGCCGAAGATCGGGTAGTCCTCCTGCAGGTCGCGGATCACCTGCTCCACGCCGTCCAGGCTCTTGGGGTCACCGGGGCCGTTGGACAGCATGATGCCGTCGGGGGCCAGGGCCCGGACCCGCTCGGCGCTGATGGTGTGCGGCACCACGGTGACCGCGCATCCGCGCCTGGCGAGCTCGCGCAGGATCGAGTGCTTGAGCCCGAAGTCGAAGAGCACCACCGAGTGGCCGCCGAGCGGGCTCGGATAGGCGGTGCGGGTCGACACCCGGGCCACCTGGTCGGTGGGCAGTTCGGCGGACCGCAGCGACTCGAGCTCGTTCTCCAGGTCGGCGTCGGGGCCCACCAGGACCCCCTTCATGACGCCCTCGGTGCGCAGCCGGCGCACCAGCGCCCGGGTGTCGATGCCGGCCAGCCCGGGAATGTCGTGGACTTTGAGGAACTGATCCAGGCTCACCCGGTTGCGCCAGTTGGATGCCAGCCGCGGGTACTCCCGGCAGACCACCCCGGCGGTGGTGGGGAAGAGGGACTCCATGTCGTCGCGGTTGATCCCGGTGTTGCCGATCAGCGGGTAGGAGAAGGTGACGATCTGACCGTTGTAGGACTGGTCGGTCAGCGTCTCCTGGTAGCCGGTCATCCCGGTCGTGAAGACCACCTCGGCGCGCACCTGTCGGTCGGCTCCGAAGGCCTCCCCGGTGTAGCTGGTCCCGTCGGCGAGCAGCAGTGTCCGAGTCGTCATGCCTGGTCCTTCCGGTCGGTGGTGTTGTCGAGTGAGCTGTGGACGGTACGGCCGTCGACCATGGTGAGCACGCAGTCACCGAGGACACGACGTCCCGCGAAGGGGCTGTTGCGGCCCTTGCCGACGAACCGGGAGGGTTCGATGACGGCCTCGTGGGCCAGGTCGAAGGCGGCCAGGTCGGCCGGCCCGCCGACTCTGATCCGTCCGGCGTCCAGGCCGTAGGCGCGGGCCGGGGCGGCGGTGAGCCAGTCGACGAGCTGGTCGAGGCGGAACCGGCCGTTCAGCACGAAGACCGTGTAGAGCAGGGCGAAGGTGTGCTCGTTGGTGATGACGCCGAAGGCGGCGTCGCGGAAGGAGCAGTCCTTCTCGGCGGCGGTGTGCGGGGCGTTGTCGGTGGCGATGGCGTCGATGGTGCCGTCGCACAGGCCGTCGATGACCGCGTCGATATCGGCGCGGGTGCGCAGCGGCGGGTTCATCTTGTAGAAGCCGTCGTCGCCGGGGATGTCCTCGTCGGCCAGCAGCAGATGGTGCGGGGCGGCCTCGGCGGTGGCGTGGACGCCGTCGGCCCGAGCCCGGCGCAGCGCCCGGACTGATTCGCGGGCGGAGGCGTGACACAGGTGGTAATGGGCCCCGGTCTGCTCGGCGATGGCCAGGTCGCGGACCACCTGGACGGTCTCGGCCAGCCGGGTGATGCCCGGCAGATCCAGTTCGCCGGCCCGGTGCCCGTCGTTGATCACTCCCCCGCGCATCAGGGATTCATCCTCGGCGTGGGTGGCGATCGGGCGGCCGTGGCGGGCTGCGGCCCGCATGGCGTCGTACATCACCCCAGCGCGCTGCACTCCCTTGCCGTCGTTGGAGAAGGCGACCGCGCCGGCGTCGACGAGGGCGTCGGCGTCGACCAGTTCCTCGCTGGTCAGCCCGACGGTGATCGGTGCGTAGGGCAGCACCTTGACCACCGCAGACGCCTCGATGAGGGCCTTCAGTTCGGCCATCAGTCCGGGATTGTAGGGGTCGGGGACGGTGTTGGGCATCGCGCAGACGGTGGTCCAGCCTCCCCTGGCGGCGGCCGCGGTGCCGCTGGCGATGGTCTCCTTGTCCTCCTGGCCGGGTTCGCGCAGGTGGTCGTGGAGGTCGACCAGACCGGGAGTCAGCAGCGCCCCGCCGAGATCAACGCGGACGGCGTCGGCACCGTCGAGGGCGGCGGACCGGCCTCGCGAGACGGCCTCGATCCGGCCGTCGGCCACCAGCACCTGGGAGGGTACCGGCACTCCGCCCTCGAGCATGGTGAGGTGTGTCAGCAGTGTTCTGGGCATCACTGTTCTGGGCACTTCAGCCCGCCTTCCTGATGGTCACCCGGTCGCCGCCGTCGGCCTCCTGGACGCGGACGGCGACCACCTCCTCGGCGGAGGTGGGCAGGTTCTTTCCGACGAAGTCCGCACGGATGGGCAGCTCGCGGTGTCCGCGGTCCACCAGCACGGCCAGCTGCACGGCGGCCGGGCGCCCGACCGCCAGGATCGCGTCGATGGCGGCCCGGGTGGTGCGCCCGGTGTAGAGCACGTCGTCGACCAGGACGACGGTGAGGCCGGTGAGGTCGGAGGGCAGTCCCGGGTTGGGGTCGGCGAAGCTGGCGCGGTATCCCGCGGAGTCGCGGTCATCGCGGTAGGCCCGGACGTCAAGGTCGACCGCCTGGACCGGTCTGGACTCCACCTCGGCGAGCCGTTCGGCCATCCGGCGTGCCAGGTGGGCGCCGCGGGTGCGCACCCCGGCCAGCAGGAGGTTCTGGGCGCCGTGATTGCGCTCGACGATCTCATAGCAGATCCGGGTCAGGGCACGGCGCATGGCATCGGCGTCCATCACCACCACGCCGTCAGACGGGTCGGGTGCAGTATGTGCGGGCACGTGTCGCCTCCTCCGGACATGAAAAAGGCCTCCCACCGCGGGGGGAAGGCATGAGCCCGGAGGCTGGTGATCGGGTACGGCTCACCGCCTGCTGGACGACCTTGCCGACCTCACGGGATCGACCTTAAAGGACGTTGGCGTAAACCTAGCACGCCTCGACCCCGCTTGCTCGGCGATGAGACGGTCATGACCTCCTCGGCGCGCAGACCCACTGACAGGACCCATAGGCTCGCACCTGCACTGTGCTCCTCACCTGCTGACCGCAACGGCACCGCAGGAAGTAAGGCACGACATTTGCGGAGCCCTGCCTCGCAGGATGCCACAGACCATTGACATCCCCTACACACATTGGTAGGAACAGAACGTCATCAGACCACTGGAGTATGTATGACGCTGGTTCTCATCGATCCCCAGCTGGGCGCACGGATCACCGGATACGTCGCACGGCGCATGCCCGACGCCGTGGCCTGGCCGGCCAGCACGCTGGCGACCATGGTGCCTCCCGTCCAGGCGGCCCAGACCCTCAGCGACCTGCAGGACGACGACGAGGACTGGGACGGGGCGGTCGGGCTGGGGTTCGGCTGCGGCCCGGCCGCATCCTTGGTGCGGTCGGGCCGCGCCCGCCGGGCGGTCCTCATCGACCCGGCCGCCTTCCAGGCGAACGATTCCGGCCTCGAACTGGTCTGGGCAGTGCCGATGTTCCACCCCGACGGCCCCCGGAGGCCCTACGACAAGATCATCGAGGCCCTCGGTGAAGACGAGTTCCAGGACCCCCGAGACGTGGTCCTGGACGACATCCATGAGGCGGAGAGGTGGGTCGCCCGTACGGCACCGCCATTCGAGGCGGTGCGGATTCTCTTTCAACCGCCACCAAGGGACCTCAGTACGACCGGGCCGTATCCGCGCGAGGGGTACGCCGCCTACGCGGCCATGGCCTACGGCACGCAGGTCACCGACGATCCCGGGCTGTGGGACCGGGTCACCACGATCTGTCAGGAGGCCGAGGAGGCGCGTCAGCCCTACGACGACGCCCTCCCGTCCCAGCCCGATGAGTCGTCCACACGAGATCTCAACTGGCTGAGCGCCTGGACCGATCCCGACCTCGACATCACGATCTGGCTGTCACAGGAAGCCGGCTTCCTCGCCCGCCCGCTGGCCCGCCGCGGACCGGACCGTCCCCTCGTCACGCAGCCGTGGCGATCACTGGCCTGGCTCACCGACCCGCAACGCCTCGCCCGGGCCATGACGGACTGGTCCGGGTGATCCCCAGGCTCCGTCAGCTCAGTGCGGCCCGGACCAGATTCGAGGCCTGCTTGCCGTCGAAGCGGCCCTTGGTGCGTGCCTGGACGGCCTTCATCACCGGCCCCATGAGCTTCATCGAGGGTTTCTGATCACCGGCGGCCGCGGCGACCTCCTCGTCGACGATGGCCCTGACCTCCTCGGCGCTGAGCTGGGCGGGCAGGTACTTCTCGAGGACGGCGATCTCGGCCTCCTCGTCGGCGGCCAGCTCCTCCCGGCCGCCCTCGCGGTAGGCGGCGGCCGAGTCGCGACGGGAGCTCACCTGCTTGGCCAGGACGTCGGTCTCCTCGGCGTCGGACAGCTCGCGGGCCTCGTCGCCGGCGACCTCGGCGGACTGGATCGCGGCCAGGGCCATCCGGATGGTGGACTTGGCCACCTCGTCGTGGGCCTTCATGGCGGCGACGAGGTCGGACTTGAGCTGGATCTTCACGGCTCCCATGACGGGACACCTCCTGGGAATAGCGGATAGGAATTCAGCGGCGCTCGGCCAGAACAGTCTCGATGCGCACGAGCTCCTCCTCGGTGAAGGGAGAGGCGCTCAGTGCGTCGATGTCGGAATCGATCTGGGACACCGAGGAGGCGCCGACCAGCACGCTGGTGACCCTCTCGTCGCGAAGATTCCACGACAGCGCCATCTGCGCCAGTGTCTGGTCGCGATCCTTGGCGATCTCGGTGAGAGCGGTGACGGTGGCGAGGGTGGAGGCGTCGATCTGATCGGGCTTCAGCGAGCGCGATCCCATTCCGGCCCGTGAACTCTCGGGGATGCCGTGGAGGTACTTGGTGGTGAGCAGCCCCTGGGCCAGCGGGGAGAAGCAGATGATGCCGAGCCCCTCCTGCTCGCAGGTGTCGACCAGGCCGTCCTCGATCCACCGGTCGAACATGTTGTAGCGGGGCTGGTGGATGAGCAGCGGGGTACCCAGATCGCGGGCGATGGCGGTGGCCCTCGCGGTCTGATCGGGGTCGTAGGAGGAGATCCCGGCATACAGCGCCCGGCCCGAGCGCACGATCCGGTCCAGGGCCCCCATCGTCTCCTCGAGCGGGGTGTCGGGGTCGAAGCGGTGGGAGTAGAAGATGTCGACGTAGTCCAGGCCCATCCGCTTCAGCGACTGGTCGCAGGAGGCGATGAGGTACTTGCGGGAGCCGCCGCCCTGGCCGTAGGGGCCCGGCCACATGTCGTAGCCGGCCTTGGACGAGATGATGAGCTCGTCGCGGTAGGGCCGGAAATCGGCGGCGAAGATCCGCCCGAAGTTCAGTTCGGCCTGCCCGTACGGGGGCCCGTAGTTGTTGGCCAGGTCGAAGTGGGTGACGCCGCGGTCGAAGGCTCTGCGCAGCACTGCGCGCTGGGTCCCGCCGGGATGCAGGTCCCCGAAGTTCTGCCACAGGCCCAGGGACACCTCGGGCAGCATGAGGCCCGAGCGCCCGCAACGCCGGTAGTTCATCCGGTCATAGCGGTCCGACGCGGCGAGATAGGTGCTGACAGCCATGGGCTGAACTCTACCGCCACCGGGCGGGTCGGGTCCGCGTCAGTGGCGGCCTGTCCTGGGCCGGACGACCTTGTGGGCCTGCCAGTCGTCGGAGACGTTGAAGGTCGACGTGAGGATCATCCCGGCCGTCTCGGCGCCCTCTGACAGATCGGAGGTGTCGACGGTTCCCGCCCGGCCCACCTTCGGGGTCACCAGGAGGATGATGCCGTCCTTGTCCAGATCGCGCATCGCATCGACCAGACCGTCGGCGACGTCCCCGTCATCGGAGCGCCACCAGAGCCACACCACGTCGACGCCGCCCAGGGCGTCCTCGATGAGATCCCCCTCGATGGCGTCCATCACCTGCTGGCGCAGATCCTCGTCGACGTCGTCATCCCATCCGAGCTCCTGGACAACCTGGCCGGACTGCAGCCCGAGCCTGTCGAAATCAGTCCCGCTTTCCACGAATCCCCTGCTCCTTGTCCTGTGTTGTCCCCCGGCATCGGTCACACCTGACGACTGGGACCAAGCCTGCCAGATCCTGGCCCGCCCGGCCAGTGCGCCGGGCCGCGAGCCCGGCGCACTGGAGCGGATGCGCTGCCCGAATCCGGCTCAGGACTCCCCGCCCGCGTTGCCCGAGGTGCCGGCATTCACATTGAGCAGGTCGTACTGCTGGGCGGCTCTCAGCGGCCAGTCCTCAGGGATCTCGCCGTTGTCGGCCAGCTGCTGGAGGGTCCGCACCGCGATCGACGGGCCGTCGATGTGGAAGAAGCGGCGGGCGGCCGGGCGGGTGTCGGAGAAGCCGAACCCGTCGGCCCCGAGCGAGGCGTAGTCGCCGGGCACCCACTGGGCGATCTGGTCGGGCACCTGGCGCATGTAGTCGGTGACCGCGACCACCGGGCCGGGGGCATCGGCCAGGCGGGCCGTCACGTAGGGGGTGCGGTGTCCCTGATCGGGGTGCAGGAAGGCCTGCTCATCGGCGTCCATGGCGTCGCGGCGCAGCTCGTTCCAGGAGGTGACACTCCACACGTCGGCCACCACGCCGAAATCGCGCTTGAGGAGTCCCTGGGCCTCCAGAGCCCAGGGAACGGCCACCCCGGAGGCCAGGATCTGGGCGCGACGGGCGTCCTGGTTGACCCCTTCGAAGGATCCGGGGGCCAGCAGATACATGCCTTTGACGATGCCCTCGGCGTCGACCCCCTCAGGTTCCTTGGGCTGGACGATCGGCTCGTTGTAGACCGTGAGGTAGAACATCACGTTCTCGTCGGCCGGCCCGTACATGCGGTCCAGGCCGGATTCGACGATATGGGAGATCTCGTACGAGTAGGCCGGGTCGTAGCTCACCACGGCCGGATTGGTGGCGGCCAGCACCGGCGAGTGACCGTCCATGTGCTGGGTGCCCTCGCCGGTCAGGGTGGTGCGTCCCGCGGTGCCTCCGAGCACGAATCCCTTGGCCATCTGGTCGCCGGCCGCCCAGAACCCGTCTCCGGTGCGCTGGAAGCCGAACATCGAGTAGAAGATGTAGATCGGCACCAGGGGCACGCCGTGGGTGGCGTAGGCGGTGCCGGCGGCGGTGAAGGCGGCCACCGATCCGGCCTCGTTGATGCCGGTGTGCAGGATCTGCCCGTTCTTCGCCTCCCGGTAGCTGAGCATCAGCTCGTGATCGACCGGGGTGTAGTTCTGGCCGTGCGGGTTGTAGATCTTGATGGTCGGGAAGAAGGAGTCCATCCCGAAGGTGCGCGCCTCGTCGGGGATGATCGGCACCACGTGCGGGGCGAAGTCCTTGTCCCGCATGAGGTCCTTGAGCAGCCGGACGAAGGCCATCGTGGTGGCCACCTCCTGCTTGCCCGATCCTCGCTTGACGCCGTCGAAGTGCTTGGCCGAGGGCTTGGGCAGGGGCTTGTGAGTGGTGCGGCGCTCGGGGGTGAAGCCGCCCAGGGAGCGGCGGCGCTCCAGCAGGTACTGGATCCGCTCGTCCTCGGGACCGGGGTTGTAGTACGGCGCCAGGTAGGGGTTCTCCTCGAGCTGGGCGTCGGTGACCGGGATGTCGAGACGGTCGCGGAAGGCCTTGAGGTCGTCGACCGTCATCTTCTTCATCTGGTGGGTGGCGTTCCGCCCGGCGAAGTGGGAGCCCAGGTCGTAGCCCTTGATGGTGCAGGCGAGCACCACCGTCGGGGCGCCCTTGGTCTCGGTGGCGGCCTTGTAGGCCGTGTACATCTTGCGGTAGTCGTGGCCGCCGCGTCGCAGCGCCCAGATCTGGTCGTCGGTCCAGTTCTCGACCATCCCCAGGGTGCGCGGGTCCCGGCCGAAGAACTCGCGGCGCACATAGCCGCCGTCATTGGCCTTGAAGGTCTGGTAGTCGCCGTCGCGGGTGTTGTTCATGAGGTCGACCAGGGCGCCGTCCTTGTCGGCGTCCAGCAGCGGATCCCAGCCCGATCCCCAGATCACCTTGATGACGTTCCAGCCCGCACCGCGGAACGTGGACTCGAGCTCCTGGACGATCTTGCCGTTGCCGCGCACCGGGCCGTCGAGGCGCTGGAGGTTGCAGTTGATGACGAAGGTGAGGTTGTCGAGCTCCTCGTTGGCGGCCACCTGGAGGAAGCCGCGGGACTCGGGCTCGTCCATCTCGCCGTCGCCCAGGAAGGCCCAGACGTGCTGGTCGGAGCAGTCCTTGACGCCGCGGTTGGTGAGGTACTTGTTGAAGGAGGCCTGGTAGACCGCGTTCATCGGGCCGATGCCCATCGACACGGTGGGGAACTGCCAGAACTTCGGCAGCATCCGGGGGTGGGGGTAGGAGGGCAGCCCGTCGGGGGCTGCGGACTTCTCCTGGCGGAAGCCGTCGAGCTCGGTCGCCGACAGCCGACCCTCCAGGAAGGCCCGGGCGTACATGCCCGGGGAGGCATGGCCCTGGTAGAAGATCTGATCGCCTCCGCCGGGAGCGTCGGGACCGCGCCAGAAGTGGTTCATGCCCACCTCGTACAGGGTGACCGCGGAGGCGTAGGTCGAGATGTGGCCGCCGACCCCGATCCCGGGCCGCTGGGCGCGCTGCACGGTCATCGCGGCGTTCCAGCGCAGCATCCTGCGGATTCCCCGCTCCATCGCCTCATCACCGGGGTACGGCGCCTCGTCGACGGCCGATATGGTGTTGATGTAGTCGGTCGAGGTGAGCGCCGAGACGTCGAGCTTGCCGTGGCTGCGGGCGTGCTCCAGCAGTTTCAGCAGCACCACACGGGCCCGGTTCTCCCCGTCCGCCTCGACCATCCTGTCGAGGGATTCGAGCCACTCCTGCGTCTCCTCAGGGTCGGTGTCGGGAAGGGTTGTCGGGAGTCCGTTCAGGACGGGGCCGGGTTCTTCGCGTGGGATCACGCCGGGTCCTTTCTCATCGACGATGACGCTGAGCCGGATCACCGGTCGGCATGTGACCCCATTGTGGACCCGGATGCAAGAAAAATCACAAGCTGTGGTGCCGATGTTCTCGCTAGGCTCGATCGCACCTGCAGACAGGAGTGGCCGTGGCATCAAGGAGTTCCTCGGAGTCGGCGCGTCGCGCCGGCATGTCGAGCACGGGACGCACCGTCGTCCCCTCGGATCGCACCCGCAAGGCGATGGCCAAGCGGTTGGCGGCGCGCACCTCGGCCATGACGACGGCCACCCTGGCCCAGATGACGCAGCGCCACTCGTGGTTCCGGGCGTTGTCCGCCGACGACCGGTCGTGGATCTCCATCGTCGCCCGCAACGGCATCGACGGGTTCGTCCGCTGGTTCGCCGACGACGAGGCCGAGCCCTACTCCCCCACCGACGTCTTCGACGTGGCGCCGCGCTCGATGACCCGCAAGATCTCCCTGCACCAGACAGTCGATCTGGTGCGCACGACCATCGAGGTCGTCGAGGAGCAGATCGAGGAGAAGATGCCGCGGGGCGACCGTTCCGTGCTGTCCAATGCGATCGCCCACTACTCCCGGGAGGTGGCCTTCGCCGCCGCCGAGGTCTACGCCCGCGCGGCCGAGCAGCGCGGCACCTGGGACGAGCGGCTGGAGGCCCTGGTGGTCGACGCCATCGTGCGCGACGATGTCGACGATGAGCAGCTGACATCCCGGGCCTCGACGCTGGGCTGGAAGCCCGGCTCGAAGCTCTGCGTCGTGGTCGGCGCGGTGGGGTCCTCGCGCGCCCTCCACGGGCTGCGGCGGGCCGCGGAGCACGCCCACCTCTCGGTCCTGGCCGCGGTGCAGAGTGACCGGATGGTCGCGGTGATCTCAGGTGCGGCGCTCTCCGACGACGCCTCCGCGGTGGGCGCCGCCGAGCCCCTGGCCGAGCACTTCGGAGAAGGGCCGGTCGTGGTGGGGCCGGTCGTGGGCGATCTCACCGGCGCTCCCGGTTCGGCCCGGTCCGCCCTGTCGGCGGCCCGTGCAGCGGTGGCCTGGCCCGAGGGCCCGCGGCTCATCGCCTCGGCCGACGTCATCCCCGAGCGGGTGCTGGCCGGCGACCGGCAGGCCGTCGAGTGGCTGGTCGCCGAGGTCTTCACCCCTCTCAATGAGGCCACCGGCGACCTGATGGACACCTGCGTGTCCTTCCTGGACCACGGCGGCTCGGTGGAGGGCACCGGGCGAGCCATGTACATCCACCCGAACACCGTGCGCTACCGCCTCAAGAAGATCCAGGACGTGACCGGCTACTCGCCCACGGATCCGCGGGAGGCCTACCTGCTACGGCTGGCCGTCACCCTGGGGAGGCTGCGGGGCTGAGGAGCGGATCCCTGCCGGCCGCTCCTGGACCGATGGTTCGCTCCTGGACTGATGATTACAGTGGCGCCATGAATCTCATGATCCCGGTGCGCCCGGACGGCTCGGTGGAACCACGATTCGGAAAGGCACCGATGGTCGCGGTGGCCGGCGTCGACGAGGCCGGCGCGATCACCTCCTGGCAGACCTTCCAGGTGGGCTGGGACGCCCTGCACGATGCCGGCACGGAGGGTTCCCACCATGCCCGCATCGTCACCTTCCTGCGCGAGCACGAGGTGGCGGCTGTGGTGGCCACCCACGTCGGGCCGGGCATGCAGCGCACGCTGAACTCGATGGGGCTGCCGATGCTGCTGGCCGCCCATCCTGACGCCAGGACCTCGGTGGAGGCCGCCGTCGCGGCTGCGGGAGAGCACTGATGCGCATCGCGGTGATCGGGGCCGGGGCCATCGGCGGCTTCTACGGCGCCGCGCTGTCTGCGGCCGGCCAGGACGTCTCCTTCATCGCCCGGGGCGCCACCCTCGAGGCCCTGCGCACGCATGGCCTGCGCATCATCGGGGAGCAGACCCTGACCCTCGACGTGGCCGCCACCGACGACGCCGCCGAGATCGGCCCGGTCGAGGTGGTGCTGATGTGCACCAAGACCTTCCAGGTCGCCGACGCCGCACGCAGCTACCTGCCCGCCCTGATGGGGCCGGACACCCTGGTCGTCAGCACCCAGAACGGCGTCCAGGCCCCGTTCTTGCTGGAGAGAACGGTGGGCCGCGAGCATGTGGGGCCGGGGGTGTGCCGGGTGTGGTCCAAGATCGCCGAGCCCGGCGTCATCGACCTGATGGGAGGCCCGAAGAGCCTGGTGGTGGGCACCTGGGATGACGCCGTCACCCCGGTGCTCTCGGCCTTCCGGGCGGCGCTGCACCAGGCCGGCGTGGCCACCTCCGAGTCCACCGACATCTGGACCGAGCTGTGGACCAAGGTGATCCACGTCGTACCCCAGGGGGCGGTCGGGGCGCTGCTCGACGCCCCGCTGGGCGAGCTGCTGGACCGTCACCGGGCGCTGTACCGCCGGACCATGGCCGAGACCGCCGAGGTGGCCCGGGCACACGGAGCGAAGCTGCCCGACGACGTCGTGGAGGCCACCCTGGGCTTCCTGGCCGGCCAGGATCCGTCCTCGACGACCTCCTTCCAGCGCGACATCACCTCCGGGCGTCGCAGCGAGTTCGCCGCCCAGGTGGGTGCGATTCCGGCGCTGGGCGACGAGGTGGGCGTCGACACCCCGGTCAACGACGTCATCGCCGAGGTGCTGGGGCTGGCCGAGGAGCGCAACCGGGCGGCCTGATACGCGATATCTCGTTGTGGGGTTCTCACAACTTCCCTGTCATCCTTTTCGTGACCTGAACCGTCGCATCGGCGCCGTCGATGGACCAGAGTGGAGCCTGTGCTAGCCATTGTTGCGCCCGGACAGGGCGCCCAGAAGCCCGGATTCCTCTCCGCGTGGATGGAGGACTCGACCTTCGCCGCACACCTGCAGTGGCTGTCCGCCGTCGCCGATATCGATCTGGTGGCCCACGGCACCGTCTCCGACGAGGCGACCATCAAGGACACCTCGATCGCCCAGCCCCTGCTGGTCGCCTCCGCTCTGGCCACCGGATGGTCAGTCGCCCCCGATCTCTTCTCCCGCGCCGACGTGCTGGCCGGCCACTCGGTCGGCGAGATCGCCGCCGGGGCGGGCGCCGGAGCCTTCTCCCCCGAGGCCGCCATGGTGCTGGTCCGCGAGCGCGGCCGGGCGATGGCGCAGGCCGCCGCGGTCACCGAGACCTCGATGACCGCCGTGATCGGCGGAAAGCCCGAGGAGGTCGTCGCCGCCATCGGGGCCGCCGGGCTCACCCCCGCCAACTACAACGGCAAGGGCCAGATCGTGGCGGCCGGCACCGTCGCCCAGCTCGCCGCCTTCGCCGAGAACCCGCCCGCACGCACCCGGCTCTTCCCACTGACCGTCGCCGGCGCCTTCCACACCGTGCACATGGAGCCGGCCGTCGACCATCTGCGCGAGGTCGCCGCGGCCATGCCGACCTCGAGGCCCTCGGTGGCCCTGCTGTCCAACCGCGACGGCGCGATCGTCGGGGACGGGCGGGCCTTCGCCGACCGCCTGGTGGCCCAGGTGGCCCACCCGGTCCGCTGGGACCTGTGCATGGAGACGATGGCCGCCCGCGGCGTCACCGGCATCATGGAACTCGCTCCGGCTGGTACCTTGACCGGGATCGCCAAGCGCAATCTCAAGGGCGTCGAGCTGTTCAACCTCGACACGCCCGATCAGCTCGACGAGGCCCGCGCCTTCGTCGAGGCACACTCCCCCCAGACCGCGGAGGCCTGATGCCCGACACACCCCGTCCCACCCTCACCCAGGCGCAGGGGGCGCCCTCCTCCCGGATGCTGGCCACCGGTTCGGTGCGCGGCTCGCGTGTCGTCTCCAATGAGGAGATGTGCACCATGATCGACTCCACCCCGGAGTGGATCCAGCAGCGCACCGGTATCACCGAGAGACGTTGGGCCACCGCCGAGGAGACACCGCGTTCGATGGCCGTCGAGGCCGCCCGCAAGGCCCTGGCCAAGGCCGGTCTGGAGCCCTCCCAGGTCGACGCCATCGTCATCGCCACCGTCTCCCACCACCGTCCCTCCCCCTCGCTGGCCACCTATGTGGCCCACGACCTGGGCAGTATCGGGGCCGCGGCCTTCGACATCAACGCCGCCTGCGCCGGGTTCTGCTACTGCACCTCGCTGGCCGACTCGATGATCCGCAGCGGTTCGGCCACCCACATCCTGGTGATCGGTGTGGAGAAGCTCTCGGAGATGACCAATATCGCCGATCGCGGCACCGCCTTCCTCTTCTCCGACGGGGCCGGCGCGGTGCTCTTCGGGCCCTCGCAGACCTCCGCCGTGGGTCCGGCCGTCTGGGGCTCGGCCGCCGACAAGGTCGAGACCATTGAGATCGAGGACTGGACCCAGGTCGCCGACCACCCGCGGGTCAGCCATCCGCTCATCGCGATGGACGGCCGGAATGTGTTCAAGTGGGCCATGACGTCGGTGGTCCGCAAGGCCGGAGAGGCCATCGCCGAGGCCGGCATCACCCCCACCGACCTGGACGCCTTCATCCCCCACCAGGCCAACGACCGCATCACCGACGCCATGCTGCGTCACCTCAAACTGCCCGAGTCGGTGGAGGTCTGTCACGACATCGCCGACATGGGCAACACCTCGGCGGCATCCATCCCGATCGCGATCGACCGGATGCTGGAGAGGGGCCAGGTCCACAGCGGCGACCTGGCACTGATCATCGGCTTCGGCGCCGGGCTGGTCTTCGCCGGCCAGGTCGTCGTGCTGCCCTGATCGCACACCCGTCACCGCACAAGTCTCACCCAACAAAAGGAAGAAAATCATGGCTGACAACGCACAGGTCCTCTCCGACATCGCCGACATCGTCAACGACATCACCGGCGTCGACCAGGCCGAGGTGACCGCCGAGAAGTCCTTCACCGACGACCTGGACGTCGACTCCCTCTCGATGGTCGAGATCGTCTACGCCTGCGAGGAGAAGTTCGGCGTGGAGATCCCCGACGACAAGTCCAAGGACCTCAAGACCGTCCAGGACGCCATCGACTTCGTCACCGCCAACCAGGGCTGACCGCTCCCCATCACAGGCCCCACCCCCACCCCGACCATCAGGAGTTCATATGAGTGACGTCGTCATCACCGGCTTCGGCGCGACCACCCCGCTCGGGGGCGACGCCCCGAGCACCTGGGAGGGCCTGTTGGCCGGGCGCAACGGCGTCCACACCCTGACCGCCGACTGGGCGGCCGATGTGCCGGTGCGCTTCGCGGCCTGCGTGGTCGACGAGCCCACCAATCACATCGCCCGGCCCCAGGCGCGCAGGATGGACCGCAGCTCCCAGCTGGCGATCGTGGCCGCCCGCGAGGCATGGAGCGACGCCGGACTGCTGCTGCCCCACGACGAGGACGGCGAACCGGTCGACAACGGCATCGATCCGGAGCGGCTGGTGGTGTGCTGCGCCACCGGCATCGGCGGCCTGCACTCCCTGCTGGGCCAGTGGGACATTCAGAAGGACCGCGGTTTCCGCCGCGTCAGCCCCTTCACCATCCCGATGCTGATGGCCAACGCTCCGGCGGCCAATATCGGCCTGATGGTCAACGCCAAGGCCGGGGTCCACACCCCGGTTTCCGCCTGCGCCTCCTCCTCTGAGGCCATCTCCCTGGGGCTGGACCAGATCCGTCTGGGCCGGGCCGAGATCGCGGTGGTCGGCGGCACCGAGGCGGTCATCCATCCGCTGCCGCTGGCGGCCTTCGCCCAGATGCAGGCCCTCTCCAAGCGCAACGACGATCCCGAGCACGCCTCACGTCCCTGGGACACCGGGCGCGACGGCTTCGTGCTGGGCGAGGGTGCGGCCGTGATGATCATCGAGACCATCGAGCACGCGCAGGCCCGCGGGGCGAGGATCTACGGGACGCTGGCCGGGGCCGGCATCTCCGCCGACTCCCACGACATCGTCCAGCCCGACCCCACCGGGGCCGGCCAGGCCTCGGCGATGCGCAAGGCGCTGGCCTCCGCAGCGCTGGAGCCCCGCGATGTCGTCCACGTCAACGCGCACGCCACCTCGACCCCGCAGGGCGACGAGGCGGAGGCCCATTCGATCCGATCGACCCTGGGCGAGGCCGCCGACGACGCCCTGGTCACCGGCACCAAGTCGATGACCGGCCACCTGCTCGGCGGGGCCGGGGCTCTGGAGTCCTACGCGACGGTGATGGCCCTGCAGGAGCGCAAGGTGCCCGGCACCATCAATATCGAGCATCTGGAGGCCGGACTTCCGGTCAACATCGCCCAGCAGACCACCGAGCTGCCGACGGGCGACCTGGCGGCCCTCAACAACTCGTTCGGATTCGGCGGCCACAACGTGACCCTGGCGTTCACCAACGCCAATGCCACGCGCTGACCGGCGGCCGTCTCAGACCGTGAAGCGGCGTCCCCCGGGCTCGGGAGGCGCCGCTTCGTCACGGTCGGGGGGCCAGGATCAGGGCCGGACGGGATCCGGGTACTGGGATCAGCCCACCTCGCTGCCGAGCCAGGACACGTCCAGGTCGGGGTCGCAGGCGCGGAAGGGCTCCAGCTCGACATCCCAGGGCTCCCCCAGCAGGTCGGAGATCTCGGCCTCCAGCGGCTCGCCCTGGGACCGGGCGCGGATCATCGCCTGGCGCAGCCGGTTCTCATCGACGACGACATCGCCGATCTCGTTGGTCTCGGCGGAGAAGATTCCCAGATCAGGGGTGACGCTCCATCGGTGGCCGGCACCGGCGGCCGGCGGGTCGACAGTGACCTCGATGCGCAGCCGACCCCAGGTCGCCAGCGTGGAGACCAGCCCTGCGGCCCCCTCTGGCTCCCCGTGCCACGGCGTCTCGGCGCGCCAGCATCCGTACTCGACCGGCTGCCGCTGCCATCTGATCCCCGCGGGCAGAACAACAGCGGCGTCGGCGGCCCATTCGATATGGGTGCGCAACGCCGTCGGAGCAGAGTGGATGTAGAGCATGCCACCCGACTGATGTGCGTACTGCTTCATGTTCCGTCCTCCCTCGGTACCAACGTGCCTTCCCCTGCAGCGGTGCCACGCGGATGACCGGAACGTGGCCCAGTCTGCCCCGCGGCAGCGGACCTCGACAAGCCCCCCCGGCGTGTCGGCCTTGACCCGGTGCGACTTCTCAGGCGGTCCGGGAGTAGTCACGGGGCCCGAAGACGGCCTGTCCGAGACGCACCGTCGTGGCACCGTGGGCGATCGCCAGTTCGAAATCACCGGACATTCCCATCGAGAGCTCGTCCCAGTCACTGACCTGCCCGGCCTCGCTGCGCAGCCGCTCCCGGAGGTCGACGACCCGCTGGAAGCAGGCCCCCACCTGCTCGGGATCCGGGGAGTTCAGCGCCACCGTCATCAGGCCGCGCACCCTGAGGCTGGCGAAGGCGTCGAGCCGGTGGCAGAAGGCGACGGCCTCCTCGGGTCCGATGCCCGACTTCTGGGGCTCCCCGGAGCTGTTGATCTCCACGAGCACGTCGAGGGCGCGACCCTCCTGCTGGAGACGGCGATCGAGTTCGCGGGCCAGCTTGATCGAGTCCAGGGCCTGGAACTCCGAGGCGAAGCGGGCCACCTGGCGGGCCTTGTTGGTCTGCAGGTGGCCGATGACGGCCCAGCTGATCTCCGGGTGGCCCGGGTTCAGTTCCTCCCACTTGCCGATGGCCTCCTGCACCCGGTTCTCCCCGAAGCGGGTGCAGCCGCACTTTTCGGCCTCCAGGACGTCGGCGGCGGGGCGGGTCTTGCTGACGGGCAGCAGCCTGATGTCCCGGGCGTCGCGTCCGGCCGCGCGGGCGGCGTCCTCGATCCGGGCGCGGACCGCGGAGATGTTGTCGGCGATGGTCATGACCACGACCTAACCACTACGGCCAGCGGGCCGCCAATGAGATCACCCCGAGGCCGGCGAGGACCGCCAGCAGCAGGGCGTACCCGACGAAGCGGTCGGTCACCTCGGCATAGACCTTCTCATAGCCCACGGATCGCGCGATGGATCTGTAGACGTCCTTGAGCTGACCCAGCGACTCGGCGGAGAACTTCTCGCCGCCCGAGGCCTTGGCGACGGCGGCGAGCTCGTGGTGGTTGACGGGGACCGGTTGACGCTGACCGTCCTCCATCACATATCCGCCCGGGGTGCCGTAGGCGATGCTGTAGATCGGCACCCCCTGGCGGCCGGAGTCCTGGGCCGCCCCCAGTGACGGTCTGCCGACATTGGTGGCGCCGTCGGACAGCAGGACGATGGCGGCGGGGGGCTTGGTGCCCGGATGCTTCGGGTCGTCGGGGGCGAGCTTGAGGGCGTCCAGCGAGGAGTAGATGCCCTCCCCGATGGCGGTGGAGGGCTTCACCTCGAGGTTGTCGATGGCGGTGCTCACCACGGCCCGGTCGGTGGTCGGCGGGACCACCAGCTGCGCACTGGCGGCGAACTGCACCAGGGCCACGTTGAACCGGTCGGGAAGGTCGGAGAGGAAGGATTTGGCGGCCGACTGGGCGGCGTCCAGACGCGAGGGTTCCACATCGGTGGCGATCATCGAGCGGGACACGTCGATGGTGAGGACGATGGTGGCACGGTCCCGCGGCACCTCCCGGTAGTCCTGCGGCTGGGCGAAGGCCACCACGAGGGAGGCGATCGAGGCCACCGAGCAGCCGACCGCCAGGTGTCTCTTCCAGGCCTTGTCCTTGGGCAGCACGGCACGCAGGTTGATCCGGGTGACGGGCCCGCGGGGGGTCGTCCTGACCGACAGGGCCAGGTATCCGATCACCACGGCCGCAGGGACGAGCAGCCACCACAACCGACCCGGCCTCATGAAGTGGATGAGCTGGATCGCCAGCAGGACGTTCATCATGGC
Source organism: Acidipropionibacterium virtanenii (assembly GCF_003325455.1). NCBI lineage: Bacteria > Bacillati > Actinomycetota > Actinomycetes > Propionibacteriales > Propionibacteriaceae > Acidipropionibacterium > Acidipropionibacterium virtanenii. Next base: position 2,010,911 of record NZ_CP025198.1, read on the forward strand.
CACCTCGTCGCCATCGAGACCACGCCGAGGGCTGCGATGATCGCGAATCCGAGGGCGTAGAACGCCCACGTCGCGGTGATCTCCTTCTTGACCTGCTCATAACCCACCGAGCTGTGGACGTCCTGGTAGACCTGCTTGAGGTCGCCCGCGGATTCGGCGGTCCAGGTGCGGGCCTTGGTGCGCTGGGCGATCTTCGACAGAAGGCTGGTGTCGGGGGCCACCCGCTCGCGCTGACCGTCGACGTCGACGTATCCGGTCGAGGTGCCGAAGGCGATGGTGTAGACGGGAACCTTGGCCGACACCGCAGCATTCGCCTGGGTCATCGGATCGCTCCCATCGGTGTTGCCGCCGTCGGACAGCAGCACGACGGCCGCCGGTACCGGATCGGCGTCCTTGGCTCCCGGCGCCTGCTTGATCGCGGCCAGGGACTCCTTGAGGGCGTCGCCGATCGCGGTGCCCTCCTCGGTGCCCAGGGCGGAGATGGCACGCTCGGCGGTGGCCCGGTCGGTGCTGGGGGGCATCACCACCCGTGGGTGCCCCGAGACGGTGACCACCGCGACGTTGAACCCGGCGGGCAGTGAGTTGATGAATGTCACGGCCTGCTCCTTGGCGGCCGCCAGCCGGGTCGGATCGACGTCGCTGGCGGTCATCGACAGCGAGTTGTCGATGCCCACGACGATGGTCGCCCGTTCCCGGGGCACCTTCTCGGTGCCCATCGGGCGGGCCCAGGCGAAGGTGACCGAAGCCAGCGAACAGAGTGCCATGGCGACCGCGACGTGCCTCTTCCACTGGGACTGGGGGCGCACCACCGCCGCCAGGATGCCGGTGTTGGTGAATCTCATGCCGGTCCGGTTGCGGCGTCCCAGCACCACCAGGTAGAGGGCCAGCAGGACCGGGATCGCCAGCAGCGCCCAGAGCCTGCCCGGCTGGCGGACCTGCGGCAGCCCCAGCACCATCAGCTCCATGAGAGTCATCTCGCCACCCCCTGCGGGGGCTGGTGGAGCATCGAGGCGGTCCTGCGGTAGCCCAGCACGAAGCGGGCGATGTCGGTGACCCAGTCGGAGTCGGTCCGCAGCTGGATATGACCCGCCCCGGCCCGCCGGATCGCGGCGGCGACCCTCTCCCGCTGCGCCGATGAGGCGGCGTCCATCCGTTGCTTGGCGGCCGGATCGGCGGTGTTGATGTAGCGGGCGAAATCGGACTCGGGATCGCGGATGAGGATCTCCCCGACGTCGGGGAAGTCGAGTTCGGCGGCGTCGACCACCTCGATGCACAGCACCTGGTTGCGCACCGCCAGGCGGCGCAGCGAGCGTTCCCAGTCGGGGGGCACCGACGGGTCGAGCTCATGATCGGCGGGGGTGAGGAAGTCCGACGCCACCACCCTCATGCCGCGGCGCCGTTCGGTGCGGTTGAGTTGTTCAATGCCCTTGGCCAGAGTCATGTCCCCGGGGGCGTTGTCCGGCACGATGGGTTCATTGAGCATCGCCCGCAGTAGCCCGTACAGGGCCGTCCGGCCGCTGCGCGCCGGCATCCGACGCACTCCGTCGGCGCGCATGATGACTCCGCCGAACCGGTCGCCCATCCGCTGGGAGAGGAATCCGAGGGTGGCGACGCCGGCGATGCCCAGATCTCGCTTGGTCATGCCCTGGGTGCCCCAGTTCATCGAGGCCGTGACGTCGAGCAGCGCCCACACCTCGAGTTCGCGGTCGGCGATCGTGTCACGGACGTGGGGCTCGGTGGTGCGAGCAGTGACGGCCCAGTCCATCCTGCGGACGTCGTCCTGGCCGGGCTGGTAGGGGCGGGTGTCGTTGACGTCGGATCCGGGGCCGGGCAGCAGGCCGGCGTGGTCGCCGTGCAGGAATCCCTCCAGGCGGCGCACGATGGTCAGCTCGAGACGGCGCAGCGCCGCCTCGGGGGCCAGTTGGCTGAGCGGCACCGTCGCCCCGGTGGGGGGTTGCAGGACGGTCCGGGCCACTCCCACGTCGGGGCGGCCCGGCTCCGGCTGATGGAAGGCGGGTAGGGGTGGCATGACCGGCCTCAGCTGCGGTACTCGGGCTGGTAGCGGTGCTGGGTCCTGGCCTCTTTGCGCTGCTCGGCGTTCCACACGGGGGTGGGCGGGGGCACCATGGCCAGGATCCGCTCGATCACCTGGGGCGGTTCGATGTTGTCGGCGATGGCGTCGAACCCGAGCACCAGCCGGTGGGGCATCACATCCTTGGCAACGGCCTGCACGTCGGTGGGCAGCACGTAGTCGCGCCCGTGCACCAGGGCCAGGGCCCGGGCCGCCGACACCAGGCCGAGGGTGGCGCGCGGCGAGCAGCCGATCTGGATCACCGACTCGAGATCGGGCATGCCGAACTCGGCGGGAGTCCGGGTGGCCAGCACCAGGCGGACGATGTACTCGGCCACCAGGTTGTGCACGAAGACATCAGAGGCCATGTCCTGCAGCTCGATGACCTTGTCCGGAGTGAGCACCGGGCGGGGCCTCGGGGCGCGCACACTCATCCGTCGCAGGATCTCGAACTCCTCGTTGCCACGCGGATACGGCACGTCGATCTTGAGCAGGAAGCGGTCGCGCTGGGCCTCGGGAAGCGGGTACACACCCTCCGACTCGACCGGGTTCTGGGTGGCGATGACGCTGAAAGGCTTGTGGGCCGGGAAGGTCTGGCCGGCGATGGAGACCTGCTGCTCGGCCATCAGCTCAAGCATCGCCGCCTGCACCTTGGCGGGGGCGCGGTTGATCTCATCGGCGAGCACGAAATTCACGAAGACGGGCCCGAGTTCGATGTCGAAGGTCTCCTTGGAGGCCGAGTAGATGCGGGTGCCGACGATGTCGGAGGGCACCAGGTCCGGGGTGAACTGGACCCTGGCGAAGTCACCGCCGAGCACGGTGGCGAAGGAGCGCACGGCCAGGGTCTTGGCGACCCCGGGCACGCCTTCGAGAAGGATATGGCCGCGGGCCAGCACGCCGACCATGAGCTGCTCGACCATGTGCTCCTGGCCGACGATGACCTGCTGCACCTCCCCGATCGCCTTGCCGATGAGGGTGGCCGCCTCCTCATTGCTCATGGTGGCGTCAGCATTGCCGGTGCCGATGTTCTGGCCCGAGGAGAGGGGCGGCCGACGGCTCTCCTGCGGGACCGCCTGGGGCTTCGCGGAGTGCTGGGGGCCCGGCTGCGGAGGAGCCGGCTGCTGGGGCACCGGCTGCTGAGCCGGCTGCTGGCGAGCGGGCGGCGGCCATGCCCCCGGTTGGGGTTGTGCCTGCTGGGGACCTCCCGGCTGCGCGCCTGGTGTGCTCACTCGCGTTGCTCCTGCCTCGGCAGCCCCTGATGCCGCCGTACGGGTACGGTCCCCGCCACGATACCGCGCCCGGTGCGAGGCCCCTCCCGGGACTGTCCGGTGGCTCCGGCACGACGGCAATGCACGGCGGTGTGGTGAGATGGGGGTTGATGTCGACAACTTCTGGGCCAGGAAATCCTCCGGGCGGCGGTACCGGGGGCACTCCTGCGCCTTCTCCCCTGCTCGTCACCGATCCGCCCAGGGTCGGGGACTTCTGGCTCGACGCCCGGATGCTCGCCACCCCCGCCGGCGTCGCATTCATCGGCCACGACGACGCCGACACCCCGGTCCTTCTGCTCCTCCTGTCGGAGGGAGCCGCCGCCGATGCGGCCGCCCGCTCCCGGTTGAGCGGCGAGGTGAACCACCTCCATGCCGAGACAGTGGTCGCCCGCGGCGGAGAGGGCCAGGATGAGGGCCGGCTCGGGCACCTGTTCCGCAGCGAGGACGACGACCCGCAGGTGGCCGGGCAGGCGCCGCTGGCACCCTGGGTGGCACTGCTCAACGACGGCACGCCGGCGGCCTCGGCCGAGGGACTGCGCATCCTCCGGGCCGTGGATCTCACCATGACCGGCCAGCTCGGCGATCCCAGCGGCCCCGATTTCCGGCTGCACTGGATCGATCGGGACCGTCCGGGCACCTCGCGGACGTGGCCGTTGCCATGGCCGGGCCGCCAGGACAGGGCCGGCTGGTCGACGGTGGGCATCTCCTGGCTCATCATCATCACGATCGCCGCGCTGGGCCTGCTCATCGCGGTCCTGTTGTTCCAGAACATCCCGCCGAGCCCTCCCCCGCCTCCGGTGCCCACCTCGGCGTCCGGTTCGGGCGGCGGATCGGGCTCCCCCCAGTCCGGGTCTCCGAGCCCCGGATCGCCGTCATCGGGCTCGCCGTCGTCGGGCTCCCCATCCTCGGGGTCACCATCGCCCTCCGGCTCCTCCGGGTCCCCGTCTTCGGGGAGCCCGGATCAGAAGACGCCCAGCACTCCTCCGACCATGAACTCCCCGGGCGGCTCCGGCAGCTCCGGTTCAGCCACCCCCACGCCCACCCGCAACCAGAAACTCTGAGATGCCTGCTGTTGACCTCATCGCCTCCGACCTCGACCGCACCTTCCTGGGCGCCGACAAGCTGCCCTCGGCCGAGAACCTCCAGGCCGTCCGCGACGCGACCGACGCCGGTGTGAAGATGGTCTTCGCCACCGGCCGGCCGTACCGCTGGCTCGACGTGCTGGAGATCCTGGCACCTGTTCATCCCACGGTCATCTCCGCGAACGGCGCGGTGAGTGTCGACGTCGCCACCGGGGAGGTGCTGCACCAGCGCGGTTTCGACCTCGACGTGCTGCGCGGGATCGTCGACGATGTGCGGCGGGTGGTGCCCGGGGCCCTGTTCTGCACCGAGGAGGCGCGCACCTGGGGTGTCGAGCCCGGCTTCGACCGGTCGTTCGACAAGGGCCTGCCCGACGCCGAGGCGCCGATCGAGGATCTGTTGGCGGCCGGGCCTCAGGTGGTGAAGTTCCTGGTCAAGGCCTACGGCGTGCCCTCGGATGAGCTGTACGGGATGGTCGCTGCGGTGGTCGGCGACCGGGCGGTGACGACCTATTCCTTCCAGGGCCCCGACGGGATCCTGGAGATCTCGGCACCCGGCGTCACCAAGGGTGCTGCGCTGGCCCAGGTGTGCCAGGATCTGGACGTCGATCCGGCCCGGGCCGCGGCATTCGGCGACATGCCCAATGACGTGTCCATGCTCGACCTGGTGGGCCACCCCTTCGTGGTGTCCAACGGCCACCCCGATCTGCTGACCCGCGGGTACACGGTGGTGGGCCATCACGACGACAGTGCGGTGGGCCGGACCATCCAGCAGCTGCTCGCAGTCGACGGGCATCCAAGCCCGATGCGCTCGCCTCTGAGCGGCGCCCACTGACTTCCCGCTAGAGTGTGCGTGCCGCTGGGGGCGTTAGCTCAGCCGGTCAGAGCAGGGGACTCATAATCCCCGGGTCGTGGGTTCGAGCCCCACACGCCCCACCACCTGACATACCTAGTCAGGGCAGAGTTCGGCCCCCTCCCGAGTATCGCCGGGAGGGGCCGATCCTGTACCTGGCCACGGCCTGGCCACCGATGTACCGGAGTCGGTACCGGTCGCGGTGGGTATCGCTCCATCGCGGCCCAGAGTGGTCACGCACCTGTGCCCGTGCCCATCACCGCCCTGAGGGTGGACCCGAACCGCTCGGCAGCGTGCTCGGTGCCCGCGTCGGTCGGCTGGGCATAGGTCGAGTGGAAGGTGGCGACGTCATCGCCGATGACCGAGGCTCCATCGATGTCGGAGACCTCGGCGTCGGGGTAGTCCACGTTCAGCAGCCGGTCGATCTCTTCGGCCCAGTCCAGGCGGGTCCGCCGCGCCCGGGCATCGGCGTGGCGCCAGCCCGCCAACGGTTCGGTGCACATGAAGATCGAGCAGGTGCCGGCCCGCACGTACTCACAGTCCTCCCTGAGATCGGATCCCGGGCGGGCGGGCAGGGGCTCGCGGACCTCCCCGAGCAGCTGGTAGGGCTTCTCATCGAGGCAGATCACCGGGCGGGCCGGATCGTAGGGGCGGGCGTAGACATCCAGGACGTCCTCCATGCGGGCCACGAACTGCCCGTTGGCCTTCGGGGGGATCGTCGGCACTTTTTCAGATGAGGACGAAGTGCCGTTTTTTCAAGACCCGGCCGATGGTCGAGTGGTCCAGGTCGGGAATGTCGTCGGCCAGCCCGACGTGCTTCTCCAGCAGCCGCAGGCTCCAGCGGTCGTACCCGTCGGGAGGATCGGTGCAGGCCATCGCGATGATCCTGGCCTCCACCTCGCCGGTGACCTTCGGGTCGACCGGCGGGCGCTCGCGCCGTCTGCGGCGGATCGTGGCCTCCACGTCCTGGCCGAGGCCGGCATGGACCAGCGCCACCTTACGGATCGTGTCGAGGGCCACCCCGACCCGATCGGCGATCTGGGACTGGGTGGCCACCGGCCCCCGACGGTCGGGATCGTTCTCATCGAGTTCCAGCAGGATCCGGGCCCGCCGGACCTGCTGGGCCGGATGCGATCCGGTACGAACCAAACGTCTCAACATGGCCCTGTCAGCCTCATCGAGCCGGACCGGGTGCGCTTTCGCCCGTGACATCACTGCCTCGATCCTGACGGCCCGAAGAGGGGAAGGGGACCGTCACCACTCGTCATACACGACCAAACCCGCCAGTTAGCGGCGACACTCTACTAGGTCTTGGGCAGGCCAGTTAGGGGCGCCTCTGGAATCCGGGCGGCGTCGGACGGCGGCCGGAGCGCCGGTCCCTGGTGAGGGACGCGGGATCTGCCCAGCGGGAGCTGATCCCGCGTTCCTTGCAGAATGCTGCGATGTCGGAACCGAGCAGACGGCTGGTCTTTTGGAGGTTCGAGGCTGTGGGGCGCCGGTGAAGGCGATCATCCTGCCAGTCGATCCAGCCTATGAAGGCCGTCTTGTCGGCTTCCTCGACCTCGTTGCGCATGGTCCTGGGGATCTCGTGGGGCGGGACCCAGGCACGTACTTTGGCGTGGATGGCGCCAGCGTCAGCGGCTTGAAGGAGTTCGCTGGTGGGCCAGGGACGGTTGCCCGAGTGGCCGATACCGAGCACGGCCAGCAGGGCTTTGTAGGTGGAGCGGTCGAGCAGCGCGGAGGCCCAGAGCATTCCACGAGGGCCCTGGTCAACCTGGTAGATGGCAGACCAGCCGGAGGTGCCGACGTGGGCGATGAGAAGGTCATGAGGCGGGTCGTTCTCGGCGGTGAGGAGGCTGTCGAACTCGTGGCGGGTTGCTCCGACAGTGAGGGTGAAGCGGTAGAGGACTCGTTGGCCTCCGGCGGCTCTGGTGCGGTTCAGAGCGTCTGTGATTTGTGGAAGGTCTGTCATTGCTGGTTCCCCCGGGTGTGAGTGGTACTCCTTCTTGCGTGATTGTGCGCCGTTGAGGTGGGGGCGGGGGGCGGATTTCAGAAGGTCCTCGGTGAGGTAACAGTGGCGTGTCAGGAGCTTCTGGGGACCATAAGTCCGTTCCAACAGGTCGAGGGCCTTGTCGGCGCTGGTGTAGCCAGCCACGTCGAACAGCGTCGCTGCGTCGTCGATGTCACGTGTGGCCCCGTCCGGAATGGAGCTTCATGGCCAGCAGATACTCCGGTGAAGCCACTTGGACCAGCAGAGAGTCGGATTCGTAGACGATCCGCGCCTCGGCGTCGTTGATTCAGTTTGCGCTGGTCCAGTTCGGCCGACAGCTCATCGAACAAGTCGTGCAACTGGTCTGCGCTGAAGTCGGGCCCCTCGCCGTCACTCATGCGCGGTTGAGCGCATTCGCGCTGATGAAGACGCCACGGCGCCGGAATGCCGGCGGCGACTGCCTGTCAGCCTCGGCGTAGAAGGACGGAGACTGAGCCGGGTACCAGTGCTCAGGCGTACCGATTCTTCCTGCGCAGTGAGGTGTCGGCCTGCGGGCCCGGGGAAGGTCCTGGTGGCCCGTCTCTGCTCCGCTACGATCTCGGCGTCCGCACACGCCCAGAACGCCTTCGATGTGCTGGCCGACCCGTTCAGCGGACAGGTCCGGGGGGCTCCATGTGCGGGCTGGGCAGGAGGTTGCACCGGGCGCCCGCGACTGAGCCCGGCAGATCCGGCTGGACGGGCTGCTAACAAAGGGCCCCGCTCAATGGCGCGAACTGATATCCCCCGGTGCCGACGGGAACCGGACCATGGACCATGTATGTCAGGCTGGCCGTCTCCTGGAACCCATGGGCGCGAGCCCAAGCCAGTAGCTCGTGATGGTTGGCCCAGATCTGCAAGGTGATCGGTTCCTGGGCACCCTGGCACAGTGCCGCCAGGACCCGTGAGGCTGCCGACGGGCTGCGAGCTGTCAGCGGACCAACCAGGGACCCGGCACCGTGGTCACGGATCCCTCCGAAGCCGAGGATCTGGCCGTCCTGCGATGTGTCGACGACCATGCGCCGCGATATCTGCATCGCTATGGCCATGGCTTCGCCTCGTGGCCAGCCATAGGCGGTTGTGTCCAGTGACGCCATGGCCGCGAGGTCGTGGCTGCAGCCCGGCCTGACAGATGGGAGATTGATATCGGCGGACGGGCCGTCGAAATGGTCTGCGTGGAGTTGGATGATGCGCCCACGCGGGATGAATCCGATACGGCGGTACACGGGAGCCCCCATCGACGTGGCGGCGAGGGCGAAGGACCGTACCGGCAGTCTGGCCATCGCGTGGCGCATCATGGAAGTGCCGATGCCCCTCCTCTGGTAGGTGTCTTTGACCAGCAGCATTCCCAGAACGCACACGTCTCCTTGACGGATGGTGGTGATCGTGGAGACAAGCTCGTCGTCTACGTACAGGGCGAAGCAGGCTCCTTGATGGAGCAGAGCCTTCCATTCAGGCTCGTGGATGGTCCAGCCTCGACTCCTCGCCAGGTCCAGAGCATCATGGAGCGCCTCACGTGTCAGTTCTTGGATACCAGTCAGCTTTTCCGATGCATGCATGGGAATAGTGTTCCCACCCTCCGGTCAGGCGGGCCAGATGGTGGTGGGCATCCAGTAGCGGCGCACGATCCCGCCGTCGGGGCCGGCTCCGCGATCGTGCAGCACCCCTGCGCAGTTCTCGATGACCCCGATCGAGGCGGTGTTGTCATCGTCGCAGGTGACCAGGGCCGGATCGATGCCCATCCGGGCGCAGGCGGCCAGCGCCCGCCGGAGCAGATCCGTGGCGTATCCGTGACGCCGCCACTCCGGGCGCACCCCGTATCCGATGTGGCCGCCGAACCGGCGCAGGACGTCGTTGAGCTCGTGACGGATGCTCACCCGTCCGATGAGCCGACCATCCACCTCGGCGACGAGGAAGGTGGCGGGGACGTATCCGGGCGTCAGACCCTCGCCGTGCTCCTGGGAGCGGATGCGCGCCACGAAGTCGGGCCACGGCTCGTTCTCGCGCCGGTCGGGCAGGAACTGGAAGTGCTCCGGGGCCAGCTCCTGCTCGGCGGCCAGCGCCTCGGCCCGGTCGGCCGCCGTCAGGGGGCGCAACGTCATGGATGGTCCATCGCTCATGGCTCGACAATAGGCGCCGAGGCTTCCCGTAGTGTTCAGTCGACCCTGTCAGCCCGTCATCGGGGGCCTGTCGCACGACCGAGCGCCACATGCTGGCCGACCCCCGGGACCTGAACGCGCTGCGGGGCGGGGCCCGAAGGCCCCGCCCCGCAGGCGGCTCAGTGATCCTGGAGGGTTGGGATCACTGCCTGGATGACGACTCCGTCGACGATTCGCCCGATCCCTCGGACACAAGGACGCCGGTCTCTTCGGGCCTCCCGGATGCGCCGGACTCGACGGCCTCGGACTCCGCGGCGGAGATCTCCTTGGCTCGACGGGTGGCGTCGAGCCTGGCGGCCTCAGCGATCCGCTGCTCCTCGGTGTCGTAGACGGTGGTGCGCAGCGGCTTGTTCGTGATGAAGAGGGTCAGCAGCACGGCGATCACGATGAATGGCACGGCGGTCCAGAACACCGAGTGCATCGAGTCGGCCATTCCGTCGCGCACGGCGGTCAGCATCATGGGCGGCAGCTTGCCGATCTTGGAGGTGTCCAGCGCCGAACCCGCGTCGATGGATCCGCCTGAAGCGACGAGCTTCGCCCGCGCGGCGGCGGGTAGGTGGCTCATGATGTTCGCCTGGAGCCCCGAACTCATCACGGTTCCGAGGACTGCTGTGCCCACGGTCGAGCCGAGGTTGCGGAAGAACTGCACCGCAGAGGTCGCGATGCCCATCTCGGCCCGCTTGGCGTTGTTCTGCACCACCAGGGTGAAGACCTGCATGGACAGGCCCAGACCGATGCCGATGACCACCAGCAGGCCCGACAGGGTCAGCTTCGAGGACTCAGCGCTCAGCGTGGTGAGCCCCAGGTAGCCCAGCAGCATGACCACCAGGCCGCCGATCATGAATCCCTTGTACCGGCCGGTCTTCGTGATGAGCATGCCGACGCAGATCGACACGATGATCATGGCGATCGACAGCGGCATGAGGATGACGCCGGAGTTCGTCGCCGACGCGCTGAGCACCACCTGGGCGAAGACCGGGATGTAGATGATCGCCCCGAACATGGCCACCGACAGCAGGAAGGAGGCCAGCACCGACAGGGTGAAGATGTTCTGGCTGAACAGGCGCAGCGGCAGCAGCGGGTTGACCGCCTTGAACTCGGCCCACACGAACAGGCCCAGGAGGACGGCACCTGCGGCGTACATGCCGATGATCGTGGCCGAGCCCCAGGCGTACTGGTTGCCGCCCCAGGTGGTGGCCAGCAGGATCAGGACGAGGGCCGGAACCAGAGCCAGCGAGCCCCACAGGTCGAACGTGGTCCTCGACGCGGTGCGCGGCAGGTGGAGGAACCGGATGATGAAGTACAGCGCGACCAGGCCGATCGGGATCGGCAGGAAGAACAGCCATCGCCAGTTCATGTTGTCGGTGATCCAGCCGCCGGCGAGCGGGCCGAGCACCGAGGTCACACCGAAGACGGCGCCCATGATGCCCTGGTACTTGCCGCGGTTCCGCGCCGGGATGATGTCACCGATGATGGTCTGGGACAGCGGCTGCAGGCAGCCCATCCCGATGCCCTGCACGGCGCGGGCACCGACCAGGAACCAGAAGCTCTGCGCGAATCCCGACAGCAAGGATCCGCACATGAAGACCACCAGTCCGGCGATGTAGAAGCCCCGGCGGCCGTACATGTCCGACAACTTGCCGACGATCGGCACAACGATGGCCGAGGCCAGCATGGCCGCCGTCGCGATCCAGGAGTAGTGCGCCATGCCCCCCAGCTGTGCGACGATCCTCGGCATCGCGGGCCCGACGATCGTCTGGCTGATGGAGCTCACCAGCATGCCCAGGATCAGCCCCAGGAAGACGTTGCGCTGGGCGGAACTCATCCTGAACCCGCCCGCAGCGTCACCCGGCCCGGCAGCATCATTGCGCGCCCCCTGGGCGCTCACTGCACTACTACTCACGTGTGTCTCCTCCAGAACATAGACGGCCGCGGACATTCGTCCGCGGCGACCGGGACGACTATACTCCGACTTGCAGTGCATGCAAGATTGCAGATTCTGAATTTTCGGAGGTGTGCCACAGATGACCGACGGTTCCGTGACCGAGGTCCGGCCCGAGGGCTCCGGGCGAACGGCCCGACAGCCCGAAGGTCTCAGGGAGCAGAAGAAGCGCAGGACCCGGGAGGAGATTCACCGCGCGGCTCTCGAGATGGTGCTTGACGACGGTCTTGAGAACGTGACGGTCGATCAGATCGCCGAACGGGTGGGCATCTCCCAGCGCACCTTCTTCAACTACTTCCCGAACAAGGAGGCCGCGATCATCGGCCTGCGACCGGACGCGGCCGAGCAGTATGCCCGGACCTTTCTCGCCAGGCCCGCCGACGAGCATGCCTGGGATTCCGTCGTGCAGTCGGTCCGCGAGGCGCTCAACCGCGATCCGGAACAGCACCGGATGCGCCGGGCCGTGCTCTTCAGGCATCCGGAACTCATGCGGGGCCTGCTCACAATCTTCCACGAGCTCCGCGACGCCGGGGCCGAGGCCCTGGCGGCCAGGATGGAGGCCCAGGGCATAGATCCCCAGGAGGCGCGGCGGCTGGCGATCGTCTATATCAATCTTTCCAGCACGCTGCTGATGAGCGCCGCCCAGCTCTCCCACGAGGAGCACACCAGCTCCGACGAGGCCCTTGACAGAGTCCTCACCATCATCGCGATGACCGGCTGAGGTCTGTGACGACCGCCCGGTGCGAGGCACTCATAGATTGGCTCGATAGACTGTCGCATCGTGCCAGCCAGTGACAATCAGCCGCAGGACGGCCCCCGGGCTCTCGGCAGCAATTACCTGCTCCACAGCCTCATCGGATCGGGGGCCATGGGTCAGGTGTGGCGTGCCAAGGATCGGGCGGGACGGCCCTACGCCGTCAAGATGCTGCTGCCGGTCCTGGCCAATGATCCGGAGATCGTCCGCAGGTTCGTCACCGAGCGTTCCATCACCCTCCAGATCAACGATCCTCACGTGGTGCGGGTGCGTGACATGGTGGTCGAGGGCCAGACCCTGGCGATCGTGATGGATCTGGTCAACGGCACCGACCTCAAGACGAAGCTGGCGACCAACGGCCCGCTCCCTCCGGCCGAGGTCGCATACCTCGGCGCCCAGATCGCCGGCGGGCTGGCCGCGGTCCACGCCAAGGGAATCGTCCACCGGGACGTCAAGCCGGCGAATGTGCTGCTGACACCCGGTCCTCCCGAGACCGCCCGGCTCACCGACTTCGGCGTCTCCTTCCTCCAGGACGCCTCTCATCTCTCGCACATCACCGCGGTGGTGGGCACCCCGAACTACGTCGCCCCGGAGATCGTCCTCGGCAAGCGACCGGTCCCGGCCTCCGATCTCTACTCCCTGGGCATCATGCTCTACGAGCTGGTGTGCGGCATCACGCCCTTCGCGACGGGCTCGACCATGACGGTGCTGCGCGGCCACTGCGAACTCACCCCCGGCCGTCCCGACGGATTCCCCGAACCGCTGTGGCGCGTCGTCGCCTGGCTGCTGTCCAAAGACCCTGACCAGCGACCCGAGAGCGCCCGCCAGATCGCCGTCTCCCTCGAGCAGATGATTCCGGGCCTGGTGGGCGTCGCCCCGCTGCCACGTCTGACCACGCCGCCCCGCGCCGTCCCGCTGCCGCTGGGCGCCCAGGCCTGGCAACCGACCTCTTTCTCGTCGGCCGCCGCCGCGGCCCCCGTCGTCCCCGATGCGGCCGACACCGTGCTCCGTCCGAGCCCGGTCTCCCAGTCGAGCCCGCCGGCGCTGCAGAGCCCGGTCTCCCAGCCCTCCCCCGTCTCACCGGCCGAGCCGGCGCAGCTGCCGGCGGAGCCTAGCGCTCCGCGCAGCCGGAAACCCGGCAAGGGACTGCGCCGCACCGTCCTGGCCGCCGGTATCTCCGCCCTGGTGATCGCCGGGGCCGGTGGCGGATACCTGCTCTCGCAACACTCCTCCGACGGAGCCGATCCGGTGCCCACAGCCACCACGGGTCCGGCCTCCCCCTCCCAGACCCCGACGCCGAGCAGGACGCCCACTCCCACCGCGACATCGCCCACGACGCCCCGGCCGAGCGTCATCGACGCGTCCACATCGGCCTACAGGAATGCTCGGTACGGATTCAGCTTCACCGCCCCGGTCGGATGGACACGCACCGACAACGCCGACGGAAGCGTCACCATCACCTCGGCCGACAAGAAATCCACGATCCGCGGTTACGGCACCCGTGACACCCTGTCCTCCTGCGGTGGTCGCGCCGACGCCTGCCTGGAGAAGGCCAAGGCGGCCTACAAGGCCTCCGGCGCCACCGTCACGTACTGGCAGTGGGGAGCCCAGGACGGGAACTGGTACATCGTCTCGGGAGTGCGCTCGAACGGCACGGCCTACTATGAGCGGCGCGTCATCGGGAAGGCCTCGAGCAATGTCCTGGTCGCCGAAACGGCCGGGAGCAAACAGGTCGGCGCGGCCGCCAACGCGGCCTCGTCCAGCTTCAAGGCGGGAAACCTGGACGTCACCCACTGAGTCGCGTGACCCGTCGCGGGCGCCGGCCAGCTCATTGCAGTCCCGTTCTCGCCGCCTTGAGAACCGCATCGGTCAGTCTGGCGAGCCTGAGACTTCGCACCGACCAGCACTGCCAGAAGAGTTCCACATCCCAGTGCTCCGGCCTCAGCCGCACCAGCGACCCGTCCGTCAAGGACGCCCCCAGCTGCGGCTGAGGAATCAGGCCCCACCCCAGACCGGCTCGCACGGCCGCCAGGAATGCCTCCGAGGAGGGGAACCGGTGTGCCCGAGCCGGTCGTCCCGCTCCCACAGACGCCAGGAATGTGCGCTGCATGGCGTCCTTGGCGTTGAACTCCACCACCGGCAGGGTGCCCAGATCCTCGGGAGGATCGCCTCCTTCCAGCAACTGCGGAGCCGCCACGGGGATGTATCGCAGCACCCCGAGACGTCTGGACCGGCATCCCGCGGCGGCTCTCGCGGAGGTGGTCACCGCAGCCATCGCCTCGCCCCTCTGGAGCACCTCGCGGGAGTACTCCTCATCCTCGATCTGCACCTGGAGCTGGTTGTCTGCCCACGTGGCGGCCTCGGCCAGGACATCGCGGAACCAGGTGGCCAGCGAGTCGGCATTGACGACCAGGCCGAGAGGGCGCGAGGCGAGCCCGGCCAGAGCGCTGGACGCCTCTGTCTCCACCTCGTCGAGTTGACGGGCCAGCCGGGCCGCCACGACGCCCGCCTCGGTCGCCGAGCATGGACGGCCGCGCACGACGAGGATCTGCCCGGCCTCGGCCTCCAGAGCCTTGATCCGCTGGCTGACTGCCGACGGGGTGAGTTGCATCCGGTCGGCGGCGGCGCCGAAGCTGCCCTCGTCGAGAAGGACGGCCAGCGTGCGAAGATGCTCCCGGTTCATGAAGCAATGCTAAACACAGTGAAGAAAGTGTGACTGTACTTCATCGGTTCACTGTCCTAGCGTCCCCATTCGTGACAACCTACTTCACGGGCCTTCTGACGGGCCTCGGCCTCATCGTGGCCATCGGCGCGCAGAACGCCTACATCATCCGGCAGGGGGTCCGCCGCGCCGGGATCGGCGGGATCGTGCTCATCTGCATCCTCAGTGACGTCGTCCTCATCCTCGCCGGCACGGCCGGGATCGGCGTGCTGGTGGCGCGTGCCGGCTGGCTTCTGCAGATACTTCGCTGGGCCGGCGCCGGCTATCTCGTGTGGTTCGCGATCGCCAGCCTGCGATCAGCGTCCCGACCCGCGGCTCTGCTGGCGGCCGGGCCGACTCGCAACCACCGGGTGTATCTCACCGCGCTGGCACTGACCTGGCTCAATCCGCACGTGTATCTGGACACGGTGATCCTGCTCGGGTCGCTGGCCAACCAGCACGGGCCCGACCACCGCTGGGTCTTCGCCGCCGGCGCGGTCACCGGCAGCGCGGTGTGGTTCTCCGGGCTGGGATTCGGGGCGCGGGCGATGGCCGGTCCGCTGTCGAGGGCCAGCGTATGGCGGGCCCTCGACCTGGTGATCGGCGTGACGATGCTGATCCTGGCCGCACGCCTGCTGATGTCGCGACCCGGCTGATCAGCAGGCGGCTCTGCGGGCCCAGGGACTCGCATCCAGATCGGCGGGAGTCGCTGCCTCCGGATCCGTGACGGACTCCAACCACACCCGATGCAGCCGGTCATCGCCGGTCTCCTCGGGATGGAAGGAGTAGCCGGTGACCGCACCCTGCCGGACTCCGATGATCCTCCCGTCCTCCAGACGCGAGATGACCTCGATCTGCGGGCCGGCCCACGTCACCAGAGGCGCGCGAATGAAGGTCGCTGGCACCGGAGCGTCGAGACCGCGCACTCTCACCGAGGTCTCGAAGGAGTCGAGCTGAGTGCCGAAGGCATTGCGACGGACGGTGACGTCGAGGGCTCCGAGGGTCTGCTGACCCTCCGCGGCGTCCTCCACCCGTGCCGCCAGGTAGATGAGCCCGGCACAGGTGGCCAGGACCGGCAGGCCGTCGGCGATCGCCCCAGCCAGCGGCCCGGCCAGCCCGAAGGCCCGCGCCAGTTTGTCGAAGACCGTCGACTCGCCGCCGGGCAGCACGATGGCGTCCAGCCCTGCCAGGTCGACGGGCCGGCGCACCGGGACCGTGACGGCACCGAGCCGGGTCAGGGCGGCAACGTGCTCGGAGATCCCGCCCTGGAGGGCCAGGACGCCGATCCTCACCATCCTCGTTCCGCCAGCCTGTGCGGAGCGGGCACGTCGGCGACGTTGATGCCCACCATCGCCTCCCCCAGGCCCCGGGACACCTCGGCGACGGTGGCCGGATCGTCGTGGAAGGTCGTGGCCTTGACGATCGCCGCGGCGCGGGCCGCAGGGTTGCCCGACTTGAAGATCCCCGAACCGACGAACACCCCCTCCGCCCCCAGCTGCATCACCAGAGCGGCATCGGCCGGGGTGGCCACTCCCCCGGCCACGAAGAGCACCACCGGCAGGCTGCCGGTCACGGCGACCTCCCGTACCAGGTCATAGGGGGCGCCGAGCTCCTTGGCGGCCACGTAGAGTTCGTCGGCGTCCATGCCGGCCAGTCTGTGAATCTGGCCGCGGATCGTACGAAGGTGCCTCACGGCCTCGGAGACGTCACCGGTCCCGGCCTCTCCCTTCGAGCGGATCATCGCGGCCCCCTCGGTGATGCGGCGCAGCGCCTCGCCGAGGTTGGTGGCCCCGCACACGAAGGGCACGTCGAAGGCCCACTTGTCGATGTGGTTGGCGTAGTCGGCGGGGCTGAGCACCTCGGACTCGTCGATGTAGTCCACCGTGAGCGACTGCAGCACCTGCGCCTCGACGAAATGGCCGATCCTCGCCTTGGCCATCACCGGGATGGACACCGCCTCGACGATCCCCGAGATGAGGTCGGGATCGCTCATCCGCGCCACCCCGCCCTGGGCGCGGATGTCGGCGGGGACCCGTTCCAGGGCCATCACCGCGCTGGCCCCGGCGTCCTCGGCGATCCTGGCCTGATCGGGCGTCACGACATCCATGATCACCCCGCCCTTGAGCATGTCGGCCAGGCCGCGCTTGACCCTGGTGGTGCCGGATTCCGCAGCTGCGCCGGACGTGATCGTGGATGCGGCCCGTGCCGCAGTGGTCTCAGATGCCATGTGGCAATCACACTCCCCTCAAGTGGACCATTCCAAGATCCAAACCTTCCTACTTCCAATGGTCCACATTGAGCCAGAATGACCCTGTGCGCAGAGAGCTCGTGGTCAACATCCCCGTCCGGGTCGACCGCTCCGACGAGAGACGCCTGCCGGTCCAGCTGGCCGACGGCGTCCGGGATCTCATCGCCTCGGGCGTGCTCGGCCCCGGGGACGCCCTGCCGAGCACCCGGTCGACCGCCCGACGCCTGAGCGTGTCGCGGGGCACCGTGACCGCGGCCTTCGATCAGCTCCAGGCCGAGGGGTATCTGGTCGCGGCCCACGGCTCGGGCACCAGGGTGAATCCCGACCTGGAGAAGCTCCACGCCGAGCACCGGCCCCGCCCGGCCCCACCGGTGGCACAGCCCCCGGCCGTGGTGGACCTGCGCCCCGGAATCCCCGACACCTCCACTCTGGCCGACCCGGCCTGGCGGGGCGCCTGGCGGGAACAGGTCTCACGCCCCGGCGTCGTGCCCGCCGATCCGCTGGGCGATCCCGGCCTGCGCCTCGAGATCTGCGATCACCTGAGGAGGATGCGGGGCCTGGTCACGTCGCCGGACCGGATCGCGGTGACGGCCGGGTCCCGCGAGGGCCTCGCCGCGCTGCTCAGGGTCTGGGACCGGGACCGACCCCTGGGGATCGGCGTGGAGTCCCCCGGCTACCCGAGCCTGCGACGGGTACCGACCGCGCTGGGCCACCGCACCGTCGACCTGCCCACCGACGCCGGCGGCCTGCGTACTGCCGATCTGCCGGAATCAGGGCTCGACGCGGTGCTGGTGACCCCGAGCCACCAGTATCCCTACGGCGGGTCTCTGGCGGCCCCCCGGCGTCTGGAGCTGGTGGCCTGGGCTCGGGACCACGGCGTCTGGCTGATCGAGGACGACTTCGACTCCGAGCTGCGCCATGTCGGCCAGCCGCTGCCCGCGCTGGCGGCCCTGGCGCCCGACAGCACAGTGCTCCTCGGCACCTTCTCCTCAGTCCTGACGCCGTCACTGGCCTGCGGCTATGTGGTGCTGCCCACCACTCTGGTGGCACCCGTGCGGAGACTTCGCGAGGCCCTGGGCCAGCCGGTCGGCGGGCTCGTCCAGGGAGCCCTGGCGCGGTACATGGCCACCGGCGCGCTGCGCCGCCGGACCCAGCGACTGCGCCAGATCTACCGGCGTCGGCGCGGTCTGGTGATGGAGGTCCTGGGCGGGTTGCCGGGAAGCCGCCTCCAGCCCATCAACGGCGGCCTGCAGGCCGTGCTGGTGTGCTCCGCCGACGAGGATGCGCTGGTGGACGGCTGCACGGCAGCCGGCGTCGGCGTCGTTCCGCTGTCGGCCTACTGGGGCGGGCAGGGCGCCGGATCCGGCCTGGTGGTCGGGTTCGGCGCCCATGACGACGCCACTCTGGTGACCTGTCTGGAGCAGGTGGCGGCGGTGGTACGAGAACTCAGCAGGGTCGGGCTCAGTGGATCCAGTCCGGAGTCAGGGTGAACCTCGCCTGCTGGCCGGAGCGGACCTGGCCGGGCACCTGGGTGGCGTGGATGATCGCGATGATGAACAGGACCAGTGCGGCGAGCACGCCGACGTAGGGCACGCAGAGCACGATGAGCCGGATCAGCTGGAAGCTGAGATTGTCGGCATGGGCCTTGCGCACGGTCGGCGCACAGTTGTCCTTGCAGGACAGGAAGTAGATGAGAGCCGGGATCCACCCGAAGAATGCCGACAACCACAGGTTCGGGGCGACATTGCTCATGCCGCCGTCGGCGGGCATGTTCGGCCCGTAGCCCTGGGCGTACGGCTGCTGTACCGGAACCGGGACCTGCCCGTACGGGTTCTGGCCATAGGGATCCTGTCCGTACGGGCCCTGGGGGTAGGGCTGGCTCGCGGCGTAGGGGTCGACGGTCGGCTGCTGGGCGTAGGAGCCCGGGGTGCTGCTCGGGTCCCCGGCGTAGGGATCGACGATCGGCTGCTGAGCGCCGTTCGGCTGAGCACTGTACGGCTGAGCACTGTACGGCCCCTGGCCCGCCGACGCCTGGGAGTACGGGTCCTGGGGACCGGCCCCGTTGGCGCTCCCGTAAGGATTCTGACTCATCTTCGATTCCCTTCCGCCGTCGGACCCCGGCCCGTGCTTGTCCATGGGTATCTTGCCTCATCAGAGGTCAGTCCGCAGCCTGACGACCTTCCCGGACGAGTTGTGCGGGCGACGTGTACAGACGAGGGGGCGCCCGCCGCTCCGGCGGCCGCCCCCTCGTCGAGCGGCCCGGCGGCCGCCGATCCGTATCAGTCGAGCAGTCCCTCGTACAGGGCGGTGGACTGGTAGCGCTCGGCCGTGTCGGCGATGATCGCGACGATGGTCTTGCCGGCGTTCTCGGGCCGGGCGGCCAGCTGGCCGGCGGCCTGCAGGGCACCGCCGCCGGAGATACCGGTGATGATGCCCTCCTCGGAGGCGGCGCGCCGGGCCAGAGCGACGGCCTCGTCGCCGGGCACCAGCAGGATCTCGTCAACGACGGACCTGTCCAGATTCTCCGGCACGAATCCCGGGCCCCAGCCCTGGATCTTGTGGGGTGCCTTCTGGCCCTTGGTGATCACCGGGGACTCGGCGGGCTCAGCGCCGATGACCTTGATCTGCGGGTTCTTCTCCTTGAGATAGTGGCCCGCGCCCGAGACGGTGCCGCCGGTGCCGATTCCCGCGAGCAGGATGTCGACGCTGCCGTCCGTGTCCTCCCAGATCTCCTCGCCGGTCCTCGCGTAGTGGATCTCGGGATTGGCGGGGTTGTCGAACTGGCTGGCCAGAATCGATCCCGGAGTCTCCTTGACGATCTCGCCGGCCTTGACGTTGGCGCCGGGCACACCGTCGGCACCGGGGGTGAGGACGAGTTCGGCGCCGAGCAGTCGCACCAGCGAGCGGCGCTCCTTCGACATGGTCTCGGGCATCGTGATGATGACCCGGTAGCCGCGGGCGGCGCCGACCAGGGCCAGCCCGATGCCGGTGTTGCCCGAGGTGGCCTCCACGATGGTGCCGCCCGGCTTGAGAGCGCCGGACTCCTCGGCTGCGTCGACGATGGACCTGGCGATGCGGTCCTTGACGCTGGAGGCCGGGTTGAAGAACTCGAGCTTGGCCAGGATGGTGGCCTTCGAGTCCGGGAACAGCCGGTTGATGCGAACCAGCGGGGTGCCGCCGATGGTCTCGGTGATGTCCTTGGCGATCTTGGCCATGTCTGCGTTGTCCTTACCTGTGTGTGATGAATCCGTCAACGGGCGCGGATTCCTTGCTGCGAATCGTGTTGCTCTCGCACCGAAAAGGTGTCGAGACACCGGATGACAAACCGGTGGGGTCCGGGTACGGCTCATTCGCCCGACTCGGGGGCGGGGAGCCGGATTCAGGCTGCCGGCGACTGCGAGGGACTCAGCGACGAGCCCGATGGGTCAGCTTCGACAACAGGGGCGCGAGCACATGGACATCGACATCGCGGCCGCGCACTGAGCGTTCTGCAAGCCTGCGGAGCGAATGTCGTCCACCTCGAAACCTTTCCCCTGTGCCACTTTCCGTGGCGCCGTTGACAATGTAAGCACAGGCCGTCGGCAATTCCAAGACACCTCTCACATTCTTCCATAGTGTGAGATCCAGTCTCACTCTCCGATACCCAGGTGTTCCGCTCCGATCCTTCGCGCCAGCTCCTCCAAGAACCGGGCCACTCCGGGCGGCGCGTCGCACAGCACGTCGGCACGACCGGCCACCGTGGGCTGCTCGGCCGACCAGGACACCACCCTGGCGCCGTGACCGCCCTTCTCGATCAGTCCGGCCACCACATCCAGAGCCGGAAGGTCGCCGAGATCATCGCCGCACATGAGCACTGTCGAGGGGCGGGTCCGTTCGACAAGACCGGTCAGGGCATCCGCCTTGGTGGTGTGCCAGGCGGTGAGCTCGACCACCTCGCGGCCCTCCTCGATGAAGAGCCCCAGTTCCCGACCCAACCTCCTGGCGGTCGGAGCCAGGACGCTCCAGGCCAGCTCACGGTCGGCGGCCCGGCGGGTGTGCAGGGCCACCGCTCCCTCCTTGACCTCGACCATCGTGCCGACGGTTCCGGGATCCGAGGAGGCGGCGACGACCACGGCATGCTCCAACCGACGTCTCGCCTGCTCCACCACGGGCGGCGCCTCGGGGATGTGCATCCGGCCGGTGGCGGCGTCGTAGCTCTCAACCCCGTACTGGCCCAGGATGACGATCCGGTCGAGGCCGGGCCGGTCCAGATCCAGCATCTGCCGGGCCCGCCGCACCGGGCGCCCGGTGATCACCGCCAGGGTGGCGACCCGGTTGTTGAGCAGTTCCAGCGCCGCCCGGGCCTGCGGCAGGACCTCCGCGTCATCGGGGTCCTCGACGATGGGGGCCAGGGTGCCGTCGAGATCCATGGCGAGAAGGGTGCCGTCGGGGTCCGCGGCCGCCGCGTCAAGGACGGCGCGACCGGCCGAGGAGGTGGCGATCCACCCGCCGGTCGGCGGTGCAGGTGGCTCGGGCGAGGTCGCGGTGGCAGGCACCTCACCATCGTCACACATCGTGACGGTCCGGGTGTCCGGCATTGCGGACCCGGCCACCCTCGAGGTCACGCCCGGGGCCGCGCGTGACCTCGTTGGTACGGTGGTGTCGGCGCGTCCGAACGGGATTGCCCGGACCCGTCCGTCCCGATCCCGGGCGCATCGACCGAAGGGGGCCACATGTCCGAATCTGTCCAGGAGACCGCGAAATTCATCGTCGTCGCCAATCGGCTGCCCGTTGACAGGATCGTCAACGATGACTCGACGGTGGACTGGAGATCCTCCCCGGGCGGTCTGGTGACGGCCCTGGAACCCGTCATGCAGGCTCGCGGGGGGGCATGGATCGGCTGGCACGGCGCGGCCGACGAGCAGGTGGAGCCCTTCCACCATGACGGCTACGACGTCATCCCGGTCGCCCTCTCGGAGCTCGAGGTGGAGCGCTACTACGAGGGCTTCTCCAACGCGACGCTGTGGCCGCTCTACCACAACTGCATCGCCGAACCCGTCTTCCACCGCGAGTGGTGGGACGCCTACCGCCGGGTGAACAGGCGCTTCGCCCAGGCGGCCGCCGACCGCGCCGAACACGGCGCGACGGTCTGGGTGCAGGACTACCAGCTCCAACTCGTCCCCCAGCTGCTGCGTGAGATGCGACCGGACCTGCGGATCGGGTTCTTCCTCCACATCCCCTTCCCGCCGATCGAGCTGTTCAATCGGTTGCCCTGGCGCAACGGCATCATCAACGGCCTGCTCGGCGCCGACCTGGTCGGATTCCAGACTCCCGGACACGGCTCCAACTTCCTGCGCCTGGCGCGCCGGCAGCCCGGCATCGAGGGCGCCAGGGGCCGGGTCCACCTCTCCGACGGGCGCATGGTGACCGCCAAGGCCTTCCCGATCTCGATCGACGCCGCCGGAATGGCCGAACTGGCGAACTCCCCGAAGGTGCAGGCGGAGGCCCGCAAGCTGCGCGCCGACCTCGGCGATCCGTCCACCATCCTCTTCGGGGTCGACCGCCTCGACTACAGCAAGGGGCTGCGCAACCGGGTGCGAGCAGTCGGCGAGCTCTTCGACAGCGGCGAGCTGAACCCGGAGGAGGTGGTCTACCTCCAACTGGCCACTCCGTCGCGAGAACGGGTCGAGGAGTACCGGATCCTGCGCGACGACATCGACCTGCTGGTGGGCCGGATCAACTCCAAGAGCGCCTCCCTGGCCCGCAGCGCCGTCAATTACCGGTACACCTCGGTGCCCCGCGAGACTCTCACCGGGATGTACCAGATCGCCGACGTGATGCTCGTCACGCCGCTGCTGGACGGGATGAATCTGGTCGCGAAGGAGTACCTGGCCTGCCGGTCGCGCAGCGACTCCGCGCTGGTGCTCTCCGAGTTCGCCGGAGCCGCGCTGGAACTCAAGCAGGCCTACATGGTCAATCCCTATGACATCGACGGGATGAAGGCGACCATCCTGCGCGCGGTCCACGACTCGCCGCGGGTCAAGGCTCGCAAGATGCGCGCGATGCGCCGGCAGGTCTTCGAGCACGACATCGACCTGTGGGCCGACTCCTTCCTCAATCAGCTCGAGGGGGAATGACCAGGGTCAGCGGGCCTCGCGGATGTCGCGGTCGGTGATCCCGGTTCCGTCCTCGCCGGCCTCCAGCTCCCACTGCCTGTCGATGCTCAGCCGGTCGGCCAGCCAGCTGTCGTGGGTGATGAGGAGGACCGCCCCACGGTAGTCCTCGAGAGCCTCGACGAGATGGTCCACCGAGGCCATGTCCAGGTTGTTGGTGGGCTCGTCGAGCACCAGCAGCCGCGGAGCCGGGTCGGCGAAGAGCATCCGAGCCAGGGCGACCCGGAAGCGTTCCCCTCCCGAGAGCCCGGCGATCGGCCGGTTGACCATCTCGCCGGTCACCAGAACCCTCGCCAGCAGGCCGCGAGCCTGCTGTGGCAGCCGGTCGGGGGCTGACGCCCGGACGGCCTCCAGAGGTGTGGCGAAGGCGTCCAGGTCGTCACGCTGGCCCAGCAGGCCCACCGGCACCGCCGGCGCGATGAGGCTGTGCAACGGCCCGGCGAAGAGCGTCCCGGCACGCCGGAGGAGATCCTCGTCTTCCTCGCCCAGGGCGATCCGCAGGAGGGTGCTCTTGCCGACGCCGTTGGCCCCGGTGATGCGGATGCGCTCGGGGCCGTCGATGCGCAGCGAACGGTCACCGACGGCCACGGCGAGCACACGCTTGCCTTCGGCGACCCCGGTGTCGGGCAGGTCGATGCGGATCCGGTCGGGCAGCCGGGCCGCGGCGTCCGCGGCCGCCCGGACGGCTCCGGCCCGAACGGCCTGGTCGGCGCGTGCCCTCGCCTTGGATGCGCCGTCCTTCTCCGACCGGTTCTGGTAATAGTGCTGGGCTCCCTTCCCCATCCCTGACCGTGCAGCGTCCCGGCGCCCGGCCCGGTCTCGCTGGGCCTTGTGCTGCTGGTCGGCCGACGCCGCGCGGCGGATCCGTCGGACGTCGGCCTCGGCCTGGGCCAGGGACCTCTCGGCCGCGGCCTGCTCGGCTTCGCGCACCTGCTCGTACTCGCCGAAAGAACCGGTGAACACACGTGCGCCGCGGGGATCCAGGTCGACGATCGTCTCGAGCCGGTCCAGGAGCCGCCGGTCGTGCGAGACCACGATGAGGCTTCCCGGCCAGCGGTCGAGCGTGTCGTAGAGGCGTAGCCGGGCCTCCTCGTCGAGGTTGTTCGTCGGTTCGTCGAGCAGTGTGACGTCGGCGCCGGCGAGTTCGGCTCCGGCGAGTCCCACGGCAGTCGCCTCGCCGCCCGACAGACTCAGCGCGGGCCGGTCGAGGAGGGATTCGTCGTCGCCCAGCCCGAGTTCGTCGAGCCGGGCGACTGCTCTGGCCTCGACATCCCATCGGTCTGCGATGACGTCGTAGTCGCGGGTGTCGACGGAACCCGCCTCCACCGCCCTCAGTGCCGAGCGCACCTCGGCGATCCCGAGCAGGTCCGAGACCGTGGAGCCGGGAGCGGACGCCACGTCCTGGCGCAGCAGCGTCAGGGTGCCGGCGCGGGTGATCGTTCCGGAGACGGGTGTCAGGTCTGCGGCGATGAGGCGCAGGAGGGTGGTCTTGCCGACACCGTTGTCACCGATGAGGCCGGTGCGGCCGGGAGGAAAGGTGCAGCTGAGGTCGGTGATCGCCGCGGTGCCGTCAGGCCAGGCGAAGGTGAGATGGTCGATGACGACCGAGGAGTGCGAAGACATGTGAGGATCCTTGGGCTCGCGGGATGCGGGGCTGTGTGGCAGCCGCGAGTGCGGATGCCGGTCCTCAGAGCTTCAACGGACTCTCCTTGTCGACGGATGATCGTGGCTCCCCCGACTGGACTCGAACCAGTAACCCTCTGATTAACAGTCAGATGCTCTGCCAATTGAGCTACAGGGGATCGGCGCAGGACGCCTGCGTTGCCCGCGTACCGGATCGCTCCGGCCCTCGGCACCGCCTCGTTGATGGCTCCCCCGACTGGACTCGAACCAGTAACCCTCTGATTAACAGTCAGATGCTCTGCCAATTGAGCTACAGGGGATCGACCCTCAACGCGAGAAGAGACTCTAGCAGTGTCGCACGGCAAGGCGAAATCGGGAGAGCGTCAGCGCCACGCCTCGCGCAGCCTCGCGGTGGCCTCCAGAACCCGGCTCTCCGTGACCGGATCGGTGAGGTCGGCCTCGCCGTCGGCCACCGCGGTCCACTGGATGGCGCCGTCGTCGAGGCTTCCGAGCCGGCGCCGTCCTGCCACGGTGACCCGTCCTCCGTCGACATCGAGGGGTTCTCGCACCACGATTGAGGCCGTGACCCGGTCATTGAAGACCGCCGGCAGGTCTCCGGGCCGGTCCAGCTTCACCGAGTCCTCTGCGCGATCGAGGAAGGTCCAGTGCAGGGCCGACGTCTTGGACCGCCACCCGCCGCGGACCACCTCGTGCCAGGCCACGGCCCTGGAGGTGCCCCCGGCGTCGACGATCACCAGACCCTCGTCCACGGCGACCACGGTGACCGGGCGGTCCTCGTCACTGCCGGTGCCCCACGCCAGCACGTGGGGGTGCCGGACGCCTATGACGGCCACGACCCCGGCCAGGGCCTGCGGCCCAGGGCCCCGGTCCCCCGAGAACGCGTGCATGATCCGACCCCACCGCTGACCCATGGCGCCGATTCTCCCAGATTCTGAGGAGGATCCGGCACACGGCCCCGTGGCCGAGGAGGTTCAGGCGGCGTCGCGCGACGAGGTCCTGGCCTCGCGCAGGATCGCCAGGGCCTGGCTCTCCAGTCTTCGCACGACGCCGAGAGTGACCCGCAGATCGGCGGCCACCACATGGCGCGGCAGGGACGGGCCGCCCAGGCCGAAGCGCAGCTCGATGATCCTGCGCTGCAGGCGCGGCAGCTCGGCGATCGCCTCGCCGAGCCATTCGGCGGCCCAGCGGTCGCTCGGGTGGTGCTCCGCCTCGGCGATCGACGTCGGATCCCCCACCAGGACATCCCCACCCGGGTCGCGGCGCTGGCGGATCCAGTGCTCGTCGACCCCCATCGAGGCTGCCAGCTCGTCATCGCTGGGCTCGCGTCCCAGCGTCATGGCCAGGCTGAGGGCGCGCCTGTCGACCGCGCGTTCGGTGCGGCGGCGCCACACGGTGCGGGCGGCGTCGCTGGACAGCAGCTCCTCGGAGACGCGTCTGCGCACCCAGACCCAGGCGAAGGTGATGAACCTCACCCCTTTGGCGCGGTCGAAGCGCTGCATGGCCTCGCCCAGTCCCACGCATCCCGCCTGCTCCATGTCCTCGCCCGGACCGCCGGAGAACTGGGCCAGGTTGGCGGCGACCTTGACGGCCATGCCCAGCGTCGCCCTCCACAGTTGCACGGCGGCCAGGCGGCCCTCGGCCACCAGGACCCTCAGCTCCTCATCGGTGGCGTCATGCCGGACGCCACCGAGGCCGTCCAGCAGCTCTGCGGCCAGCACCCCCGCCTCCAGCCGCCCGAACAGCTCCCACTCCTCCTGGGCCGCGAGCCGCGACCTCCCTGCCGAGACGAATTCCTTGAACTCCATGACGCCACCGTGACCCCGGGAGGTGACGGCGGTCCAGGGACTGCGCCGGATCTGTGGACGGAGATATTCCCGTCCACAGGCGTCACAGAACGGGGTTCCGGCTTCCGGGGCCGGTTCGCAGGCGGCTCACGGGACGTCGACGGCTGCCGGGCCGCTCTGGAGCAGCTCATTGCGCATCGCCTCGAGCTCGACCAGGTCGGTGAACATCGCGTTGTAGGCCGACCTGTCGGCGGTGGGACTGGTCCGCTGCAGACGGGACTTCAGGTTGGCGATGTCGTCGGTCAGCGACCTCAGCCTCACCTGGGCGGCATAGGCGGCGGCGTACCGCCGGTCCGGTTCGGCGGCGAGCACCGGTTCGACCAGCAGCGCGACCTCGAGCTGCCTGACCGTCGGATCGGTGATCGCATCCGCGACGGCCTGCTGCCAGGCCTGGGGGGACCCCTGGAAGGCCGGAAGCCGGCTCAGCGCCCCGAACAGCGCGCGGTAGGCGGGGTGGCGGAGATCCTCGACCTCCACCTGATCCCACTGGCCGTCGAAGAGGTCGGGGTGCTGAAGGGCCAGCTTGAGGAATCCCCGCTCGGCATCCAGGCGCCGGTCGGAGGGGTCGGGCCAGGGAAGGCCCGCAGGAGCCTCGGCCGCCGGTGCGGGCTGCGGGTCCGGCGCCATCTCGCGCACCGGCATCGGTGCCGGGCTCCGCCGGGCCCGGGCGACCTCGCGCCGCACCTCGTCGACGTCCATCCCCACGACCTGGGAGAGCTCGCGCAGGTATCCGCTCACCAGGGAGGAGTCCCGAATGCTGGAGACCAGCGGTGCGGCGGCACGCACCGCGGCGAGCCGGCCGTCGGCACGGTCGAGATCGAAACCGGCGACGACGTTGTTCATCACGTAGCGGTAGAGCGGGATACGGCGGGCCACCAGTTCGCGCACGGCCTCCTCTCCCTTCTGCATCCGCAGGTCGCAGGGGTCCAGGCCGGTGGGTTCGACGGCGACATAGGTCTGGGAGATGAACTCGCTGTCGCCCTGGTACACCTTGAGGGCCGCCTTCTGGCCGGCGGCGTCGCCGTCGAAGGTGAACACGACCTCCCCCGACAGCGCCCCGTTGTTGCCCATCAGGCGTTGCAGCAGCCGCGCGTGGTCGTTGCCGAAGGCGGTGCCGCAGGCTGCCACCGCGGTCTCGACGCCTGACAGGTGGGCGGCCATGACGTCGGTGTATCCCTCCACGACCACCGCTTGGCGCTTCTTCCCGATGGCCGAACGGGCCAGGTCGAGGCCGTAGAGGACGTGGGACTTCTTGTAGACGACGGTCTCGGGGGTGTTGACGTACTTCGCCGGGATCCGGTCGTCGTCGTGGACGCGCCGGGCCCCGAAGCCCAGCACCGAGCGCCCGGAGTCTCTGATGGGCCACAGTACCCGGCCCTGGAAGAAGTCCCAGCCCTTGTCGCGGACCAGTCCCGAGCTCACCAGCGCCTTGGGGGCGAATCCCTTGGCCAGGAGGTGGTCGCGCAGCACGTGCCCGCCGCGGGGCGCGTAGCCGATGCCGAACTGCTCGGCGGCGTCGCGCCCGAATCCCCGCCCGTCGAGGAACTGGCGGGCGATGAGCCCCTCGGCCGACGTCATCTGGGCCTGGTAGAACCTCGCGGCCTCCTCGTTGGCCTCCAGGATCTGCATCCTCAGACCGGGCTCGATGCCCGGCCGGCCGTCATCGACGATTCGCAGCTGGACCCCGACCTTGTCGGCCAGCCTCTGGACGGCCTCGACGAAGGAGAGGTTGTCGATCTTCTCGACGAAGGTGATGGTGTCACCGCCCTCGCCGCACCCGAAGCAGTAGAACAGGCCGCGGGAAGGCGTCACCTGAAAGCTGGGGGTCTTCTCGTCGTGGAAGGGGCACAGTCCCTTGAGGGAACCGCTTCCGGCGTTCTTGAGGGCGACGTACTCCCCCACCACCTCGTCGATCCGTGCCCGTTCCCGGACCAGCGCAATATCCTCTTCGTTGATCCGCCCGGCCATGGCCTCGATCCTACGTCCTAGAAGCCGCGGCCCATTCCCACCGGCAGGCGGGCTGCGTCCCAGCCCAACAGCTCCTCGGCCCTCGAGAAGGCGAAGTGATCGGTCATCCCGGCGACATAGGCCACCACCTGATGGGACCGGTCGGCATCAGAGGCCAGGAACTCCGACGGCACCAGCCGCGGATGCGCCAGATAGTAGGTGACCAGCCCCCGCAGCACCTCGACGACGGCCTCGGACTGGCCCACCGACTCCGGGCGGGTGTAGATGCGCTCATAGTTGAACCGACGCAGCTCTGCCAGCGCCGCTGCTCTGGCGGCCTCCATCGATACCCGGCCGGTGGCGCAGGTGGTGTCGATCACCGAACGGATGAACACCGACAACTGGGTCCGCCGGTCCGATCCGGCGACCTCTCGCACCTCATCGGGCAGGTCGGAGATCGAGACGATGCCGGCCCGCTGGGCATCCTCCAGGTCGTGGGCGCAGTAGGCGATGCGATCGGCGAAGGAGACCACCTCCCCCTCCACGGTGGCCGGTGCCGGACGTGACCAGGAGTGGTTGCGGATGCCGTCGAGGGTCTCCGCACACAGGTTGAGCGAGATCAGGGCGACGTCGGCCCCCCAGACTGCGTGATCGAAGCCCTCCGGAAGGAAGAGGTCGAAGGCCTCCTCGGAGGCGTGCCCGCCCGGCCCGTGGCCGCAGTCGTGGCCCATCGCCATGGCGTCGGCCAGGGTGACGTTGGCGCCGATGCCGGCAGCGATGGACCGCGCCACCTGGGCCACCTCCAGCGCATGGGTCAGCCGGGTGCGCTGGTGATCGGTGGGGTGGACGACGACCTGGGTCTTGCCGGCGAGCCGGCGGAAGGCCGTGGAATGGACGATCCGGTCGCGGTCCCGCTCGAAGCAGGTCCGTTCGGCATCGGGCTCCTCGGGGATCGCCCGATCGCCGGCGCCGCGGGCCATGGCGGCTCCCGGCCGCAGCATCGCCGCCTCTCGCTCCTCGCGGACCGTCCTGCCGATCACCGGCCCGGGTTCCAGGATCGCGGAGCTGGTGGCGTGGCAGGTCACGATTCCCCCGTCGGTGTCATGACCAGACATGGTGCGTGCCCAGGCCCTCGATCGCTGCGACAGTTCTGCCATGTCCCCAGCATGCCAAACCCGGACCGGGCGACTCGCCCGCCGATAGCATCGGAGGTACCGCACACGAGACATCCGATGGAGTGACGATGAGCCAGGATCCGAACGGCTGGAACCCCCCGAGCCAGGACTCCTGGTCGCCTGACGGCAATGCGGGGTGGAGCGGTCCTGGCAGTACCGCAGGGTCGGCCGGCGGCCCCTACGGTTCCAGTCCCTACGACCCGAACCCGTATGCGGCCCCGTACGCGGCACAGTCGGGGGGCGGCGACACCTGGGGGATCTCCTCGCCGGGTTCCGGATCCGCCGAGGAGCGCTCCATCAAGGGGATCGTGGCCATCTGCCTGGTCGGAGCCGCACTGGTGGTGTCGTTCATCCTCAGCTGGGTCTCCGGGCTGGCGATCGTCGATCTGTACAACATCACCGGCGTCACCCTGAGCAGCGAGGGCGACTTTCCCGACACCTCGGCCACCGATTCCGCGTACGTGCATCTCGGCATGGCGATGCTCGGCCAGCTGATCCCCACCGGGCTGGGCATCGCGGCGATCATCGTGGGCGCGATGGCCATCAGGTTCCGCAATGCCAGGGCGCTGGGCATCAGCGCGATCGTCCTGGCCGTGCTCGCACCCTTCCTGTCTGTCAGCGCCATGATGCTCGCCGCTGCCCCGGCCCTGTGATCGCATGAGCGACGATCCCCGATCGGGCCCCGAGCCCACTCGCCCGCTTCCTTCGACGACCGGCTGGAATGAGCCCACCCAACAGATCTCCCAGCCCTGGCAGAGCGGGTACCCCGCTTCAGAGCCCACTCCGCCGTACTCCTGGTCTCAGTATGCGGCTCCTGGACCGGCGCCTCAGACCCCGCAGTATCAGCCGGGCCAGTACTACCCGGTCGCCCAGCCGCCGTACTACGAGCCTGCGGCACAGCCGCCGCAGTACTACCCGATCGCCCAGCCTCCTGAGAGACAATCGAGCCTGGGATGGGTGTCACTGGGGCTGTCGGTCGTCGCCCTGGTGCTGTCGGTGGTCGCCGGCGTCGTCACCATCGACAGCTGGACCAGTACCGACCTTGAGACCGCGGTCGCGGATGAAGCGGTGATCGAGTCCCTGCTGAAGATCAGCATCGGAGGGCTCATCGCCCAGATCGTGGCGACCATGCTGGGGTTGGCGGGCCTCATCACCGGGGCGGTCTCGCTGGCCAACCGCACCAGCAGGCTGGTCGGCGCCTTCGGACTGGCGCTGGCGCTCGCTGCGCCGATGATCTCCTCGGTGATTCTCACCGGCATGCTGCCGGTCGGCTGACCTCCTGGAACTCAGCCGCCCGAGACGCCCAGCTCGGCCTCCGACAGGTCGGTGTCGTCCAGGACCCGACCGTCCAGCCAGCCCATCGGCATGACGACCTTTCGCCGAGGGGTGCCCTGCCGGCCCCGGGGACGGCCCAGCTCCTTGGCGGGGAAGGGGGCGCCGGCATCGAGGGTCGCCAGCAGGGCGTCAAGTTCCTCGAAGCTGGAGATCTTGCCCAGTGCGTGCCGGGTCTCGCCTCCCACCGGGAAGCCCTTGAGGTACCAGGCCATGTGTTTGCGCATGTCGATCAACCCGTGCGGCCCCTCGTACTTCACAAGCAGTTCGGCGTGCCGGCGGATCATCGCCGCCACCTCCCCCAGGCTCGGCAGGGTGCGCCGGTCGCGTCCGGCGAAGGCGTCCGCCAGATCACGGAACAGCCAGGGCCGCCCCAGGCAGCCGCGTCCCACCTCGACTCCGGCGCAGCCTGTGCGGCTGACCATCTCCATGGCGTCGGAGGCCTCCCAGATATCGCCGTTGCCGAGCACTGGGATGTCGACCGCCTGCACCAGCCGGCCGATCGCCTCCCAGTGCGAGTGGCCCGCATAGGCTTCTGCGACGGTGCGGGCGTGCAGGCAGACGGCTGCGGCGCCGGCCTCGGCGGCCTGCCTGGCGGAATCGACGTAGGTCGTGTGGTCGTCGTCGATGCCGATCCGGGTCTTGACGGTCACCGGGACGCCGTGCCGGTCGGCGGCCTCCACGGCAGCCCGTACCACCGCGGCGAAGCGGTCCGACTTCCAGGGCAGCACTCCCCCGCCGCCCTTGCGGGTGACCTTGGGCACCGGGCAGCCGAAGTTGAGGTCGACGTGATTCACCGCGTACTTCTCGCACAGGATGGCGGTGGCCTCGGCGATCATGCCCGGATCGACCCCGTAGAGCTGTACGGAGCGGGTCTTCTCGATGTCGGCGAAGGCCAGCATGTCGTGGGTCTTGTGATCGCCGTACACCAGCCCGCGCGAGGTGATCATCTCGCAGACGTACAGACCCGCACCCTGTTCGGCGCACAGCTGGCGGAACGCGGCATTGGTGACGCCGGCCATCGGGGCCAGCACCACCGGGGTCGCCGAGACGACCCGGCCGCCCGACGGAGCGGTGAGGACGAGGGGTGGGATCTCAGGCACCGGGACATGCTACCTGCGGACCGGTCGGGGAGCACGACTCCCTGCCACATCCCTGCCACACGCTGCTGAGCTCCCGCATCGGAGCACGAGCGCGAACTCAGGAGTTTTCCACAGTCCGGTGTTTTCCACAGATCGGCCGTCAGGGTCTGGCATTCGTGGCGGCGATCTGCCATTGTTCGGCCATGGTGCGGGCTGAGGGGTGGGCGGGAAGTGCGCGATCGATGGGGCGGGTGCGCGTTGTCGGTGCGCGGCGGTGGGTGGCTGTCGGGCTGGCTGTGGTGATGGCGTCCGGCGCGGCGGGGTGCGGTGGGGGTGACGCCGGGGCCGGGGCGTCGGGGTCCGGTTCTGGTGCGTCGACGGTGACGCCCAGTGGTTCGCCAGGGACGCCGAGTCCGACACCGTCGGAGGATCCGCTGTTCACGGAGGCGAAGGCGGTGTACGCGAAGTACTTGGATCAAGTGTTGCGTCTTGAGAAAGCCGGTGGCGCCTCGACACTGCCAGCAGAGATGCAGGTCTTGGTGACCGGACAATACGAGAAAGACGTTCAGGAAGCCTATTCAAAGCTTGCAAAACTAGGAACAAAGGCCGAGGCAGGGTCCCGATACCGAATCATCAGCCTCAGAAAATCCGCTAGGAGCAAAGACGCAGAGATCGCGATTCGGGCCTGCGTGGACGCGAGAGAAGTCATACTCCTAGATCGGAACGGAAAGAGATCTGGACGTGGAACATTGCGGCAGGATGATCTGTATTTCGTCAGAATTGGTACGCGTCTGGCTATTGCAGAGGGCGATTCTGTCCGGGTGGAGACATGCGAAAAATAGGCTTCCCGTTATCGGGTCTAGGAATCTCGGTCGTTCTGACTCTGTGCATGGGCACGCCTTCCGCACTCGCCGAAGTCAGCATCATCGGCGGTCCAGACGGCTTGGGAGTCTCAGCGACTCAGTCGGGCTCTTCTGGTGGTGGGGGTTCCTCGGGTTCAGGTGGGTCGGGGTCGTCGGGTTCTGGTCCTGCTCCGAGTGGCGGTGGAGGTGGCAGTTCCTCGAGCGGTGCTGGTGGTGGTTCGGGATCCTCGGGTGGGGGTGGGGCTGCGGTGACCAATGGCAATGGTGGGCGGGAAGGCGTCCTGTACGAGCCGGACCCGGCAGCAGCACCGGCGGGAGCAGCCTCGGGCCCGTCTGCGGCGCAGGTGCGGGCCTGGGCGATCTCGGCGGCGGCCTCGGTGAGGCTCCCCGCGCCGAGTGTCGGTATCGATCCCGACCCGTCGGTCAACCGGTGGCACATCGTGGCGGTGGGCCAGCCGTTGTGGCTCTATGACGGGTCGTCGGCCCGGGTGGCGTCGACCGCGTCGAATCAGGGGGTCACGGTCTCGATCACGGCGGTGCGCACCGGTGTCAGTTTCGATATGGGGGAGGCGGTGGTCCGGTGCACGTCGATGACCCGGCGTCCGGTGTCGGCTGAGCCGCGGGCGGAGTCTCCTGACTGCGGGTACCGGTATCAGAAGCGCGGCGATCGCCAGGTGCGGGCCACGGCGTCGTGGACGGTGTCGTGGAGCGCGTTGGGTCAGTCGGGCACGATCCCGATGACCCGCACGGCGTCACGGACCCTCCCGGTGCGCGAACTCCTGTCGGTCAACGTCAGACCCTCCTGAGCCTGCCATCCTCCGCCCCACCCCCGACACCCCTCCTCCCCTCCACTTCGGCAGCGTTATTCCACTGCCGAAGTGGATCAGGAAAAGGGACGGGCAAGACGGCACCGATCTGGCCGCCGCAGCGGCTCAGAACGCCGCTCATCGCCTGAGGTCGGTAATGAAAAAACACCACCGGAGTGGCTGACTTCGGCTTTTCCGTCACCCGGGCGTCCAGATCCCTACAAAGTCAGTCGTCCCTGCCGCGGCCCCTGAATCCGGCACGCAGCCGCTCCTTGTTGACGGTGGCGATCGCGGTCAGCGGGATGCCGACCGGGCAGGCCTTCGCACACTCCCCGTACATCGAGCACGGCCCGAAGAACTCGTCCAGGGAGTCGACCATCCGCCGGGCCCTCCGCCCGCGCTCCTGCCTGCCCTGCGGCATCCGGGCGAGGTGGGCCAGCTTGGCGCCGGCGAAGAGCATCGCCGCACCGTTGGGGCAGGCGGCCACACAGGCCCCGCAGCCGATGCATGAGGCGAAGTCGAGTGCCCGCTCGGCCTCCTCGTGTGGCTGAGGCACGGTGTCGGCGTCCGGGGCGGTGCCGGTGAGCACATCGACGGTGCCACCGGCCCTCACCAGGGCGTCGAGGCTGGTGCGGTCGACCGCCAGGTCGCGGATCACCGGGAAGGCGGCCGATCGGAGCGGCTCCAGCCTGAATCGCCGGATCTGCGGGAAGGCCCGCAGATGCTGTCGGCATGCCGGGGTGTTGGGCACCGGCCCGTGCGGCACCCCGTTGACCATGAATCCGCAGGAGCCGCACACCCCCTCGCGGCAGTCGGACTCGAAGACGATCGGCTCCCCGCCCTGTTCGATGATCTGGTCATTGAGCCGGTCGAGCAACTCCAGCAGGCTCATCTCGGGTTCGGCGTCCTCGACGACGTGGGTCTCGAAACGGCCCTTGGCCCGCGGGCCGTCCTGACGCCAGATGTCCAGTGTGACCTTCATCGGTAATCCCTCACCTGCAGCTTGATCAGCGAGAATGCCAACGGCTCGCTGTGACGGACATGCTCCCCCTCGGGTGTGGTCTCCCATGCCGAGACCGCAGCCCAGTCGGCGTCGTCGCGTTTCGCCTCACCCTCCGGGGTGGCGTACTCGGTGCGGAAGTGGGCGCCGGCCGATTCCCGCCGGTCCAGGGCGTCGAGGATCATCGTCTCGCCGAGTTCGATGAAGTCGGCCACCCGGCCGGCCTTCTCCAGCTCCTGGTTGAGCCGTCCTCCGGAGCCGACCACCAGGACGTCGCGCCAGAACTCGTCGCGCAGCGCACGCACCTTCCCCAGCCCTTCGACCAGTCCGGCCTCGTCGCGGCTCACCCCGCAGTGCTCGTAGAGGATGTCGCCGAGCCTGCGGTGGAACCACTCGGGTCGGCGGGTGCCCTTGTTGCCCAGCAGCGCGTCGATCCGGTCGTGAACCCTCCGGACCGCGCTGCCCACCTCGGGCGCGCCGATGCTCAGAGGTTTCTCGCCGACGAATCCGGCCAGATAGTCCGGCACGGCCCTGGGCAGCGTGAACCAGCCGTCGACCGAAGCCGACAGCAGGGAGTTCGCGCCCAGGCGGTTGGCGCCGTGGTAGTTGTTCGAGGCCTCGCCGCCGACGAACAGCCCCGGAATGGTGCTCATCTGGTTGTAGTCGACCCATAGCCCGCCCATCGTGAAGTGGGCTCCGGGAGCGATGCGCATCGGCACCCGGTAGGGGTCCTCCCCGGTGGCGTCGAGATACATCTTGAACAGGTTGCCGTAGCGCTCGGCGATGGTGTCGCGGCCGAGCCGGGCGATGGCGTCGCGGAAGTCCAGGAACACCGAGTTGTGCAGCGGTCCGACGCCGTGCCCGGAGTCGATCTGGGTACGAGCGTTGCGCGATGCCACGTCGCGCGGGGTGAGGTTGCCGAAGGCCGGGTACTTGCGCTCCAGGTAGTAGTCCCGCTCATCCTCGGGAATCTCGTCGGCCGGACGGTCGTCTCCGGGCTTCCTCGGCACCCAGATCCGCCCGTCGTTGCGCAGCGACTCGCTCATCAGCGTCGTCTTGGACTGCCAGTGGGAGCTCACCGGCAGGGCGGTGGGATGGAACTGGACGAAGCACGGGCTGGCGAAATAGGCGCCCTGCCGGTGAGCCCGCCAGGTGGCGGTGGCATTGGAGCCCTTGGCCAGCGTCGACCACTGGTACACCGATCCGTACCCGCCTGTGCACAGGATCACCACATGGGCCGTCCAGGGCCGGACCTCCCCGCTCAGCAGGTCGCGGGTGACGATCCCCTGCGCCCGGCCGTCGGCCACGACGAGATCCAGCATCTCGGTGCGGTTGTGCATCGTCACGGTGCCGGCGTCGATCTGCTCCTGGAGGGCCTGGGAGCAGGCCACCTCCAGCTGCTGGCCGGTCTCGCCGCGGGTGTAGTAGGTGCGCGAGACCTGCACCCCGCCGAAGGATCGGGTGGCCAGCTGGCCGCCGTACTCGCGGGCGAAGGGGGCTCCGATGGCGTACATGTGGTCGATGACCTTCACCGACTCGGTGCCCAGACGCACCGCGTCGGCCTCCCTGCCCCGGTAGTCGCCGCCCTTGACGGTGTCCTTGACGAACCGGGCGAGGGTGTCCCCATCGACCTTCCTGGCCCGCGCGGCATTGATGCCTCCCTGAGCGGCCACCGAGTGGGCCCGTCGCGGCGAGTCGTGGAAGCTGAAGCAGTCGACGTGGTACCCGAGCTGACCGAGGCTGGCCGCCACCCCGGCCCCCGCCAACCCGGTGCCCACCACGATCACCGACATCTTTCGCCGGTTGGCCGGGTTCACCAGACGGTACTCGTTCTGGCGGCGCTCCCAGGCGGTCAGCGGATCACCCTCGGGAACCTTCGCGTCCAGCTCGTCGCCGATCCGGTAGCCGGCCTGCTGCTGCGCAGCACCCAGGTGGTCGCGGGCCGGCGTGTGCCGGGGCGAACGCTCACCCCCCGACCGGTGGTCGGCAGGACGAGGCCGGATCCTCTCCATGAACCTGTTGACGGATGAGGGCCCGGTCATGAGATCACCCCTGCGAGGACGAGCATCGGCAGCACGCCGTTTCCGACGACGATGGCCAGTGCGATGAGAATTCCGACGAGCATCCAGATTCTGCGCAGCCTGGCGCCGGTGCCGCCGAAATCGTTGATGACGCTCCAGGCCCCCTGAACCAGGTGGACGCCGATCACCAGCATGAGAGCGCTGTAGAAGATCGCCATCGCAGGCCGCGACAGGCTCGCGACCAGGTTCTGATAGGCGTAGACGTTCACCTCGGCCGAGCCGGTCCGCACCGGAGCCTGGTATCCGGCCGACGCCACACCGGCGCCGATCGTCAGATCGAGGATGTGCACCACGATGAAGACCAGCAGCAGGATCCCCGACACCAGCATGGTGCGAGCGCCCCAGGTGAGGGCACCCATCCGGCGGCGGCGATGCGCGCCGCGGCCGCGGCGTCCGCGCACCCAGATCGTGACCCCCGACAGGATATGGGCCACCAGACACACCAGCAGCACGATCCGCAGGATCCACAACACCCCCTCATAGGGGATCAGTGGATGCAGCAGGGTCCTCAGGAAGGCCGCGTAGGAGTTGTACTCCTCGGGCCCCATGAAGGCCTTGAGGTTCCCGATCATGTGCACCAGGACGAACAGCGCGAAGATCGTGCCCGTGACCGCCATCGTCACCTTGAGGGCGACGTTGGAGGGCCTGGTCCGACGCCCGCCGGCGGGGACCACCACGTCCCCGACCGGTGCGAGCCCTTCCCGTTCTCCAGTGATCCATTGCGGGACGCTCATGCCCACACTCCGTTCAGAACTCGGGTACGACACCGTCTCCGGTACGACAGAGTGTAGTGAAGGGTTGCGGGGCGAGCCGACCCGGGGTCCGAAATGGGGCCCCACGGTAATCCTGCACAGCGCGGATCCGGCTCAGTGGTGGAAGGCCTTGGAGTGTCCGGTCCGGGGCATCGGGGCATCCAACGAGTCCAGGAAGTCGACCTCCTCGCGAAGGTCGGCCAGGAAGGCATCGGCCAGATCGCGACTGAAGCCGTTGCGCACCACCACCCGCTGCACCGTGAGATCCTCCAGATCGGCGGGCATCGGGTAAGCGGGCACCAGCCACCCCTTCATCCTGAGCCGGTCTCCCAGGTGGTGCAGGTCCCAGTTCTCGGTGTGGCCCTCGCGCATCCGCCAGGCGAAGACCGGGATGTCGGAGCCGTCGTTCCACAGCTCGAAGGCCGGCACCGCGCCGATCTCGGTGGCCAGGTGGGTGGCGACGTCGCTGCAGGTCTGCTGGACGCGCCGATATCCCGCGAATCCCAACCTCATGAAGAGGTAGTACTGCAGCAGCACCTGGGCGCCCGGCCGGGAGAAGTTCAGGGCGAAGGTCGGCATGTCCCCGCCCAGGTAGCTCACCCGGAAGACCAGGTCCTCGGGCAGGCACTCGGCGGTGCGCCACACGATCCACCCCAGGCCCGGGTAGACCAGTCCGTACTTGTGTCCGGAGGTGTTGATCGAGACCACCCGTTCGATCCGGAAGTCCCATTCCAGATCCGGCTGGATGAACGGGGCGATCATCGCACCGGAGGCGCCGTCGACGTGGATCCTGACGTCCAGGCCGGTCTCGGCCTGGATCCGATCGAGGGCCTCCGCGATCCGGGCGACCGGCTCGTACATTCCGGTGTAGGTGACACCCATGATCGCCACCACACCGATGGTGTTCTCGTCGACGTAGTCGGCCAGGTCGTGGCCGTCGAGCACCTTGTGCTCCATCGAGACGGGCACCTGGCGCATCTCGACCTCCCAGTAGTTGCAGAACTTCTCCCAGCAGACCTGCACCGCGCTCGACATCACCAGGTTGGGCCGGTCGGTGGGCTTCCCGGCGGCCCGCCGGGCATGGGACCACCGTCGCTTGAGGGCCAGCCCGGCCAGCATGCAGGCCTCCGAGGAGCCGATCGTCGAGGTGCCGGCGGTGTGCTCGGGATCCGGGGCGTGCCACAGATCGGCGAGCATCGTGACACACCGGTTCTCGATCTCGGCGGTGCGCGGGTACTCGTCCTTGTCGATCATGTTCTTGTCGGCGGCCTCCAGATAGAGGCGGTTGGCATCGTCCTCCATCCAGGTGCCGACGAAGGTGGCGAGGTTGAGCCGGGCGTTGCCGTCCAGCATCGCCTCGTCGTGGACGATCTGGTAGGCGGTCTCCGGCAGGCTCTCGTCGTGGGGGATCCGCATTCTCGGCAGCGCGGACGCCTCACCCGGCCTGACGAACACCGGATTCAGCTCGACGGGCGACGGGTTCTCGTGGTGCTGCTGACCTGAGATGCGGTGCAGTGACATGGGCGGATCCCTTCCTACGTCGTGACGCCTGTCCCCTCATCCTCACACCTCATGTCCCCTTCCGGGCCCCAGCGCGGCGAAGGGATCGGTGACCCGGTACGAGTCCTCGGTGAATCGCCAGGTGCTCGGTGGGCGTCCGCCGCGCGCTCCCGGCTCCGCCAGGATGCCGACCCGCTCGATCTGTCTGCGCCGGCGCAGCACCCGGGACAGGTTGGTGACATCGACGTCGTGGCCCAGCACCGCCCCGTAGATGGCCCGCAGGGTCGCCATGGTGAACTCGGCCGGGGCCAGGGCGAAGGCGATGTTGGTGTAGGAGATCTTGCCCCTCAACCGCTCCAGGGCCGTCTCGACGACGAGGTGATGGTCGAAGGCCAGCTCGGGAAGGTCGACGGCGTCGACCCATACGGCCCCGATCGCCAGGTCCTCCTGACGGTCGCACGGCACCAGGCCGAGGTAGGCGGTGGCGATGGTCCTCTCGAAGGGATCGCGTCCGGGATCGGAGTAGGTGGCCAACTGCTCGCGATGGGCCAGGCCGGCCAGGCCCAGCTGATCCGCCAGGTGGCGATCCATCGCCTCCTCCATCGATTCGGAGACCTCGACGGGGCCGCTCGGCAGTGCGAGCCGGCCGGCGAAGGGCTCGTGGTCACGGCGTCGTGCCAGCACCTGCAGCCGGGAGGCCTCGCCCGCCCGCAGCACCACGGCGAGCACCTCGTGCCGGTACTTCGCCACCCCTCGCTGGTCCCGGAACGGTGCTCTCATCACACCGGCATGCTACAGTTCCCATGTTTTCGACTCATCGTCGATAACTTATCGCTTCATAGTCGCTTACAGGTTGAGGACAGGAGTCCCGATGAGCACCATCACCCCGCAGCCCGTCGCCCCGCGGCCCACAGCACCGCCTCGGGCCACCGCGCAGGACGCCGCCGTCTCAACCTGGGCCGAACAGGTCAGGCGCGCGGCCCGCGAGCAGGACGCCGTGATCCTGGCCCACAACTACCAGGACCCGGCCATCCAAGATGTCGCCGACCACGTCGGTGACTCATTGGCACTCTCGCGCATCGCCGCCGACTGCGACGCCTCCACCATCGTCTTCGCCGGTGTGCACTTCATGGCCGAGACCGCCAAGATCCTCTCCCCCGACAAGCGCGTCCTCATCCCCGACGCCCGGGCCGGCTGCTCCCTGGCCGACTGCATCACCGCCGACCAGCTGCGCGAGTGGAAGGCCCAGTACCCCGGTGCCGTCGTGGTGAGCTATGTCAACACCACCGCGGCGGTCAAGGCCGAGACCGACATCTGCTGCACCTCCTCCAACGCCCTGGAGGTGGTCCGCTCCATCCCCGCCGGCACCGACGTGCTGTTCTGCCCCGATCAGTTCCTCGGCGCGCATGTGCGCCGCACCCTGGGCCGCGACAACATCCACACCTGGATGGGCGAGTGCCACGTGCACGCCGACATCTCCCCCACCGATCTCATCGATCAGGTGCACGCCAACCCGGATGCCGAGCTCTTCGTCCACCCCGAGTGCGGCTGCACCACCAGCGCCCTGTGGCTGGCCGGGCAGGGCGATCTGCCTCCCGAGCGGACCCACATCCTGTCGACAGGCGGCATGCTCACCGCCGCCCGTGCGACCTCCTCGGCGAAGGTTCTGGTGGCCACCGAGGTGGGCATGCTGCACCAGCTGCGCCATGCCAACGCCACCACCGATTTCCAGCCGGTCAATCCCGGCGCGATCTGCCCCTTCATGAAGATGACCACACGCGACAAGTTGCTGAGCTGCATCACGGAGGGTCACGACGAGGTCGTCGTCGATCCGGCGATCGCGGTGAGGGCCCGCAGGGCCGTCGAACGCATGATCGCGATCGGCAATCCGGGAGGCGGGGAGTGATGCGCGGAACCCAGCTGCCGGTCCGACCGGCATCGTGGACCCGCAGCTGCGACGTCGTGGTGGTGGGCACCGGTGCCGCCGGTCTGTCGGCCGTCGTCAGTCTCGTCGCCGCCGGGATCGACGTCGCCGTGGTGACCCGCGGCAAGATCGCCGACTCCAGCACCGACTGGGCCCAGGGCGGCCTGGCGGCGGTCTGGTCTCCCGCCGATTCGGTCGACCTCCACCTGTCGGACACGCTGACCGCCGGTGCCGGGCTGTGCGATGAGGAGGCCGTGGCCGATCTCGTCTCCCACGCCCCCGGGGCGCTGCGCCGGCTCATCGGGCTCGGCGCCCGTTTCGACACCGACGCCGAGGGGCGGATCGACCTTCATCTGGAGGGCGGCCACCACGCCCGTCGCATCCTGCACGCCGGCGGGGACCAGTCCGGCCACGAGGTCGAGCGCACCCTCACCGAGTCCCTGCGCGAGCGCCTCCAGATGCTTGCCGGCACCCGCCTGATCGACGTCCTCACCGACGCCGACGGAACCGCATGCGGAGTCTCGGTGCTCGACGAGCACGGCGTCACCGGGCGCATCCGCGCACGCGCGGTGCTGCTGGCCACCGGAGGGATCGGCCAGCTGTGGCCCACCACCACCAACCCGGAGGTCTCCACCGGAGACGGTCTGGCGGCCGCGCTGCGGGCCGGCGCGACCGTGCGCGACGCCGAGTTCATGCAGTTCCATCCGACGATCCTGGTGGTGCCCCCGCAGTACCGGACCCCCGGCGACCGGGGCGTGCTCATCTCCGAGGCGGTCCGCGGTGAGGGCGCCGTCCTCATCGACCGCGACGGACGCCGGGTGATGGCCGGCGTCCATCCGCTGGCCGACCTGGCTCCTCGAGATGTGGTCTCGGCGGCCGAGCAGGCTCATATGGCCGCCACCGGCCAAGACCACCTCTTCCTCGACGCCACCTTCTTCGGGTCCGCGCGCTGGGAGAACTCCTTCCCGTCGATCCTGGCGATGTGCCGGGCCCGCGGCGTCGATCCCGTCACCGAGCCGATCCCGGTCCGCCCGGGAGCGCACTACCACTGCGGAGGAGTCGCCGCCACGATGTCGGGTCTCACGGCGGTGCCCGGGCTGCGGGCTGTCGGCGAGGTGGCCTGCACCGGCGTCCAGGGCGCCAACCGGCTGGCCTCCAACTCGTTGACCGAGGCCCTGGTGATGGGAGAGCGTGCGGCCCGGGAGCTGGTCGACGAGCTTCGTGCCCCTCACCGGCCCGGGGAACCGGTGGATCGCCGGGCGGCGGTCCTGATCGCCGGCTCCGGTCTCGATGGGATCCGCCGGGTGATGGGGCAGCATGTGTCGGTGCTCCGCGAGGCGTCCGGTCTGCTCGAGGCCCTCACCGTCATCTCGGAACTGCCCGAGGCCGGTCACCTCGACGATTCCGTGCTCAGTGCCACGAATGCGGCCACGGCCGCCGCTCTGGTGGCCTCTTCCGCCGCGCGGCGCACCGAGTCCCGCGGTTGCCATCGCCGCAGCGACGTCACCGTCCGCAGGCACGAGTGGCGTCTCCACATCGACCAGTGGCTGGACGACGACGGCCGGCCGGCGCCGGCCTTCAGCGATCCGGTCCGTGACCACCAGGAGGCCGCATGACCACCACAGCTCACCGCTCCCCGACCGCCCGTCCCGGGGCCGTTCTGCCGTACCGGATCCTCGCGGATCTGGAGGCGGCCCGCCTCTCCCCCCAGGACGTCCTCGACACGGTGGCGCGGACCCTTGATGAGGATCTGTCCTGGGGCCCGGACGTCACCACCGGAGCGATCTTCGACGAGTCCCGGCGCGGCCGGGCCCGGGTGGTGTCCCGGGCCGAGGGTTGCCTGGCCGGCGTACCGGTGGCCGCGGCCGCGCTGCACCTGCTGGCGTGGCGCAACGGCAACGAGGCGACGACGTCGGTCCTCCTCCATGACGGGTCACGGGTGATCCCCGGCGACGCCGTGCTGGTGGTCGAGGCGCCGCTGCGCGACCTGCTGACCGCCGAGCGCACCATGCTGAACCTGCTGGGCCAGCTGTCGGGCGTCGCGACCGCCACCGCCGCCTGGGCCGACGCGCTGGAGGGTTCGGCGACCCGGGTCCGCGACACCCGCAAGACGGTGCCGGGGCTGAGAGTTCTCCAGAAG
The DNA here is from genome assembly GCF_003325455.1 of Acidipropionibacterium virtanenii. Taxonomy (NCBI): domain Bacteria; kingdom Bacillati; phylum Actinomycetota; class Actinomycetes; order Propionibacteriales; family Propionibacteriaceae; genus Acidipropionibacterium; species Acidipropionibacterium virtanenii. Next base: position 2,054,254 of record NZ_CP025198.1, read on the forward strand.
TACGCGGTGCGCTGCGGCGGTGGCGTCAATCACCGGATGGGGCTGGGAGACGCCGCCCTCATCAAGGACAATCACATCGCCGCGGCCGGATCGGTCGCCGCGGCCCTGGAGGCGGTGCGGGCCCACGCCCCGGGCGTGAGCTGCGAGGTGGAGGCCGACACCCTCGACCAGGTGCGCGAGGCGGTCGCCGCCGGGGCCCGGCTGGTGCTGCTGGACAACATGGCTCCCGACGTCATGACCCGGGCAGTGGCGATCTGCCGCCCGGCCGGGGTGGCCACCGAGGCGTCCGGGGGCCTCGCGCTGCCCGACGCGCCCGCGGTGGGCGCCACCGGCGTCGACTATGTCGCGGTGGGCGCGCTGACCCATTCGGCACCGGTGCTGGATCTGGGCCTGGACATGGACTGATCCATCTTCGCGGACGTCCATGATCTGCGCGGCTGCGAGGAGCCCCGGGAACCGTGCAGGTTCCCGGAGCTCCTCGCGTCATGCGGGCCTGATCGGCCTCGGACCTGTTCAGCAGCCGATGAGGCGTGATCCGAGATAGCTCTCGATCTGATCGATCGAGACCCTCTCCTGATCCATGGTGTCGCGATCGCGCACCGTCACCGCATTGTCCTCGAGGGTGTCGAAGTCGACGGTGATGCAGTACGGGGTGCCGATCTCGTCCTGGCGACGGTAGCGCTTGCCGATCGCCTGGGCGTCGTCGAAGTCCACGTTCCAGTGCTTGCGCAGCGTGGCGGCCAGATCGCGGGCCTTGGGCGACAGATCGGAGTTGCGGCTCAGCGGCAGCACCGCGGCCTTGACCGGCGAGAGGCGCTTGTCGAGCTTGAGGACGGTGCGCTTGTCCACCCCGCCCTTGGTGTTGGGCGCCTCGTCCTCGGTGTAGGCGTCGACCATGAAGGCCATCAGCGACCGGGTGAGTCCGGCCGCCGGCTCGATGACGTAGGGCAGGTAGCGCTTGTTCTCCTTCTGGTCGAAGTAGGACAGGTCCTTGCCGGAGTGCTTCGAGTGGGTGCCCAGGTCGAAGTCGGTGCGGTTGGCGATGCCCTCCAGCTCGCCCCAGTCGGAACCCACGAAGCCGAATTTGTACTCGATGTCGACGGTGCGCTTCGAGTAGTGGGAGAGCTTCTCCTTGGGATGCTCGAAGTGGCGCAGGTTGGATCTCTCGATGCCCAGGTCGACGTACCAGTCGGTGCGGGTGTCGATCCAGTACTGGTGCCACTCCTCGTCGGTGCCGGGCACGACGAAGTACTCCATCTCCATCTGCTCGAACTCGCGGGTGCGGAAGATGAAGTTTCCGGGGGTGATCTCGTTGCGGAAGGACTTGCCGGTCTGGGCGATTCCGAAGGGCGGCTTCTTGCGGGCGCTGGTCACCACGTTCTGGAAGTTGATGAAGATGCCCTGAGCGGTCTCGGGACGCAGGTAGTGCAGTCCGGACTCGTCCTGGACGGGGCCCAGGTAGGTCCGAAGCATCATGTTGAAATCGCGGGGTTCGGTCCACTGGCCCTTGGTGCCGCAGTTGGGGCAGTTGACGTCGTCGAGCTTGACCGAGTCCGGATCGGCGATGCCGTGCTTGGCGGCGTGCATCTCCTGAAGGTGATCGGCGCGCATCCGCTTGTGGCAGGACAGGCACTCGGTCAGCGGGTCGTTGAAGACCCCGACGTGACCGGAGGCGATCCAGACCTCCTTCGGCAGGATCACCGAGGAGTCGAGTCCGACGATGTCGTCGCGGCTGGTCACCATGGACCGCCACCACTGACGCTTGATGTTCTCCTTGAGCTCGACGCCGTAGGGACCGTAGTCCCAGGCGGCCCGGGAGCCGCCGTAGATCTCGCCGCAGGGGAACACGAATCCCCGGCGCTTGCAGAGATTGGTGACGCTGTCGAGTGTGCTGGTGGGGGCCAAGGCCGTCCCTTTCTTCCAAGTCCTCATTGGAGTGGGCGCCAGGATGGCGTCCACGCGATGATCCACACTACCGTTCGCGGGCCGCGGTCAGGACCGGCGCGGCAGGTTGATCTGGTCATCGTCCAGGCCGAGGTAGGCACTGGGCTCATCGAGCATCCACGGCGCGACGCCCATGAATGCGGCGCGGCCGGCCGCGCCACCGAAGGCCGAGCGCCATGCTCTGGGGCTCTGCCACCGGGTGACGACGGCGGCCAGCTCCTCGTCATCGACGTTGCGCCCGGCGTCCAGGCCCTCCAGGCCGGGGCACTCCTCGAGATGGCCGATCAGGGCGCCGAGGGCGGACCGTAGCGCGGGCCACTGGCCGTCCGGGGCGCTGAACCTGAGGATGACGATCACGTGCGCAAGGTTAGCGGCCCCCCTGGTGAGGTGACCCTTACTCGGCGGCTGGTCAGGGGTAGATTGGGTGCCCGGGGGCCGGGCACGGTCCCCCTCCGTCAGCCCCGATCGAGGTGAGGATCCGTGTACACCGGCGAGACCGCCAGGCCGGCCAAGCGCATCACCAGACAGCGCACCGCCATCAACGATCTGTTCGACGACGAGGAGACCTTCCTCACCGCCCAGCAGGTCCACGACGAGCTGCGCGAGCGGGGCGTGAAGGTGGGGCTGGCCACCGTCTACCGCAACCTGCAGGCGATGGGCGAGGACGGTGAGCTCGACGTCATCCGTGCCGAGGACGGCGAGATGACCTTCCGGCGCTGCTCGACCTCGCACCACCACCATCTGGTGTGCCGCCAGTGCGGCAAGGTGGTCGAGATCGGACAGGACGACACGATCCAGCAGTGGGCCGCCGATGTGGCCGCCCGCCACGGCTTCAGCGACACCGGTCACGAGCTGGAGCTGTTCGGGCTGTGCTCGCAGTGCTCGACCTGACCGACACCGCGCAGACATCCCGGTGGAGCCCACCGGGCCCGCCCCCGACTTAACGGGTGCGGTCCATCAGCGGCAAGGAGCGCAGCCCGCGCTCCATGTGCCAGGAGACGAAGGCGGCCACCAGTCCCGAACCCTCCCGTACCCGCACCGGCGCGATCGACCGGGTCGCCGCCCAGTCGCCGGTGAGCAGGGCCCGTAGGTAGCCGATGGTCTCGGGATTGGGGTGGGGGGTGCCGGGGGGCTGGCAGTTGACGCACACCATCCCGCCCATGCTCGGGGAGAACCCGGGGTGAGGGCCTGAGGCCCCGCAACGGACGCAGTCGACCAGGTCGGGGGCGTACCCGGCGGCCGACAGGGCGCGCAGCAGGTAGGAGTCCAGCACCATGGCCGCCGGCCTGGGGCCGTCGGTGGTGCCTGCCCCCAGCACCCGCAGGGCGCCGGCCAGCAGCCGGTACTGGGCCGGTGCCGGCTCCTTCTCCACGGGCACCAGGTGGTCGGCTGCCTCGACCATCACCTCGGCGGCGGTGAACAGCGGGTAATCCAGCCGCAGTGGCGCCGAGTAGGCGTGGAGGCTCTCCACCTGGGCGACGACGTCGAGGTTGCGGCCGATGACCAGCTGGATGTCGACGAGGTTGAACGGGTCGAGCCGTCCCCCGTACTTGCTGGAGGTGCGACGGACTCCTCGTGCCACCGCCCTCACCTTGCCGTGATCGCAGGTGAGCATGGTGATGATCCGGTCGGCCTCCCCGAGCTTGTGGGTCCGCAGCACGACGGCTCGGTCCCGGTAGGTAGGCATGTCCCCATCCTCTCTCGCCACGGTGACATGCACGACTCCCACAGGGCCGACGGGCCGAGGGCCGACACGCGCGATGTCGCCCCGCGACGGCCCCTGCGCAATCAGGCATCTGCACAACAAGGCCCCTGCACAATAGGGTCAGGATCGTGTCCAGTGCTCCAGCGCCATCAGCCCACCGCCGGCGACGAGTTCTTCACCTCGTCGTGACCGCAGTCTCCGTCGCGACCGTCCTGTCCATGTCGCCGCAGCCGGCCCTCGCCGCCCCGGCCACCGGCGGCGACCAGCTCCGCAGGGCCCGGTCCGCCGGGCCGATCAGCACCAGTGCCACGGCGCGAATGGCCGCTCCCGACGCCGAGGTCAACGTCATCGTGCAGATGACCGGCGACCCGGTCGCCACCGTGGAGGCGAAGGCCGGCAAAGATCTGCCGACCGCCGAGACCGACCGGATCCGCACCACCCTGCGCACCCGACAGGACTCCGTCACCGGGCGCATCCGGGCGCGCGGAGGACGCGTCGTCTCCCTGATGCAGTCGGCCTACAACGGCGTCCATGTCAGGATCGCCCGCGGGCAGATCGAGGCGCTCACCGCCCTGCCCGGCGTCGAGTCCGTGCATGTCGTGACCCCCAGGACCGCCTCGGACTCCGCGGATTCCTCGGACTCCTCCGCCACCGCGCCGAACACCTATCTGGGCGTGCCGCAGGTGTGGCAGAGCACCGGCCACACCGGCAGGAACATCAAGGTGGCGGTGATCGACACCGGCCTCGACCACACCCATGCCGACTTCGGCGGCCCGGGCACCACGGCCGCCTACGACACGGCCAGATCCGCATCGGCGGCCTCCCCCGACCCCTCCCTGATCGGGCCCCGGGCCGCCCGGATCAAGGGCGGCTACGACTTCGCCGGAGACGCATACAACTCCTCGGGCACCGGGGCGGCACTCACCCCCGCGCCCGACTCCAACCCGATGGACTGCATCGGCCACGGCACCCACGTCTCCGGAGTGCTCGCCGGATCCGGGGTGACGTCGACCGGGAAGACCTACCGGGGCTCGTACAGCGTCTCCGGCGTCGCGGGCCTGCCGGTCGCGCCGGGGGTCGCCCCACAGGCCGACCTGTACCCGCTGAAGATCTTCGGCTGCACGGGCACCAGCGACCTCACCACCGAGGCCATCGACTGGGCCGTCGCCCACCACATGGATGTCATCAACATGTCGCTGGGCGGAGTCTACGGCCGCCCCGATGACCCCGACGCGGTCGCCGCCGGCAATGCCGTGGCCGCCGGCACCGTGGTCATCGCGGCCGCCGGCAATGCCGGACAGAGTCCGTACCTGGCCGGGGCGCCGGGCACCGGGCGCGGCGTCGTCCCGGTCGCCGCCGTCAACAACGCGGCCTCTCTGCCCGGATACCGCGGATACGCCCCCTTCAGCTCGGCGGGCCCGGCCGGCGGGGACTCGAGCCTGACCTCCGGCGTCGCGGCGCCTGGGGTCCTGGTGCCCTCGGCCGCGATCGGCACGGGGACCGGTGCCGTCGAGATGTCGGGCACCTCGTCGGCCACCCCTCAGGTGGCCGGGGTGGCCGCCCTGGCGGTCCAGGCCCACCCCGGCTGGAAGGCCTCCCGGATCTCGGCAGCACTGGTGTCCACGGCGTCCACCGATGTGCCCGGATACAGCCCCGTGCTGGGCGGCGGCCTGATCGATCCCGCACGGGCGGTGAGCACGACTACCGCCGTCGAGGGCGACTCGTACCGGGTGCCCGCCGGACGGGTCATCACCGCCGGCCTGAGCTTCGGTCTCCAGGAGTCGACCTCCATGCTCGGCGGGCGCCGCAGCCTCACCATCACCAACACCGGGTCCCGACCGGTGACCTACACGCTGAGCAGTCGGGCGGCCACGAACTCCCGTCCCGCGACCCTCTCCCTCGGCGCCCGGCGGGTGACGGTCAGGCCGCACTCCAGCGCACGGATCCAGGTGAGCCTGAGGGCCCGGGCATCAACCGTCGGCAGTTCGCTGAACGACGCGACCGGCTTTCATGAGATATCGGGCACGGTGGTGATCGCCTCGGGCCGCGACACGCTGCAGCTGCCCTACCTGATGGTGCCCCGGGCCCAGACCGCCGTGACGGCCTCGGCACGATCCACCCCCCGGGCCGCGGCCGGTGGCATCAGGGCCGGCCGTCCGACCAGCCTCACCCTCACCAACCGTGGCGGCGCCCTGGCGGCCGCCTCCAGCGTGTACACCTGGGGCCTGGCCGACCGCAGCAAGGATCCCACCCTGTCCGGCGGCTCCGGCCACGACCTTCGGGCAGCGGGGGTCCAGACGATGCGGGTCGGTTCGCAGCCCGTGGTCGTCTTCGCCGTCAACACCTGGGACCGCTGGTCCAGTCCGGCGGCCGACGAGTTCGACGTGGCGGTCGACACCGACGGCGACGGCACCGCCGACCGCATCGTCTTCGCCACAGATTCAGGCCTGGTGCGCAGGGGGGCACCGGACGGGACGACCGAGGTCTTCATCCAGAACACCGACACCGGGGCGATCTCCGCGTCCGGTTTCCTCGCGATCTCCCCGACCGATGCGAGCACCATCCAGATGCCGGTCACCGCCGCCGATCTGGGGATCGGATCCTCGGCAGGGACGTTCTCCTACACGGTCTCCGGATACGGGGGCAACGGAGGCGAGGACTCCTTCGACTCCAGGTGGGCGCGATACAACCCGTGGTCCCCGGCGCTGGACGCCGCGACTGACATCGGCGTGCCGATCAACCGGTCGGTCGGCGTGACCGTCGCCGCATCGGCGGTCGAGATCGCCCGGCAGAAACCCCTGGGGCTGATGGTGGTGACCCCCGACAACAGGTCCGGAAGCACCCAGGCCGCGCTCCTGCCGGTCTCCTGATCGGGTCGGTGGGCCCGGCCGCGCCGGCGCCCGGGTCCGCCGACCCGATCGGGGAGCAGGATCGGACCATGCCCACCTCACCCGTCACAGACCTTGAGATCCATCCGGCCGATCCGGGACGGATCGACGACATCGCCGCCGTCTACGGCACCCGGGGCGGCGCCGCGCACTGCTGGTGCCAGTACTTCACCAGACCCGACTGGGAATTCAACCAGGTCGAGACCAACCGTCGTGGGCTCGTCGACCACATCCGCACCGATGCGACGCCGCCCGGGCTCATCGGCTATCTGGACGGCGAACCGGTCGGCTGGGTGGCACTGGGCCCCCGTTCGGCCTATCCGCGGCTGTGGCGCTCCCCCGCCGACCAGACCCCCGAGGATCCGGACCTCTGGGCAGTGACCTGCTTCGTCATCCGGGTCGGATTCCGGCGCCGCGGGATCGCCACCCGCCTGCTCGACGCCGCGATCGAGGAGGCTTGGACGCACGGGGCTCGCCGCCTCTTCGCCCGGCCCGTCGACACCTCCGATGGGAAGCGGCCCGGCTCCGACCTGTACACCGGCATCCTCAGCACCTTCCTGGCGGCCGGCTTCGCCGAGATCGGGCGGGCCCGCCGCGCGGTCCTCGTCGAGAAGACGCTGCGGGAGCCCGGGACGGGATCGCGGGCTCGCTAGTCTGGCGTCATGGCTGCCAGCACCCGACCCCGTCCGCCCAAGCGCGGGCCGATCCCCCACCCTTCGGGGGCCAGGCCCCCACAGCTGCCGAAGGACCTGATCCCCCGCCACGTCGCGATCGTCATGGACGGCAACGGGCGCTGGGCCAAGCAGCGCGGTATGCGGCGCACCGAGGGTCATGCTCGCGGCGAGGACGCCCTCTTCGACGTCATCGAGGGAGCCATCGAGCTGGGAATCCCGTACCTGTCGGCCTACGCCTTCTCCACCGAGAACTGGAAGCGCTCCCCCGACGAGGTGCGATGGCTGATGGGATTCAATCGCGACGTCATCCACCGGCGCCGCGACCAGCTCGACGCCATGGGGGTGCGGATCCGTTGGGCGGGCCGGCGCCCCAGACTGTGGCGTTCGGTGATCAGGGAGCTGGAGGAGGCCGAGGACCAGAGCGCCGACAACACCGTCCTGACCCTGCAGTTCTGCGTCAACTACGGCGGGCGCGCCGAGATCGTCGACGCCGTGCGCGAGATCGCCCGCCAGGCCGCCGACGGCAGGCTCGACCCGGAGCACATCAGTGAGAAGACCTTCCGCACCCACCTCGACGAGCCCGAGATCCCCGACGTCGACCTGTTCTGGCGCTCCTCGGGGGAACAGCGCACCTCGAACTTCCTGCTGTGGCAGTCGGCCTACGCCGAGATGGTGTTCTCCGACGTGCTGTGGCCCGACGTCGATCGCCGTGACCTGTGGGCGGCGGTCCTCGAGTACGCCGCGCGGGACCGCCGCTTCGGCGGCGCGGTACCCGACATCGTGCCCGACAGCGTGTCCGACGAGGTGCCCGAGGACGACGCGTCCGGCAGCTGAATCACGGGTAGGAGCGCTGCGAGGCGAACTCGAGGCGGCTGCGGGCCCGGCGGGGTCGCTGCCACGGCGTCGTCGACAGGGTGAGGGTGCTCCGCTCGATCCTCAGCACCGTGCGCTGGGTGAGCAGCGTCCATTCGGGGGACTCGGGTCCCTGGGAGGAGATCCGTAGCGAGCGGCCGCCCTCGTCCTCGGTGCTGAGGAAGTGGAGGTCGAAGTACCCCTCCGGCTTGTCCGGCACCTGCTCGGGGAAGGCCAGGCTGAACGCGTAGAGCGCCTCGGGGGTGCCCAGCAGGCAGTCCAGCGCCCACACCCGGCCCTGAGGGACGAGATCGATGATGGTGCGCGCCGCGGCCATGATGGCCTCGGGCCAGTCGGCGCCGCGCTCATGGTGGCCCAGGATCAGGGCGAAGTACAGCTCCGAATCGGTGGTGCCCCGGGGCCGGTAGCTGGAGGTGGCCGAGGCCTCCGCCACGATCGCCGGGCTCTTGTCGAACTGCCCGTTGTGGGCGAAGCAGACATTCCCGGCGCGGAAGGGATGGCAGTTCTCGGTGGTGACGGCCAGGCCCTCGGAGGCCAGTCGCAGATGGAACATCGCCTGGTCGGTGACCAGGGCGTCGACCATCGGCCAGAATCTCGTCGACTGCATCACCGGTCCGGGATCGCGCACGACCGTCGGCTCATCGCCCTGCCAGGCGGCGATCCCCCAGCCGTCGCGGTGGATGCGGCCCAGGTCGTGGAAGGTCCGCAGATCCTCACCCGCGGCCGCGGCCACCGCCCTGGGCCGATCCGTCATGAATCCGAACAGTCTGCACATCCTCAGGACAGCCTTCCCGCCACGTCCCCGGCCTCCAACTCGTCAATGACCTCGGCCCCTTCGGCACCGGTCGCAGCTGCGGCCCGCCGGTGCATGCGCCGGTCCAGGCGGCCCGCGACCCGCGACAGAATCATGTTGATGACGACGTAGATCACCGCGACCACGATATAGGTCTGGATCATCAGCCCGGTGTAGGTGGTGATGACCTTGCCCTGCTGGGTGAGCTCCGGATAGGACACCACATAGCCCAGGGTCGAGTCCTTCAGCAGGCTGATGAGCGCGTTGATGAGCGACGGCACCACCAGGCGGATCGCCTGGGGCAGGATCACCAGCCGCATCGACTGGCCCTCGGTGAGCCCGATCGACCGGCCGGCCTCCCACTGGCCGCCGTCGACGGCCAGGATGCCCGAGCGGAAAGTCTCGGCGGTGGTGGCCGAGGAGGTGATGATCATCGGGATGACGAGCTTCCAGAACAGTGGGAGATCCAGTCCGATGGGCTCGCGGGGCAGGAACAGCAGGAAGGCGTAGACGATCAGAAGCATCGGGATGGCGCGGAAGAACTCGATCCAGCCCGTCGCGATCGCCGACACCGCCCGGTTCCGCGAGACCCTCGCCAGGGCCAGGCCGAGAGCCAGCGGGAAGGCCACCACCATGGCCACCGCGGTGGCCGCGATCGTGCCCTCCAGACCCTTCCAGAGGAAGTTGATGTATCCGGCGCTGGTGAACGGCGTCCATTTGTCGGGGGCGAGCTGGCCGTGCTGGGCGAAGACCGTCAGTCCTGCGGTGATGACGCCGAGGATCGCCAGGGTGCTGATCACCGACCACACGAGGATGCGTCGCCGGCCCCGGGGACCCGGGGCGTCGAAGAGCAGCGCGGCATCGCTGGGAGCGCTCATGCCATGACTCCCGTCACTCGTCTCAGCCGTCGGTCGAGCCAGCCCCCGCCCGCCCCGATGAGCAGGCAGATCGCCAGGTACACCAGCCCCGTGAGGAGGAAGGTCACCACGGCCTCTGCAGTCAGCAGGTTGATCTGCTGGGTCACGTTGGTGAGTTCGGCCACCCCCACCGCCGCGGCCAGGGAGGAGCCCAGCACCGTGCCGATGAAGACATTGGTCAGCGGCTGCACCATGGTCGCCAGGGCCTGGGGCAGGACGACATGGCGCAGCACCTGGCCGAAGGACATCCCGATGGCCCGGCTCGCCTCGATCTGGCCGAGCCCCACCGCGTTGATCCCGGAGCGCACCGTCTCGCAGACGAAGGCGCCGCTGGCCAGCACGATCGCCGCGACCGCGCTCCAGAACAGGGAGAGCCGCAGCCCGGCGTCCGGAAGCCCGAAGACGATGAGGATGAGCAGGCTCAGCAGCGGGATGTTGCGGAACACCTCGACGTAGATCGCACCGAAGATCCTCAACGGTGGTATCGGGGAGATCCGGAACACCGCCATCACAGTGCCCAGCACCATGGCGCCCAGGAAGCCCAGCACACCGAGCCCGACGGTGATGCCGATGCCCTGCGCGATGAGTCCCCAGTACTGGCCGACGACTGCGAAATTCATGTCCGGGCGCTGATGGTCAGGCCGCGATGGCCGGCGGGGTCGGGGCCCCACCGGAGATCAGCGAGCCGAAGCTGTAGGTCCACAGCTTCTTCCAGGTGCCGTCCCCCTCGATCTTCTTGAGGAAGCCGTTGACGAAGGTCAGGGCGTCGGCGTCACCCTTGACGATCCCGATGCCGTAGGGCTCGCTGGTGAAGGGCTCGCCCACCACCTGGATCTGCTTCTTCTGCGCCGCGGCGGCCAGCAGCAGGGACTGGTCGTTGACGTAGGCGGCCGCACGTCCCTGGACCACGGCGGCCTGGCACTCGGCGTTGCCGGAGAAGGTGAGCACCTGCTTGGGCTTGGTCACCTTGTCCTTGATGGCCGCCAGACCGGTCGAGTTCGACTGGGTCACCAGCACCTTGCCGGTGAGGTCGGCGACAGTCTTGATCGAGGTGTCGCCCTTCTTGACCGCGATCCCCACGCCCGAGGTGTAGTAGGGGCCGGCGAAGGAGATCTTCTTCTTGCGCTCATCGGTGATCGAGTAGGTGGCCACGACGACGTCGACGCTCTTGTTGATGAGCAGGGTCTCACGGGTGTCGACGCTCACCTCGGTGTTCTTGACCGTGGACATCGGGTCGTCGGAGCCGAAGATGTAGCGCGACAGCAGCTGCACGATGCCTGCGTCGAATCCGGTGACCTTCCCGGTGGACGGGTCCTTGAGGCTGAACAGCGAGGAGGTCAGGGTGCCACCCCAGCGCAGCGCACCGGAATCCTTGATCTTCTTGGCCCAGGCATTGCCGGAGATCTCGGAGTCGGAGGCCTTCGGTCCGGCCTTGACGATGGAGTCGAAGCTGGGGCCCGAGGCTGACGAGGAACCCTCCCCCGGCAACGCCGGGGCGTCGCTCCCGCTCGAGCACGCGGCCAGGGCCGCCGTCGCCCCGGCTGCGAGGCCGAGACTCAGAAGGCGTCGCCGGTTGAACTGGATCGATGTCATGACTGCTCCTGAGATCCGTGGTGGCTGGTGCTGGAACATCATGGCCACGAACGCGAGTACGACCGAATCTGTCCCATTTGCTGATATTTCGTCTCACATTAGATCCGGGCGGTTCACCGTCAATGGTGAACCACCCGGCGCTGGTGAATTCGTGTGACCGATGCCTCAGCGGGCAGCGGCGACCTCCGCGGGACGCACCGTCACCTGGGAGCGGTTCACCGCACTGGTGACCGCCTTCAGCGAGGCCTGGGTAATGTCGGGATCGATGCCGACCCCCCACAGGATCTGGGTGGAGTCCCCGTCGCCGATCTCGCACTCGACGTAGGCGGCGGCCTTCGCCGTCCCGCCCGAGGTCATCGCGTGCTCGGAGTAGTCCAGCACGTGGACGACCACGCCCAGGGAGTCCAGCGCGTCGACGAAGGCCGAGACCGCGCCGTTCCCCTCGCCGCTGATCGAGGCCTCCTGGCCGTCGATCCGGACCACCGCGGAGACTTGATGACCGGCTTCCCCCGATGTCGTCGTGCGCGAGACCAGTTCCAGGCCGGTGGTGTGCAGGTACTCCTTGCTGAACAGGTCCCAGATCTCATCGTGGGCGACCTCGCGGGACTCCTCATCGGTGAACCTCTGCACCGTCTTCGCGAACTCGATCTGCAGGCGCCGGGGCAGGTCGACCTGGTGCTCGGTCTTCATCAGGTAGGCCATGCCGCCCTTGCCGGACTGGCTGTTGACGCGGATGACGGCCTCATAGGTGCGGCCCACGTCGTGCGGGTCGACCGGCAGGTAGGGAGCCTCCCAGTCCACCTCGTGCAGGCCGACGCCCTGGTCCTGCGCCCGGTGCTCCAGATCTTCCAGGCCCTTCTTGATGGCGTCCTGGTGGGAGCCGGAGAAGGCGGTGAAGACCAGATCGCCGGCGTAGGGCTGGCGGGCCGGGACCGGCAGGCCGGTGCAGTACTCGACGGTGCGCCGGATCTTCGGCATGTCGGAGAAGTCGATCTTCGGGTCGACTCCCTGGCTGAACAGGTTCATGCCCAGGGTGACGAGATCGACATTGCCGGTGCGCTCGCCGTGGCCGAACAGGCAGCCCTCGACGCGGTCGGCGCCAGCCATCTGGGCCAGTTCCGCCGCGGCCACCGCGGTGCCGCGGTCGTTGTGCGGGTGCAGCGAGACGCAGACGTTCTGCCGGTCGCGGATGGTGCGGCTGAAGTACTCGATCTGGTCGGCGTAGGTGTTGGGGGTGCTCATCTCCACGGTCGCCGGCAGGTTGAGGATGATCTCGCGACCGGCCTCGGGCTGCCAGACGTCCATCACCGAGTGACACACCTCGATGGCGAAATCGGTCGGGGTCTGGGTGAAGATCTCCGGGGAGTACTCGTAGCCGAACTGGACGTCGCTCAGGTACTTGTCGGCGTACTTGACGACCCACTCGGTGCCCTGATGGGCCAGGTCGATGCACTGCTTCTCATCGACGTGGAAGACCACCCGGCGGAACAGTTCGGCGACCGCGTTGTACATGTGGATGGTGCCGCGGTGGGCGCCGATCAGGCTCTGGGCCGTGCGGTCGATGAGGTCCTCGCGGGCCTGGGTCAGCACCGAGATGGTGACGTCGTCGGGTACCAGATCCTCCTCGATCAGCTGCCGGACGAAGTCGAAATCCGTCTGAGAGGCCGAGGGGAAGCCGACCTCGATCTCCTTGTAGCCCATCTCGACCAGCAGCTTGAACATCCTCAGCTTGCGGGAGGTGGTCATCGGGTCGATGAGCGCCTGGTTGCCGTCGCGCAGATCGGTGGACAGCCAGCGCGGGGCCTTGTCCAGTTTCTTGTCGGGCCACGTGCGGTCGGGCAGCGACTGGGGGACGAAGGGCTTGTACCGCCCGATCGGCATCGGGGAGGTCAGCTGGCAGGGGCTGGGCTGGTAGCGGGTCATGATGGTCTCCTGAATTGCTCCGGTTGTTCATGGGCAGCCGAAGTACCCGCAGCGAGGGGGCTACCCGTCAACGGGCCCCGCTGCGGCACGGAAGCAGGAGAACGCGCGCCACGAATGGCACGCTAGCACCCCACGGCCGGCATTGGGAAGCGTTCGGGAGCACTGGAGAAGCACCGGGCCGGTTCGCGGGCGTCGGAGAGTCGCGTTGCGGACCCGGCCGGCGCGTTGCAGGATCGGCGCTGTGGCCACACTTCTGCACCGCGCCCGGCTCCTCGATCTGGTGACCGGCACTCTCGATGATCCCTGCGACATCCTGGTGCGCGAGGGCCGGGTGGCGTCGATGCGGCCGACGACGGGCCGCCCCCGGGACACCGACGACGTCACGGTGGCCGACCTGGACGGGCGGACGGTGATTCCCGGGCTGTGGGACGAGCATGTCCACGCCGAGCAGTGGGCACTGGCCTCCCGGCGCTTCGAGGTCTCCCAGACGGCATCGCCGGCAGAGGTCCTCCAGACGGTGCACGACCATCTGGAACGACTTCCCGGCGACGGGCAGGACATCATCATCCAGGGGTTCGGGCTGCGCGCCTCCCGGTGGCGGGCCGATCCGAGCGCGGCCGACCTGGACGCGGTCTGCGGCCCCTGGCCGGTGGCGATCGTCTCGGCGGACCTGCACTCGACCTGGTGCAGCACCGCGGCGCTGAGAAAACTGGGGATGAACGGCAAGGCCGGCTTCCTCACCGAGGCCGACTCCTTCGCTGCCCAGACCCGGCTGGCCCGGGTGCCCCGCAGGATTCTCAACGGCTGGCTGGACCAGTGCTGCCGGCGGGCCGCCGCCTGCGGCGTGGTGGGCATCCGCGACATGGAATTCTCCAGCAGTGTCGACGTGTGGACGGCGCGCCGCAGTGCCGGCGGCTGCCCGATGCGCGTCGAGGTCTCCGTCTACCCCGACCGTCTCGACGAAGCCGTGGACCGGGGCCTGAGGACCGGACGGCCCGCCACGCCCGGCTCCTTGGTGACGATGGGGCCGCTCAAGATCATCGTCGACGGGTCGATGTCGACCCGGTCGGCCTGGTGCCACCGCCCCTATCCCGGTGCCGTCGGCCCCGATCGCACCGGAGTGGACTCGGTGGCCCCCGACGAACTGGTCGAGCTCATGCGGCGGGCGCGGGCCGCCGGGTTGACACCGGCCGCGCATGCCATCGGGGACCTCGCGGTCGGCGTCGTCCTGGACGCCTTCGAACGCTCCGGGGCCCACGGCTTCCTCGAGCACGCCCAACTGGTGGCCGACGCCGACCTGCGGCGTTTCGCCCAGCTCGGCGTGACCGCCAGCGTCCAGCCCGCCCATCTGATCGACGACCGCGAGACCACCGATGCGATCTGGACGGATCGGGCGGCGCGGAGCTTCCGGTTCCGGGATCTGCTGGAGGCCGGGGCCCGGCTCATCCTGGGATCCGACGCCCCCGTCTCACCGGTGGACCCCTGGCTGGCCATCAGGGTGGCGGTCGAGCGCACCGGCGACGACCGTCCGGCCTGGCACCCGGAGCAGGCGATCACGATGTCGCAGGCGCTGCGCGCCTCCACCCACGGGATCGACGCGGTGCGCGTCGGCGGGCCCGCCGATCTGGTGGCCCTGGACGCCAACCCCTTCGAACTCCACGGCGACGAACTGGCGTCCCCGGTCTCCGCACTCACCATGGCCGGCGGGCGGATCAGCCACACCAGGCTCTGAGCGCGGCCGCCGACGGCTTCAGAAACCGAGCCGGTTGAGGTATTTCGGGTCGGACTGCCAGTCCTTGAAGACCTTCACCTGGAGGTTCAGGTGCACCGGGGTGCCGAGCAGCGCGGAGATCTGGGCACGGGCCCGGGTGCCGACCTCCTTGATGTGGGTGCCGCCGCGTCCGATCATGATGCCCTTCTGGGAGTCGCGCTCCACGATGAGGGAGGCGACCACGTCGAGCAGCGGCTTGTCGGCGGACCGGCCCTCGCGCTGTCCCATCTCCTCGATCTCCACGGCGATCGAGTGCGGCAGCTCCTCGCGGACCCCCTCCAGGGCCGCCTCGCGGATCAGCTCGGCGACCAGCGTCTCGGTCGGCTCGTCGGTGATCTCGCCGTCGGGATAGTAGGCCGGGCCTTCGGGCAGCAGTCCGATGATGGCGTCCCGGGCCTCGGCGACCTGCTCCCCGGAGACCGCCGAGCAGGGCACGATCTCTTCGAAGTGCACCCCGAGGTCGTCCTCCAGAGCAGCGATCGCGGTCAGGTGCTGAGCCAGTCGCGAGTGCGAGACGAGGTCGGCCTTGGTGGCCAGGGCGACGATCTTCACCCTGGAGCCGAGCTTGGCGATCTCGCCCACAAGATAGGTGTCGCCCGGCCCGATCCGCTGGTTGCAGGGCAGACAGACCCCGATGACGTCGACCTGGGACCAGGTCTCGCGGACCAGGTCGTTGAGCCTCTCCCCCAGCAGGGTGCGGGGCCTGTGGAGCCCGGGGGTGTCGATGAGGACGAGCTGGGCGTCCTCGGTGGCCACCACGCCGCGGACCGCGTGCCGGGTGGTCTGGGGCTTGTCGGAGGCGATCGCGATCTTCGAACCGACCAGGGCGTTGGTGAGGGTGGACTTGCCGGCGTTGGGTCGGCCGACGAAGCAGGCGAAGCCGGAGCGGAATCCAGGCCTCGTGGCCTGGGCGACCCGCCCGGCCACGTAATCGACGTCGGAGATGTCCTCGTCCTCGCCGTCCATCAGATCGGCCAGGCTGGGCGTGGTCTCCGCCTCCTCGCCGGGCTCGGCGTGCTGGGGGGTGGTGGGGTCAGTCATCGTCTTCCTCGTCCTCACTGGGTTCCTCGGGTGCCAGCCGCACCAGGCATGTGTCGACCTGGTGGCGCCTGCCACCGGCCTTCTCCGCGGTGATCTCGATGCCCTCCCAGACGATCCGAGAGCCCGGGAGCGGCACCACCGACAGCTCCTTGGCGAGCAGCCCCCCGACGGTCTCGACGTCCTCGTCGTCGACCTTGCGGTCGAACAGCTCCCCGAGATCGTCGACGGGCATCCGGGATGAGACCCGGAAGACGCCGGGCTCGATCTCCTCGGTCGACGTCGGCTCTGCATCGTACTCGTCGACGATCTCGCCGACGATCTCCTCGACGATGTCCTCGATGGTCGCCAGCCCGGCGGTGCCGCCGAACTCGTCGATGACGATGACGATGTGATTGCGGTCGCGCTGCATGTCGCGCAGCACGTCGTCGACCGGTTTGGAGTCGGGGTAGAACACCGCCTCGCGCATCACCGAGGACACCATCTCGTGGCGCTGGCCGCCGGGGTTGTCCTGGACCCTGCGGGCCAGATCCTTGAGGTAGACCACTCCCTGGATGTCGTCGAGGCTGCGCCCGACCACCGGCAGCCGGGAGAATCCGGAGCGCAGTGCCAGCGACATGGCCTGTCTCAGGGTCTTGCCCGCCTCGATGTAGACCACGTCGGTGCGCGGCACCATCACCTCCTTGAGGTAGGTGTCGCCCAGCTCGAAGACCGAATGGATCATCTCCCGCTCGCCGGCCTCGATGAGGTCGGATGCCTCGGCGTAGTCCACCATGTCGCGGAGCTCGGCCTCGGTGGTGAAGGGGCCGTCGATGAATCCCTTCCCCGGGGTCAGCGCGTTGCCGATCATGATGAGCCCCCGTGTGATCGGCCCGAGCACCCGGGTGACCGCCGACCAGGGCCGCGACAGGACCCGGCACACGGCGGCGTCGTGCTGCTTGCCGAGGGTGCGCGGGGCGACGCCCCACAGCAGGAAGCTCACCAGCACCATGGCGGCGACCACCACGAGCACCCGCTGCCAGGGACCGCCCAGGTGGGGGAAGAGGGCCTGGCAGGCGAGCACGATGACCGAGGTCTCGCAGCCGATCCGCACCAGCATCGCGGTGTTGATGTAGCGGGCGGGCTCCTCGACCATCCGCAGCACCCGCGCGGTGCCGGCCCTCCCGTCGGCCGCCAGATCCTCGGCCCGGCTGCGTGAGAGGTGCTGCAGCGACGTCTCGGCGGCCGCGACGACGGCCGCGGCCAGGGCCAGCGCGGCTGCGACGGCCAGCTCGATCCATTGGTGATGGGTCATCGGGCGGCGGCCTGCCCCCGCGCCAGATCCCAGGCGCTGATGATCTCGTCGTTGAGGCCGAACATGACGCGCTTCTCCTCGGGCTCGGCGTGGTCGTGACCGAGCAGGTGGAGCATGCCGTGGATCAGCAGGTACTCGGCCTCGCCGTCGGGGGTCCGGCCGTTCTCGGCGGCCTGGCGGGCGGTGACGGTGGGGCACAGCACGATGTCGCCGAGGACGCCGTTGGGCGGCTCCTCGCCGTCGTCGGGGGCGCGCAGCTCGTCCATCGGGAAGCTGAGCACGTCGGTGGGGCCGGGCAGACCCATGAACTTCTCGTGGTAGGACGCCATGGTCGTCTCGTCGACCAGCAGGATCGACAGCTCGGCCTCGGTGTGGATCCGCAGCCGGTCCATCGCGAAGCGGGCGAGCCCCACCAGGCCCTGCTCGTCGGCCTCGACGCCGGACTCGTTGTTGATGTCGATCATCGTTGTCTCCTGGACTCCTGGGGGCCCGGGCGCCGGTCCCTGCTCCTGGTGCTGCGTCGTTGCTCCCGGTTCCCGGCCTGTTCGGCGCGCCCCTCGATCACGGCGTCGTACTGGTCGTAGGCGGCGACGATCCGCCCGACGAGCTGGTGGCGGACGACGTCGCGGCTGGTGAGGTTGCAGAAGGCGATGTCGTCGATGCCGTCGAGGATGTTCTGCACGATGCGCAGCCCGCTGGTGACCCCGCCTGGCAGGTCGACCTGCGTGACGTCGCCGGTCACCACGACCTTCGAGCCGAAGCCGAGGCGGGTGAGGAACATCTTCATCTGCTCCGGGGAGGTGTTCTGGGCCTCGTCGAGGATGATGAAGGCGTCGTTGAGGGTGCGTCCGCGCATATAGGCCAGCGGGGCCACCTCGACGGTTCCGGCGGCGAGCAGCCGGGGCACGGCGTCGGGATCGACCATGTCGCGCAGGGCGTCGTAGAGGGGCCTCAGGTAGGGGTCGATCTTCTCCGAGAGGGTGCCGGGCAGGAAACCGATCCGCTCGCCGGCCTCGATGGCGGGGCGGGTCAGGATGATCCGGCTGACCGACTTGTTCTGGAGCGCCTGGACGGCCTTGGCCATCGCCAGGTAGGTCTTGCCGGTGCCGGCCGGGCCGATGCCGAAGACGACGGTGTGGGCGTCGATGGCGTCGACGTAGCGCTTCTGGTTGAGAGTCTTGGGGCGGATGGTCCTGCCGCGGTTGGAGAGGATGTCGGCCGTCATCACGGCCGCGGGCTCCTCGCCGTCGCGGCTCATCGCCACGACCCTCTCGACATCGTCGGCGGACAGTCCGTGACCGGTCCGGATGATCGTCACCAGTTCGGTGAGGACCTCGGTGGCCTCGCTGATCTGGGCGGCGGTCCCGGTCAGATGGACCTCGTCGCCACGTACCAGGATCCCGGCCTCGAGAGCGTCCTCCAGACGGCGCAGGTATTCGTCATTGGGGCCCACCAGGGACACCATCGACACCGATGCGGGCACCGTGAAGGTGCGGGTGCCGGGACTGGCGGGAAGAGTTCGGGTGCTGGTGGTCAGGGTGCTCTCCAGATGAGTTGCGGGTGTACCCGCCCAACTGTAGTCGTGGTGGAATGTGACCATGGGTCTTGGCTGGATCGATGACGCCGCGTTCGCGCTGGGCACCGAGCTGTCGGTGGACCGGGTGCTGCGGGAAGGCATACGCACCACGGTGGCCCGGTGCTGGGTGGACGGCCCGACGACTGCCAGCGGGGGCGCCCGGACCGTGGTGGCCAAATGCTTCCGGTCGCGCGCCATGTCCCACAACTCCGGAGGATTCGGTCTGGTGCGCGAATGGGCCGGGTTGAGCTGCGTGCCGGGGGCGCCGCGGCTTCTGGCGGCCGATCTGGACCTGGGCGTGGTGGTCATGGAGGATCTGGGCACGGCCCCCACCCTGGCCGGCCTGCTCGGAGGCCCTGATCCGGATGCAGCCCTGGAGGCCGGCTATGTGTGGGGCCGCGACACGGCCGCCTCCCTGACCGCCTCCCTGAGGGTGGTCGACGACTTCCAGGATCTGGTGCGCCGGGCCGATCCGGGTACTGGCAGCGCCGGGGGCCCGGCCTCTCCCCGGCTGCCGCGCCGGGGTGCGGCGCGGCTGGCCGAGGTGCTGGGAGTCGACGCCGGCGTCGAGGAGGAGGTCGCCCAGGAGGTCGACCGCCTCGACTCCCTGGCCGGCGTCGAGGGGCTTCGGGTGGTGAGCCAGGCCGATCCGGCCCCCGACAACCTGGTGATGACTGGTCCGGGTGAGGGCTCGGATGTGGTGGTGCGGGCACTGGATCTGGAGGCGGCCTCCTATCACCACATTGCGGTGGATCTGGCCGGGCTGGTCTCCCCATGGCCGGCCAGCGGGCTGCTGGCGCGGGTGCCCGACGAGTTCCAGGCGGCCGTGATGACCGGTTTCGGCACGGGCCTTGAGGGCCTGGTCGATCTGCTCGACGATCCGGCCATGGACCGGATGGTGGGCCTGGCGGTGCTGTCGGCAGCCCTGCAGATGACCGAACTCACCCTGGAGCCGCTGCGGCGCCGCGAGGATCTGGGCCGGTTCTCAGGAGGGCGGACCCGGCTGGTGAGCCTGTGGCGCAGAGCCGGCGAGCAGGCGGTGGCGGCCCCGGTGCTGGCGGGCCTGTGCGCCCGGGCCGCCGAGAAGGCGGTGCGCGACTGGGGATGGCCGGCGCAGCTGCCGTTCTACCCCTGCTTCAGCCGCGAGTGATGCTCCGGTTGGTTCCCGGACTCACCACAGGAGGGTGATGCCGGGCAGGCTCGTGAACGCCTCGTCGGCGGTGACCAGGGTGAGGGATTCCAGGATCGCCTGTGCGGCGAGCATCCGGTCGAAGGGATCGCGGTGGGCCCAGTCGAGCCGACCGGCCAGCAGGGCGTGCTCCTCGGACACGGGCAGCCTCTCGGCACCGAGCCGGTCGAGGTGTCTGCCGTAGGCGCCGAGCAGGGCGTCGGCCTGAGGCAGTTTCCCGAGCCGATGCTTCGTCGCGATCTCCCAGGCCGTGACTGCCGACACCACGATGGACGACGACCTGTTCACCAACACCTCATGAGCGTGGGGGCCGAGCCTCGACGGATCGGTGAGAGCCCACAGGAGAGCGTGGGTGTCGAGAAGGTACGTCACGCCCGCCCCTCCCAGAGGTCCAACTCCTCCTCGTCGAGAGGCTCGAAGAACTCCTCGGGCACCTGGTACGGCACGAAACCGAGTTCTCTCTCGGATGGCGGCTCGATCGGCACGAGCCTGGCCACCGGCCTGTCCCCGCGCGCGATCGTCACCTCCTTGCCGTCCTCAACAGATGAGAGGAGGGCGGACAGGTGAGTTTTCGCGTACTGCACCTTCACTGTGCTCATGGCCCAAGAATAGCCGTCTGGTCAACCCCGGTTGGTCAACCCTGGTCCGATGAAGGCGCCTGCGGGCGAGAACCCATCTCCGCAACCGTGCAACTGCCGTTCCAGCCATGTCTCAGCGATCCGCAGCGATCCTGACCGCCCGTTCTGGTATCGATGACCCATGACCGAACCCATCACTGTCATCGACTTCGACGGCGGCTCGTCCGTCAACTTCGACGCCGGCACCCACCCGGCCGATACCGCCGTCAGGGCCGCCGGGCATGAACCCAACGGCTACTTCTGGGAGGGCCTCGTGCAGTACGCGTTTCCCGGGGCCGAAGCGCTGGAGATGGATTCCGAGGCCGACATGTTCTCGGCCACCGGGGACCGGGCCGTCCTCGAGAAGCTCGCACCGTGGCTGGACGCCCTGCTCGCCGATCCGGACCGCGTCTCCGCCCTGATCTCCCAGGCGGACTCCGACGGCGTGGAGTTCGACGACTGACGGCCGCACCGATCAACCACCGTCTCTGCCGTCGAGCCACTCGGCGATGAGGACGGCGTCGCCGCCATGGCGGAAGACCTTGTGACGCCCGGACCGGAATCCGGAGGCGGACAGCACGGCCGCCACTTTCTCCAGGCTGTCGAAGCGTTCACGATCAGGGTTCGGGCCGCCGTGGGCGGCGGCATCGGAGGCCATGAAGGCGGCGGTGACCGCCCGGCCGCCCGGGCGCAGCACTCGCGCCCACTCCCCCACGACGGCCTCGGTGTCGGGCATCAGGTGCAGTGCCGCCGCGCAGATGACCAGGTCGAAGGAGCGGTCGTCGAAGGGCAGGCTCGTGGCGTCCCCGCCCCTCAGGGCCGCATCGGGCAGATGGCGCCGGGCGACGTCGAGCATGCGCGGCGCCAGGTCGTTCGCCGTGGAGTCAGCCGTCATCCCCCGATGAATCCACTCGTCCGACCTTCAGGTCACTTCGCGAACTCGTCGCAGGCCTTGACCAGTTCGGAGGTGATGAGCGGCTCGAAGGCCGAGTGGCCGGCCATGACGATCCGCAGGTCGGCGCCGGGCAGCGCCCTCGCCAGGTCGTGGGCGGTGGTGGCCGGGCAGCACATGTCGTAGCGGCCCTGGACGATGACGGTGGGGATGCCGGCCAGCAGTCCGGCGTCGCGGATGAGCTGTCCCTCGGTCATGAATCCGTGGTTGACGAAGTAGTGGTTCTCGATCCGGGCGAAGGCCAGGGCGTAGTCCGGGGCGGCGAACTCGGTGATGTGCTCCTCGTCGAAGGCCAGCGTGGTGGTCGCGGCCTCCCAGGTGGACCATGCCACCGCCGCCGGTCCGTGGACCTCCGGATCCGGGTCCCAGAGCAGGTCGAAGTAGGCCGGGATGTTGTCACGGGAGAAGTCGTGGCCGGCGCGGCGCAACGGCTCGGAGAAGCGCTCCCACAACTCCGGGAAGACATTGGCGGCACCGCCGTTGTAGTACCAGTCCAGTTCGGACTGCCGCAGGGTGAAGATGCCGCGCAGCACGAGTTCGGAGACATGCTCGGGATGGGCCTCGGCGTAGGCCAGGGCCAGGCAGGATCCCCAGGATCCGCCGAAGACCTGCCAAGCCTCTATGCCCAGTTCGACGCGCACCTGCTCCAGGTCAGCAACCAGGTTCCCGGTGGTGTTGGTGGCCATCTCCTCGGGGGTCCTGGCCCGTGCCACATGCGGGGTCGACAGGCCGCATCCGCGCTGGTCCAGCACCACGATGCGGTACCGGTCCGGGTCGAAGAACTGCCGCCGGGTGGTGCCGCCGCCTCCCCCGGGGCCGCCGTGCAGGAAGACCACGGGCTTCCCCTCGGAGTTGCCGCACTGCTCGACGTAGATCTGCTGGCCCTCGCCGACGTCGACCATCCGGGTGTCGTAGGGCTCGATCGGCGGGTACAACTCCCGATCGGCGGTGATTCCGAATTCGGCCGTGGCAACGGTCATCACGATCTCCTTGCGGTGGACGGAGGGCTGCTCCATGATCCTAGGCCGCTACCATGCGCCCCGTGACAGATGCAGCCGAGAACTCCCACCGGGCCGTCTACGCCGATCGAGGCTCCAGCCATTACGACATCATCCTCACCCTGATGTGCGTGGTCGTGATCATCTCCAATATCGGGGGGTCCAAGGGCGTCCAGCTGGGCCCCATCACCACCGACGGCGGGTTCTTCCTCTTCCCGCTGGCCTACGTGCTGGGCGACATCACGACCGAGGTGTACGGCCTGAAGGCCGCCCGGCGCGGCATTCTGATGGGATTCCTCATGGCCATCCTCGCGGTGCTGTGCTTCTGGGTGATCATCGAGCTGCCCGGTCTCGGGGACTCCTACTCGGCCTCCCACGACGCGGCGATCGCCGCGGCCCTGGGGCCGGTGTGGCAGATCGTGGCCGCCGGGCTGTGCGGATTCCTGGCCGGTCAGATGACGAACTCGCTCATCATGGTCCGGCTCAAGGCCCGCTATCAGGAGCGCGGCCTGGTGGGCCGACTGATGGGATCAACGGGTGTCGGCGAATTCGTCGACACCGTCATCTTCTGCGCCATCGCCGCACCCGTGGTGGGCATCACCGGCTTCGGCCAGTGGGTCAATTACGCCTTCTTCGGCTTCCTCTGGAAGACGCTGGTCGAGTACGCCCTCATCCCCGTCACCACTCGGGTGATCGCCTGGATCAAGAAGCGCGAGCCGAGCTATCAGGAACGTCTGGCGGCCTCGAGCAGTTGAGAGGCACCGCATCGCCGTCGTCATGTAAGGAGTCGGGTAAACTCCTTACATGACGATGATGTACTCGACCATCACATCGAAGGGGCAGATCACACTGCCCGCAGAGGCTCGTCGCGCCCTGGGGCTGCATGCGGGTCAGAAGGTCGCCGTCCACATCGAGGACGACCGCCTTGTCATCGACCGCCCCGACGACATCTCCACGCTCCGCGCGCGAATCCGCTCCGAGGCCGAGAGGCGCGGGACCTGGGGCACAGTGCCGCACTCGGGAGACGGATGGGCGGCGCGCGCTCAGGACCACCCGGTCCGGGACGACGATGCCCAGTCTTGACACCAATGTCCTGCTGCGCTGGCTCATCCAGGATGTTCCCGAGCAGACCGCACTGGTTGACGAACTCCTCGCCCGGGGCGGGCGGTTCCGGGTTGACGACGTCGCCATCATCGAGACCGTCTTCGTCCTCGAACGCGTCATGAAGCTGAGCCGCCGTACGGTCGGCGACTCGCTGGAGGTTCTCATCTCGACCGCCTGCCTGGATTTCGATCGGCGGCTGTGGAATGAGATCGCCGAATCCTATGTCGCCCACCCGAAGGTGTCCGTCGCCGATATCTTCCTGGCATTGGGGGCCCGTGACGGCGGGGCGGCGCCATTGCTGACCTTCGACCAGAAGTTGGCCGGCCAGGTCGATGACGCCGCCCTCGTCCGTTAGAGCTATCGCACGACGTCGGCGCTGCGCCAGGCCCTGGTGACCGAGACCTTCCCACCGGTCTGGAGGATCGCCCGCCGGTAGATCCGCTCGCCGGCCCAGATGGTGATCGCCGAGAAGACCAGTGAGATCGCGATCGAGAGGATCGGTTCCCACCAGGCGGCTCCTCCGCTCACCAGCCTGGTAGGCATCGCGATGGCCGAGGCCACCGGAATGTAGGAGGCGATCACCTGGGAGGAGCCGGAGGCGAACAGGCCGTAGAAGTAGACCGCCATCACGACCATCAGCAGTGGCATCGAGGTGGAGCTCACGTCCTCCGAGCGCCCTGCCAGGGCTCCGGCCGCGGCCCACAGGCACGCCAGTGCCATGAATCCGACGACGAAGTAGACCAGGAACCAGATCGCCGGTGCGGTCACCAGACTCAGGTACTCCTTCCACGGCGAGAAGGAAAGCCCCGCCAGCGCCACGCCGACGATGAGCACCATCTGGCCCAGGGCCAGCACCGTGTTGCCGAGGATCTTGCCGAGCAGCAGCTGGCGCGAGGGGATCGCGGTGAGCAGGATCTCGGCGATCCGCGACTGCTTCTCCTCCACCACGGAGTTCGCGATGGCATAGCCGAAGATGATCATCGACAGGTAGAACAGGATCGCGAAGACCACGCCGAGCGCGGTCCCGGCAGTCTGCTGCTCGGAGTCCTGACTGGTGCCCAGCGAATCCAGGGCCATCGTGGTGCCGGCCGTCAGCCTCTCCGAGGAGACGCCGAGCTGCTGGGCGGTCTGCGCCAGTCCCGCAGCGGAGACCGCCCGGGCGAGGGCCTGGGTGGACGAGGAGGTCTGGGAGGGGGCCGACTTCAGCCCCGACAGCCGCCACGAGCCGCCCGTGCGCTCCAGCAGCACGTCGGCCTCTTCGGCGTCCATCTTCTGCTCGGCCTGGGCCTGCGAGGACACCTTGAGCGCCTTGATGGTGTCGTCGGAGCCCGACGACCTGTTGATCTGCTGGGCCGTGGAGACGATCCGGGCTCCCTGATCGTCCAGGACGGCCACCGTGGTGGTCTGGGAGCGCCCCGTGAACAGGAAGGAGGCCGCGAAGCCCAGCACCACCAGCAGCAGGGTGGTCACGGTCGAGACGATGAAGGCCTTGTCATGGAGCTTCGCCGAGATCTCGCGACCGGAGACGATCTGCCACAGGGATCCGGTCCGGTCGTCGGGGGTGATGTCGTGTCCGGTCATGATGAGGCCGCCTCTCGGTAGATTTCGGACAGGCTGGGGAGGATCCGGGCGAACTCGGTCACCGGGCCCTGGCTCATTGCTCGCGCCAGAACCTCCTGATCGACGCCGTCGCGGTTGAACTCGAGGACCGCACTGGTGCCGTCCAGATCGACGACCTCGACCCCTGCGGTCCCGCGCAGCCAGCCGAGATCGGCTCCGGACGACAGTCGGTAGCGCACCGGTCCGCCGCTGCGCAGCTGGTCGGTGGAGCCGTTGGCCACCACCCTGCCGTGGTCGAGGATGACCAGGTTGTCGCAGAGGCGCTCAACCAGGTCGAGCTGGTGGGAGCTGAACAGGACGGGCACACCGGCCGCGCTCTGCTCGCGCAGCACCTCGGCCATCGCGTCGACGGCCACCGGGTCCAGCCCGGAGAAGGGTTCGTCGAGGATGAGGGCCGCCGGGCTGCCGAGCAGGGAGGCGGTCACCTGGACCCTCTGCTGATTACCGAGGGAGAGTTTCTCAACGACGTCCTTGGCGCGTTCGGCCAGGCCGAACCTTTCGAGATATCCCATCGCCTGGCGTCGTGCCACCTGGGTCGAGACGCCGTGGATCCGGGCGAGGTAGACCAGCTGGTCGAGGACCGGCTGCTTCGGATAGAGGCCGCGCTCCTCGGGCATGTAGCCGATCCGTCGGCGGTCTGCGGCGGTGATGGGGTGGCCGTTGTAGGTCACCGAGCCCGAAGTGACCGCCAGGACTCCCACGATCATCCGCATCGTGGTGGTCTTGCCGGCTCCGTTGGCTCCGACGAAGCCGGTCATGGCGCCCGGGGCGACCGTGAAGCTCACGGCGTCGGCGGCGACCAGATCGCCGTAGCGCCGGGTGAGCTCGATCACCCCGATGCCCCGGCTGGTGTCCGGTTGATCGCTGTTGTGATTCATGCATCCATTCCAGCCTTACCGGCCCGGATCCGCATCGGCCGCAGGGTCCAGATCAGGTCTCCCCCACACGGATGAGGCCCGTCTCGTAGGCGAAGGCGACCAGCTGCACGCGATCGCGCAGGTCGAGTTTGGTGAGGGTGTTGGAGATGTGGGTCTTGACGGTGGCCTCGGAGACGAACAGCGCGGCGGCGATCTCGGCGTTGGACTGCCCGTGGGCCACCTGCTCCACCACCTCGCGTTCACGGGGAGTGAGCAGTTCGAGGCGGGGATCGGACGCCGTGGCCCCGGCCCTGCCCATCCGTGACTCGATGACCCGCCGGGTGACCTCGGGCGCCAGAAGGGCGTAGCCCTCATGAACCTGCCGCAGACCGGCGACCAGGGAGTCGGCGTCGGCATTCTTGAGCATGAATCCGCTCGCCCCGGCGGCCAGCGCGTCGAAGAGGTAGTCGTCGCGGTCGAAGGTGGTGAGCACGACGACCTTGGCGGCGCCGGAGGCGGTGATCTCACGTGTCGCGGCGATCCCGTCAAGGATCGGCATCTGGACGTCCATGAGCACCAGGTCGGGTTTCAGCCGTGCCACGGCGTCAACGGCCTGGCGCCCGTCGGCGGCCTCCCCCACGACCTCGATGTCGGGTTCCACCGACAGAATGAGACGAAAGCCGGTGCGCACCAGTTTCTGGTCGTCGGCCAGCAGCACTCTCATGGCCGATCCTTCCTCCCCGCATCCGATGACACAGTGCCCGATGTCACAGTGCCAGACGAATCCGTGCCCGCCCGCGCCCGGCTCAACGGCAGTCTGGCCAGTACCCGCCATCCCACGGTGGCGCGCGGCCCCGAGGCCAGGGTGCCGCCGTGGGCGGCGGTCCTCTCCCGCATGCCGATCAGTCCCACCCCGGTGCCGCGGGCCCGCGGCCCGCCAATCGAATCCGTGCCGCGGGCCCGCGGCCCGGCGGCTCCCCGTCCGTCGTCGGTCACCTCGATCTCGATGACGTCGGCGGCGATCCGCACCGCCGCATGCGCGTGGGCCGCCAGGGAGTGCTTGTCGACGTTGTTGAGGGCCTCCTGGACGATCCGGTAGGTGCTCAGCGCCACCGGTGCGGGCACCCGGCGCCGGTCCCCCACCACAGTCAGCGTGACGGCGGTCCGGCGATGCTGGGCGCACAGCTCCTCCAGACTCTCCAGTCCCGGCTGGACGGAGGGATCGGGCTCTCCGGCGGAGCGCAGCGATCCGAGCAGCGAGTGCATCTCGCTCACCGCGAGCCGCGATTCGTCCTCGACCGTGCCCAGGGCCTCGCGGGCCAGATCGGGCGCGGCCTCCAGAGCCCGTCTGGCACCGGCGGCCTGGATGCCGATCACCGATACGTGATGTGCCACCGAGTCGTGGATCTCCCGTGCGATCCGCAGCCGCTCGGCCACCACGGCGCGATCGGCGAGTTGCGACTCCTGGTCGGCGATGGTCCCGGCCTGCTCGCGGCTACGGTCCAGGTCGCGGGCCCCGCGCCAGGCGATCTGACCCATGGCCCCGGCCCCGAGCGCGAAGGCGATGTTGACCACCACCTCCAGAATGACGACCCGGGCATAGGCCTCGACGTCCGCAGTCGCAGTCGGGTTGAGGTTCTTGAGAATGCCCGCCAGGGCATTGGCCCTGGAGAAGACCACCGCGACCCAGCCGAGGAGGATCACGACAACCCCGGCGATCACTCCCCATGCGGCCCGCCGGCTCCTCCCCCAGGCGACCGTGGTGTGGAAGCAGATGAAGTAGAAGATCTGCGACACGTAGTTCGTGACGATCTCGGGGGCCGTCACGCCACCGATGAGCAGGTGGGCGGTGGCCAGGCATCCCATGGTCATCGGGAAGCGCCTTCGCAGGCACAGGACGAGGGCCAGCGTGAGGATCGCCGCCCATCGCCATGCCCAGGTGGAGCGGTCATAGGGAGTCAGGCCGTCCATCACCCACAGCATGCCGAGCTGGAGGGGGATCGAGATCAGGCCGACCATCAGGTCGGCCCCGTTCACCCAGCCGATCAGTGGCGTCCGGATGATCGACCGGACGGGCGCGGGTCGCTCCCACGGGTCGTCCAGATCCAGCAGATCGGTGAGGGAGGCCATGGCCCGAGGCTATCGGCCCCATGGGCGAGGCGGCCTCGGCCGCAGGGATGAGGTGCGTCTCAATTCTGTGCAGGAGCGCGCCTCACCAGTCTTCCCCCGTTGGCGTTCCAGCGGCCCATGAACTCGGCCTCGAAACCGTCCAACTCCCCGGCGCGCATGGCGGCGCGGATGTCGTCGACCAGGCGCACGGTCCAGCGCTCGTTGTGGATGGTGGCCAGGGTGTTGGCGAGCAGCTCCTTCGCCTTGAACAGGTGGTGCAGATAGGCCCGGGAGTAGTGGGTACAGGTGTAGCAGTCGCAGCCGTCCTCCAGCGGTCCGAAGTCGCGGCGGAAGGGCGCGGTGTTGACGTTGTAGCGCCCCTCGGCGGTGTAGATCGCGGCATTGCGGGCCACCCGCGAGGGATTGACGCAGTCGAAGGTGTCGGCACCGGCCCGGCAGGCGGCGAACAGGTCGTCGGGTTCGGAGATGCCCAGCAGGTGGCGGGGCCGGTCGTCGGGCAGCTCCGAGGCGCACCAGCCGACGATCCGTCCGAGGTTCTTCTTCTCGATGGCCCCGCCGATCCCGAACCCGTCGAAGCCCCGGCCCCCGGCCTCCATCCGCGCCAGGTCCCGGCAGGCCGTGCGCCGCAGGTCCTCGAACTGGGCTCCCTGGATCACCCCGAACAGGGCCTGGTAGGGCCTGCCGGGACGGGCCTCGGTGAGACGGCGGTGCTCGGCCAGGCAGCGGGCCGCCCAGCGCCGGGTGCGCTCCAGGGCCTCCTCCTGGTAGGGGCGGGTGTTCATCAGGGTGGTCAGCTCGTCGAAGGCGAACATGACGTCGGCACCCAGGCGATGCTGGATGCCCATCGAGACCTCGGGTGTGAAGCGGTGCAGGTCACCGTTGAGCGGGCTGCGGAAGGTCACCCCGTCGTCGTCGACCATCGCCTTGCGGTCGGCGTCGGCGGCGATGACGTCGGCGGGCGTCAGCTGCGAGACGTCCATGGCGAGGGTCTTCTTGAACCCGGCGCCCAGGCTGAGCACCTGGAAGCCGCCGGAGTCGGTGAAGGTGGGGCCGGGCCAGTTCATGAACCGGCCCAGGCCGCCGGCCTCGTCGACGAGGTCGGGACCGGGCTGGAGGAAGAGGTGGTAGGCGTTGGCCAGCACCGCCTGGGCGCCGAGCTGGGCGACGGACTCGGGCAGCACGGCCTTCACGCTGGCCTTGGTGCCCACCACGATGAAGGCGGGGGTCTCGATGTCGCCGTGGGGGGTGCGGATGACGCCCGTCCTTCCGAGACCGTTGCCGAGGGTGGAGGTGACGTCGAATCCGAAGGGCATGGGCGTCATTGTGGCATCACGGCATCCTCCCCGCGGCATCGGCACGAGACGCCGGGGCCCGGCCCGAAGGGGCCCGTCGGCCTCCGGGGCGTATGGGCATATGGTCTGTGCCGTGCCAGGTGTCGTCTACATGCTCGCCGCAATGCTCTCAGTCCAGTTCGGCGGCGCCTTCGCGGCCACCCTCATTCCCGAGATCGGGCCGGTGGGCACGGTGGCGCTGCGGCTGACGATCGCCACGATCATCCTTGTGCCCTTCGCCCGGCCCGGCCTCCACGACCGGCGCACCGGGCGCCTGCACACCAGATCGGACTGGCTGCGCGTGGTCGCTTTCGCCGCCACCCTCGGGGTGATGAACACCAGCTTCTACTTCAGCCTGCGCACCCTGCCCATCGGGGTCGCGGTGACCATCGAGTTCATCGGGCCGATGACGATGGCGGCACTGGGATCACGTTCCTGGCGCGACGGGCTGGCGGTGCTGCTGGCCGGCGCCGGAGTGGTCGGGGTCTCCGGGGCCCTGGACGCCGACTGGTCGCAGGTGAGCCTTCCGGGGATCGGCTTCGCACTGGGAGCGGGTGCCGCCTGGGCCCTCTACGCCAAGGCCTCCCAGGCGGTGGGCGCCCGATGGGAGTCACTGCGGGGTCTCACCTGGGCGATGATGATCTGCTCGGTGGTGATCCTGCCCTTCGGCATCGCCGAAGCCGGTACACAGCTCATCCGGCCCCGCCACCTGCTGGTCGGGGCGGTAGTGGCGCTGATGTCCTCGGCGCTGCCCTACAGCCTGGAGATGTACGCGCTGCGCCGACTGTCGACGAAGGCCTACGGCATCCTCACCGGAGGGGAGCCGGCCGTGGCCGCCCTCGCGGGGCTGCTGGTGCTGGGCCAAGGGCTTCACCCGCTCCAGATCGCCGGGATGATCTGCGTCATCTCCGCCTCCGTCCTCATCCTGGGGCGGGACAGCCACCACCATCCCACCCGGGCCGCCGCCACCTGAGCCGACTAGGCTTCCGGAGTCACACGCGGTGTCCCGGTACCGCGACGCATCTCGAGGAAGGCTCCCGATGGAACTCAGGCCCCGTGGCCTCGACAAGGTCGAGGCCCTCATCGCCAAAGGGGTCACGATCCCCAACCCGTGGACGGTCGATCTCGACGAGGAGGTCAACGTCGACCGGATCAGCGGCGACGGCGTCATCATCCACCCCGGATGCCGGATCCGTGGATCCAGGACGGTGATCTCCGCCGGCTGCCGGCTCGGCGCGGAGACCCCCATGACCATCGACAACTGCCATCTCGGACGCGGGGTGGATCTGGCGGGCGGGTACGCCCAGGGGGCCGTCTTCCTGGCCGGGGCCTCGATGGCCTCGGGCGCCCACGTGCGCGCCGGCACTCTCCTGGAGGAGCAGGCCGGCGGAGCCCATACCGTCGGCCTCAAGCAGACCATCCTCTTCCCCTTCGTCACCCTGGGCAGCCTCATCAACTTCTGCGACCTGCTGATGGCCGGCGGCACCTCCCGCCGTGATCATTCCGAGGTGGGCTCCTCCTACATCCACTTCAACTTCACCCCCGACGGCGACAAGACCACCGCCTCCATGTTCGGCGATGTCCCCCGCGGTGTGCTGCTGGACCGCCCACCGATCTTCCTCGGTGGTCAGGGCGGCACCGTGGGACCGGTCTCCACGGGTTTCGGCACCGTGGTGGGAGCCGGCTCGGTGCTGCGTGACGACGTCGTCGAGGACGGCCAGCTCGTACTGCCCCCCGCCCCCCACGAGGTGCACCGGCCGGTGACTCCGGCGTCGTACCGGCGCCTGACCCGCATCCTCGCGCACAACGTCGCCTACGTGGCCAACCTGTCGGCCCTGGAGTCCTGGTACCGCCAGATCCGCCGGCTCTTCTTCTCCCGCGAGGAGTTCGGCCCGCAGATCCTCGCAGGCGCCCTGGTGAACCTGGAGGACGTCCGCGCCGAGCGGATCAAGCGGCTGCGGGCCCTGGTGCGCCGGCTGCGACCCACCGACGAGGGACGGGCCCAGCTCATCGAGCGGATCGACGACGTCGTGGAGGCCCTCGCGGCGGTCGACGGCCCCGCCCCCGCCGCGGTGGTGCGCACCATGGGCGCGGCGGCCGATGAGGGCGTCGACTACCTGGACGCCGTTCAGGGCCTCACCGGCGATCAGCGCACCGCCGTCACGGAATGGCTCAGCGGCATCGTGGAGGCCCAGCAGCAGAGTGTGGCCGAGACCCTGCCCGCGGTGGACCTGGACTTCTGAGTGTCGGTACCGGCTGGCAGGCTGACCCCATGAGTGATCTGAGGAGCCAGGGACTGGAGATCCTGCGCCGTCTCACCGGCCGCCAGGACGCCGATTTCCATCCCGGCCAGTGGGAGGCGATCGAGGCCCTGGTCGCCGGGCATCGCCGCGCACTGGTGGTCGAGCGCACCGGCTGGGGCAAGTCGGCGGTCTATTTCGTCGCCTCCCTGCTCCAACGGCGGGCCGGCTTCGGGCCGACGCTCATCGTCTCCCCACTGCTGGCCCTGATGCGCGATCAGGTGGCCGCCGCCGAACGCGCGGGGGTGAGGGCCGCGGCGATCTCCAGCGCCAACGTCACCGAGTGGGACGAGATCCGCGGGCGGCTGGCCGCCGACTCGGTCGATGTGCTGCTGGTCTCCCCCGAGCGGCTGGTCAATCCCCGGTTCGCCGCCGAGCAGCTGCCCGAGCTGGTGGAGCGGATGGGCATGCTCGTCATCGATGAGGCCCACTGCATCTCGGACTGGGGCCATGACTTCCGGCCCGACTACCGCCGGATCCGCGATCTGGTCGCAGCGCTGCCACCGGGGGTGCCGGTGCTGGCGACCACCGCCACCGCCAATTCCCGGGTGGTGACCGACGTCGCCGAGCAGATCGCCCCGGCCTCCGCGCACCGCGACGGCAGCGCCGATGACGACGTCTTCGTGCTGCGCGGCCCCCTGGCGCGGGACTCGCTGCGGCTCGGGGTGCTCACCCTGGCCCGCCCGGAGTTGAGGCTGGCGTGGTTGTGCGAGCACCTGGCCGGGCTCCAGGGCTCGGGGATCATCTACTGCCTCACCATCTCCGCGGCCGAGGACACGGCCCGCGCGCTGGTCGAGGCGGGCCACCAGGTGCGGGCCTACACCGGGCGGACCGACGCCGAGGAGCGCACCGAGCTGGAGGCCGCCCTCAAGGACAACCGGGTGAAGGCGCTGGTGGCCACCAGCGCCCTGGGCATGGGCTTCGACAAGCCCGATCTCGGCTTCGTGGTCCACCTGGGAGCGCCGAGCTCCCCGGTCGCCTACTACCAGCAGGTGGGTCGCGCGGGGCGGGCCACCGACTCCGCGGACGTCCTGCTGCTGCCCGGGCCCGAGGATCGCGACATCTGGCGGTACTTCGCCACCTCCTCGATGCCCTCCCAGGAACGTGCCGACGCCGTGCTGGCGGCCCTGGCCGAGGGCGCGACGCTGTCCACCCCGGCCCTGGAGGCCCGGGTGGACATCCGGCGCAACCCCCTGGAGCTGCTGCTCAAGGTCCTGGCGGTCGACGGCGCCGTGGAGCGGGTGAGCGGGGGCTGGCGGGCCACCGGACGGCCCTGGGTCTACGACGCCGAGCGCTACGGGCGGATCGCAGCGGCCAGGAGATCCGAGCAGGACGCCATGGAGCATTACGAGCGCCTGGACTCGTGCCGGATGGCCTTCCTCACCTCCCAGCTCGACGATCCGGGCTCGGCGGCCTGCGGACGGTGCGACGCCTGCGCGGGACCGTGGTACCCCACCGACGTGGACCCGGACCAGCGAGCCCGCGCACAGGTCACCCTGGACCGGGTCGGGGTGCCGGTGGAGCCCAGGCGCAGCTGGCCCAGCGGCCTGGACCGTCTCGGCGTGGCCCTGAAGGGGAGGATCCCACCCGCGGAGCAGGCGGCCGAAGGGCGGGTCATCGCCCGCCTCTCGGATCTGGGCTGGGGCGGACCGCTGCGCGACCTGTTCCGCACCGACGACCAGGGAATCCCTCTCGACGCCGAGGTGCCGGGCCCGCTGGCCGGCGCATGCCTGCGGGTCCTGTCGGACTGGGACTGGGACCTGCGGCCGGCCGGGGTGGTCGCCATCCCGTCGGTCGGCCGTCCCGGTCTCGTGGGATCCCTGGCCCGGGGCATCGCCAGGGCCGGCAGGCTGGAATACCTGGGAGCCCTGGACCTGGCGCCCGGATCGGGCCGGCTGGATCCCCGGGTGAACTCGGCCTTCCGGGTCCGCGATGTGTGCGACCGGTTCCGGGTCGGCGAGGATCTCGCGGCCGGGCTGACCCGCCTGGACGGCGCTCCCGTGCTCCTGGTCGACGATCTGGTCACCAGCCGGTGGACGATGGCCGTCGCCGCACGGCTGCTGCGCCGAAGCGGTGCAGGAACCGTCCTGCCGTTCGCCCTGGGGCTGTCCGGCTAGCGTCTCGCGAGGTGACCGGCACCTCCTCGTCATGCGACGCGGATATGGTCGAGGGTGCATCACAGATCTGATACCAGATCAGAAGAGAGAGCCACCCCGAGAAGGAGACACATGTCTGTGCTGAAGTTCATCGCCCGGTCCGCACTGGCCGCCACATTCATCAACGGCGGCATCGGCGAGTTCAGGAATGCCGAACACATGGCACCCGCCGTCGACGGCGCCAAGGAGAAGCTGCCCGCGTCGGTCCGGAGCCTGGCCGACTCCGCGGACTCCGCGTCACTGGTCAAGCTCGACGGAGCCGTGATGACCGCCGCCGGCGCGGCCCTGGCGCTCGGCATCAAGCCCCGCTGCGCAGCCGCTGTCCTGGCGGCCCAGATGATTCCGGTCACGATCGTCGGCCATCCCTTCTGGGAGGCCGAGCCAGAGGCCAGACAGGGGCAGCAGATCCACTTCTTCAAGAACCTGAGCCTGGCCGGGGGCCTTCTGTGCATCGCCCTGGGCGGCGCCGGCAAGAAGAACCAGTAGGCCGGGTACGGCAGAAGGAGGGGCCCGATCCGATGATCGGGCCCCTCCTTCGTCGCGGTCTGTCAGCCCTGTTCGGGTGCCAGGAGCTCCAGCACCTCCTCCGGAGTGGAGGCGTTGCGCAGCTGCTCGGCGGTCGCCGTGTCGGCGAGGACCCGGGCCAGGGAGGCCATGATCTCCAGATGCTCGTCGGACGTGGAGGCGATCGGGATCGCCACGTAGCAGATGTTGCCGTTCCAGTCGACGCCCTCGGGGAACTGAAGGAATCCCAGACCGGCCTTCTTGATGTGGACGCGAGCCTCATTGACCCCGTGCGGGATCGAGACGCCCTCGCCCATGTAGGTGGAGATCTGCTCCTCCCGGGCGAGCATGCCGTCGATGTAGGCCGGATCGGCAGCGCCCACGTCGACGAGCACCTGACCGGCCTGACGGATCGCGTCATCCTTGTCCGCGGCGTGCAGCCCCAGCCGGATTCCCTCGGCAGTCAGCACACCGCCGCCGAAGCTGGCCGTTCTGGGGGCCGGCGCGGCCTCAGGAGCGGCAGCGGGAGCCGCGGCGCCACTGTGGGCGGCCTTGACGGCCTGCTCCACCCGCTCGAAGGCCGGGTCGCCCATGTAGTTGGTGAAAGGCACTACCTGGGCGTTGGGCACCATCTTCTGGACGCGGTCAACCAGGCCGTCCTGGGTGAGCACCAGGGTGGTGTCGGGCGGGATGTCGTTGACCGGGGTGTGACCCACCTCGACCCCGTAGGGAGCCAGCTTCTTCTTCATGGACGAGGCCACCATCACCGAGGAGCCCATCCCGGCGTCGCAGGCCACGATGACCTTGGTGATGAGGTTGCCGTCCAGGGCACCGCCGGCGGAGACCGCGGTCGCGGGCGCCGAGGCCGCACCGGCGGTGGCGGTCGTCGTGGAGACGCCGCCCAGGTCGGCCGCCTCGTCCTTCTTGCGGTCGGGTCTGATGAGCAGGGCCGCGATGACGAAGGACACCACCGTGGCGGTGAGGAAGTCGAGGATCATCGGAAGGTACGCGCCCCTGGGGGTCATCAGGAACCAGGCGATGATCGATCCCGGGGCGGGCGGTCCGACCAGACCCGCACCGGTCCAGGTGGCGACCAGGAGACCGCTCATGGCACCGGCGATGGTGGCCAGGATGACCTTCGGCTTCATCAGCACGTAGGGGAAGAAGATCTCGTGGATGCCGCCGAACAGGTGGATGATGAGCGCGCCGGGCACCGACTCCTTGATCTTGCGGGCGCCGAACACCAGGTAGGCCAGCAGAAGCCCGAGGCCGGGGCCGGGGTTCGACTCGACCATGAACAGGATGGACTTGCCGGCGGCCTTGGACTGCTCGATGCCCAACGGGGTGAGGATGCCGTGGTTGATGGCGTTGTTGAGGAACAGCACCTTCGCCGGCTCGACGAAGATCGAGGCCAGTGGCAGCAGGCTGTGGCGGATCAGGAAGGCCACGCCCGAGGCCAGCCAGCCCATCAGAGTGGTGACGATGGGCCCGATGCCGACATGGCCCAGCAGGGCCAGCAGCATGCCGAGGATGCCGATCGAGAAGGTGTCGATGAGCATCTCGAAGCCCGAGGGGATGTGCCCCTCCAGCAGCTTGTCCAGCTGCTTTAGCAGCCAGGCCGCCAGCGGGCCCATGATCATGGCGCCCAGCAGCATCGGGATGTCGGCACCGACGATCACGCCCATCACGGCGATCGCGCCGATGACGCCGCCGCGCCGACCGTTGACGGTCGTGCCGCCGGTGTATGCGATGAGCAGGGGCAGCAGGTAGGTGAGCATCGGATCGCCGAGCTTGGCGAGTTCGGAGTTGGGGAACCAGCCCGCGGGGATGAAGAAGGCTGTGATGAGGCCCCATGCGATGAACGCGCCGATATTCGGCATGATCATGCCGGCCAGGAACCCGCCGAAGCGCTGGACCGAGGCCCTGACACCTCGGCCTTCGAGATTCTTGTTGACGCTCGCGTCAGGTAAGGACATGTGATCTCCAGAATGTTGGGTCGATCTTAGGCCGAGGGTCACCAACGAGGCCAATGTCGGCAGTGACGATCAGCATCGATCTGGGCCGTAGTCTCGCTGGGGCGGTATAGGTTGTCAAGTTGTTGGATGATGTGAGAGTTCATCAGGTCTGCCCAAGGTTCAGGCCATTCCCCACACAACCGGACATCCGGTGGAGTGGTCCACAGGACCGGCGGGCCGCCTGCTAGCCTGACCGGAGACGAGGCCCGGGCGGCGACGCCGTCGCACCGGATGTACCAGCGATGGGTCCGTCGCAATCTCAGGAAAGGCGTGGGCATGCGTGCAGTGCACTTCGGCGCAGGAAACATCGGACGAGGCTTTGTCGGCCTGCTGCTGGCGGAGGCGGGCTACGAACTCACCTTCGCGGATGTGGCCGATCAGCTGATCGAGCAGCTCCAGGGGGCCGATTCCTATGAGGTCCACGAGGTCGGTGACGAGCTGCGCACGCATGTGGTGAGCGGGTTCTCCGCGATCAATTCAGCGAAGGACTCCGAGACGCTCACCGGTGCCATTGCCGCCGCCGACGTGGTCACCACCGCCGTGGGGGTCTCGATCCTCAAGTTCGTGGCTCCGGGCATTGCCGCGGGTATCGCCGCTCGCCCGGCCTCGGCCCCGCCGGTCGCGGTGATGGCCTGCGAGAACGCGATCGGCGCCACCAGCATTCTGGAGGCCGAGATCCGCTCGCGCTACGAGGGCGACGATCTCGACGAGCGCGCGGTCTTCGCCAACACCGCGGTTGACCGCATCGTTCCCGCCCAGGATCCGGGGCTCGACGTGACGGTGGAGAACTACTTCGAGTGGGCCATCGAGACCGGGCCGTTCGGCGACCGACGTCCGGAGATCCCCGGCGTCACCTGGGTGCCCGATCTCGCGCCCTATATTGAGCGCAAGCTGTTCACCGTCAACACCGGCCATGCGACGACGGCCTATCTCGGGTACGCCAGAGGGGTGGAGAAGATCTCGGACGCGCTCAATGAGGGCGACATCGAGGACGCGGTCTCCGCCGTGCTCGCCGAGACCCGGTCGCTGCTCGTCGCGAAGTACGGATTCGACAGGACGGAGCTCGAGTCCTACGCGGCCAAGATCATGCGGCGGTTCGCCAATCCCTATCTGCCCGACACGGTCGAGCGGGTGGGACGTTCGCCGCTGCGCAAGCTGTCGCGCAACGATCGCTTCGTCGGTCCCGCCTCGCAGCTGGCCGAGCGGGGCCTTTCCGCGGACGCCCTGCTGACGGCGATCGGCGCGGCCCTGCGCTTCGACTACGCCGACGACAAGGAGGCTGTGGAACTTCAGCGGCTGCTGGCCGACGAGCCGGCCGAGAAGGTCGTCGAGACCGTCACCGGGCTCGAGCCCGAGCATCCGCTGTACCCCGCGGTACTGGACCTGGTGAAGTCGGTCCAGGACTGACACTGCGGAATCGGCGCGTCTGACGCCCGACGGGTCAGATGCTCGCCAGCGCCTGGAGCTGGGCCAGACCGACCACCGGTGCGGTCGAGGCCCGCAGCACGGCGTCGGCCACCCGGACCGGATGGCCGCCGGCGTCGGTGAAGGTCTGCAGTTCGTCGGGGCTGATACCGCCCTCGGGCCCGACGATCAGGATCACGTCACCGGATGCGGGCAGGTCGGCCCGTCTGATCGGGGCGGTGGCGGACTCGTGGAGCACGAAGGCCGCGTCGGCGGCGCCGATCCTCCCGGCGACCTGGATGGACGTCGCGAAGGTGATCTGGGGCACGGTGAACCGGCGGGACTGCTTGGTCGCCTCCCGGGCGGTGGCCCGCCATTTGGCGAGCCCCTTGTCCCGCTTGTCCGGACTCCAACGGGAGATGGACCGGGACGCCTGCCAGGCGATGATCTCGTCGACGCCGAGCTCGGTGAGTGTCTCGACGGCCAGGTCGGCGCGAGGGCCTTTGGTGAGTGCCTGAACGGCGATCCACCGGTGGGTCCTGGCAGGACTGCTCAGGCGGTCGACGACCCGGACCCGCACCACGTTCTTCCCGATCTCGACCGCGGGCCCGCGGACCGCGGACCCGGCACCGTCGGTCACCAGGACCGACTCCCCGGCCCCGATCCTCCTCACCGCCGCCGCGTGGTGCCCCTCCGCCCCGGATATCTCGACGACCGAGCCGGGCCCGGCGTCACCGATCGCGGCGATGAAGCAGGGTTCGGTCATCCGCCGAAGGCCTCCTTGATGCGGGAGAAGACGCCCTTGGAGCCGGTGGTGTGTACCGAGGCGCTGGTCTCGGTCTCATCGCGGGCCTCGGCCAGGGCGCGCAGCAGGTCGCGCTGCCTGCTGTTGAGCCTGGTGGGGGT
The DNA here is from genome assembly GCF_003325455.1 of Acidipropionibacterium virtanenii. Classification (NCBI taxonomy): domain Bacteria; kingdom Bacillati; phylum Actinomycetota; class Actinomycetes; order Propionibacteriales; family Propionibacteriaceae; genus Acidipropionibacterium; species Acidipropionibacterium virtanenii. The sequence goes on from NZ_CP025198.1 coordinate 2,093,326, forward strand.
GTCGACGAGCAGCGTGACCCCCAGATCGCCGCGGCCCTGACTGCGCAGCTTCGGCACGCCACGGCCGTGCACCACGATGCGGGTGCCCGACTGGGTGCCGGCGGGGATCTCGACGTCGACGCTGCCCTGATCGGCGTCGATGTCCTCGCGGTCGGCCTCCAGGGTGCGCACGGCGACCGTGGTGCCCAGCGCCGCCGCGGTCATCGGCACCGAGATGGCCATCTCCAGATCGGTGCCCTCGCGGCGGAAGACCTCGTGGGGGGCGACCACCAGTTCGACGTAGAGATCGCCGGCGGGTCCGCCTCCGGGACCCACCTCACCCTGGGAGTCCAGGTGGATCCGGTTGCCGTCGGCCACCCCGGCGGGGATCTTGACGTTGATGGTGCGGGAGGTGCGCACCCGGCCCTCCCCGGAGCATTCCGGGCAGGGGTTGGGAATGACGGTGCCGTATCCGCGGCAGGTGGGGCAGGGCTGGGTGGTGCGGATATTGCCGAGGAAGGAGCGCTCGACGGTGGTCACCTCGCCGCGGCCGTCGCAGGTGGTGCAGGTGACCGGCTCGGAATCCTTCTCCGCCCCCTTGCCGTGGCACTTGGGGCACACCACGGCCGTGTCGATGTCCAGGGGCTTGGTGATCCCGAAGGCCGCCTCTGCCAGCGTGAGGCGCATCCGCACCAAGGCGTCCTGGCCGCGGCGCACCCTCGATCTGGGGCCTCGGGAGGAGCCGCCGAAGGGACTGCCTCCGCCGAACATGGCGTCGACCAGATTGGTGAAGTCGAAACCGCCGCCGAATCCGCTGTCCCCGAATCCGCCGGCGGCGGCGTTGGGATCGCCTCCGCGGTCGAAGACGGCGCGCTTCTGCGGATCCTGGAGCACCTCGTAGGCCTCCTGGACCTTCTTGAAGGCGTCCTCGGAGCCCGGCCCGGCGACGTCGGGGTGGAGCTTCATGGCCTTCTTGCGGTAGGCCTTCTTGATCTGGTCCGCGCTGGCGTCGCGGGAGACGCCGAGCACCTCGTAGTAGTCATCGCTCATCTGCTGCGGTCATCCTTCTGACAGGAACCGGCCCACGTACCGGGCGATCGCCCGCACCGCGGCCATGGTCGAGGGGTAGTCCATTCTCGTCGGGCCGACGACACCCAGGCCCGCCCGGCCACCGTCGTCACCATAGGTGCTGGCGACCAGTGACGTCGACCGGAAGTTCTCATCGGGGTTCTCAGTGCCGATGCGCACCGTCAGACCCTCGGCCCCGGAGGAGGTGGCCTCCCCGAGCAGCCTCAGCAGGACGACCTGCTCCTCCAGGGCCTCCAGCACAGGCCGGACCGAGGTCTCGAAGGCCATCCCGAAGCCGGCCAGGTTGGGCACCCCGGCGACCACCACCCGGGCCGACGGGTCGGTGGCGAGGATCTCCAGTACCGCGGCGGCGACGCCGGACACCGCCGCGGAGCTGTCGGGACCGAACTCGTCGATGAACCCGGCCAGGGCCTCAGCGGCCTCGGCAATGGTGCAGCCCACCAGCAGGTCGTTGAGCCGGGACCGGAGCCCCACGATGAACCGTTCGGTGTGCCCGGGCATATCGATGATGCGCTGCTCGACGGTGCCCGAGGAGGTGATGAGCACCACGAGCACCCGATCGGTCGACAGGCTCACCAGCTCCAGATGCAGGACGGTCGCCGAGGAGGCCACCGGGTACTGCATGATCGCCACCTGGTGGGTGATCTGGGCGAGCAGCCGGACTGTGCGGGTCACGATGTCGTCCAGGTCGGCGGCGCCGTTCATGAAACTCATGATGGCCCGCCTCTCGGGGGCCGACAGGGGCTTGACGGTGGCGATCCGGTCGACGAAGAGGCGGTACCCCTTGTCGGTGGGGATACGGCCGGCACTGGTGTGGGGATGGGTGATGTACCCCTCCTCCTCCAGAGCCGCCATGTCATTGCGCACCGTGGCCGGCGAGACTCTCAGGCCGTGTCTCTCGACCAGGGCTTTGGAGCCGACCGGCTCCTTGCTCGAGACGTAATCGGTGACGATGGCCTTCAGTACGTCGAGCTTGCGGTCGTCGAGCACTGTCCCTCCTCACCTGGGATCCCGTAGATTCTGGCACTCATGGATCGGGAGTGCCAGTCTACCGCTCTGCCCAGCCGTGTTCGCCCGGCCGTGTTCGCCCTCTGCCGATCGCGTGCCATGCTGTCGCCATGGACATCACAGCCGAGGTCGAGTGGTCACCGCTGACGGGGAGGGTGTGGACGACGCGCCTGGAGCCCTGCGCGGTGACCTGCGGACTGGTCATCGGCGATGAGCATCTGCTGCTGGTCGACACGGGGTCGACGCCGGATCAGGGCCGCGCACTGGCCTGGGGCGCGGCCCGGGCGCTGGGTCGCCCGGTGGACCGGATCGTGGTGACCCATCATCATGACGACCATGCCGGTGGGCTGGCCGGCGTGCCCGGCGCACAGGCCTGGATGCACCGTGGAGCACTGGCGCACCTGACCGAGCCGCCGGCGGTGGCCCACCCCATCTCACTCATGGCATACCTGGATCTGGGAGGGCTGGGGGCCGAGGTGCTGCACCCCGGCGCCGGTCACACCGACGGCGACCTGATCGTGCGGGTGCCCGGGGAGCAGATCACCTTCACCGGCGACCTCGTGGAGACCTCGGGCGACCCGCAGGCCGACGAGTCCACCGACTTCTGGAACTGGCCTGCCGCGATCGGATCGATGATCACCGCCACCGACGGGAAGGGGCGGTACATCCCCGGCCACGGCGATCCGGTCGACGCCGACGCCGTGATGGCCCAGAACGGGCGGATCTCCCGGTGCGTCGACCAGGTGAAGCAGTCGATGGAGGCCGGGACGCCGGTCGACAAGATCCAGGGTGCTCACGAGTGGCCCTTCGCCCAGGCCACGATCACCGACTGGATTCCCCGGATCGCCGACCAACTGGCCGCCCGGGGAATTACCCGAAAAGGTCTGTTGCCGCTCAGCAGGCGGTGAGACCGCCAGAGGTCACAGACGCCTCAGGGCCCCCGCGACTGCCGAATGGGCCCGCTCGTCGGATGCCACGATCAACGGGTCGCCCGGGATCTCCGTGACACCGAAATCCCGTCCCGACGCGGTCCGCACCACCCCACCGAGTTCACGCACCATCAATGCGCCGGCCAAGTGGTCCCAGGGATGGGAATGCAGGTAGACAGTGGCGTCGACCTCACCTGCACACAGCCGCGGATAATCCACCCCGCAGCACCAGCGCGACCATCCCCACTCCAGCCGCGGCCCCGACGCGGGCTGCGGGGCCTGGTGGAAGGCCTTGTGGGTTGTGACGGCCACCACCGGATCGCCGGAGGGGCCACGGGAGAGGCGCTCGCCGTCGCACCAGGTCCCGGCTCCGGCTTCGGCGAAGTACATGTGACCGCGCCTGGGCTGGAAGATCCAGCCGCGCACCGCCCTGCCGGCGCGCACTTCCGCGACCATCACGGCGTGGTCGTCGGATGCCTTGATGAAATTGCCGGTGCCGTCGATGGGATCGATCACCCAGGCCAGGGGTGCCTCGGGCAGGCCCGACAGGATCGCGGGATCGGCGAAGACCGCCTCCTCCCCCACCGCGACACCGCCTCCACGTGCTACCAGCTCGGCACTCAGAGCCCGTTCCGCCCGCCGGTCGATGTCGGTGACGAGGTCTCCCGGATGAGTCTTCTGGTGGATCTGGGCAGTGCTCAGCGTGCCGAACGCGGGGTCGATGATGCGTTCGGCGACGTCGCGGATGATCTGTGAGACGGCCTCGCCGCTCAATCGGCTCATCCGGCGTCCTCAAGGTGATCCGTGGTGACGAAGTCGATGAGCCGCTCCATCTCGGTGTTGAACCGGGGGTCCAGATCGTGCCAGTCGCGGACCCTCGCCAGCATCGCCTGCCAGGCCTTCCCGACATCGGACTGGTCCTCGTGGGGCAGTCCGAGCCTCTTCAGGGTTCCGAGCTTGAAGTCCTCGTCCATCGGCACCTCCGGCCAGGCCTTGCGGCCGATCCGCTCGGGCCTGATGGCCTGCCACACATCGATGAAGCGGTGGCCGGTGATCATGACGTATTCCCCGTAACCGCCCTTGGCGACCTGGGCGGCGACCCGTGACTCCTTGGTCCCGGCCACCAGATGATCGACGAGCACGCCGAGCCGGTGCCCGGGACCGGGCCTGAACTCTGCGACGATCCCGACCAGATCGTCCATGCCGCCCATGTACTCCACGACGACGCCGACGTGGCGCAGGTCGTCGCCCCAGATCTTCTCGACCAGCTCGGCGTCGTGGCGGCCCTCCACATAGATGCGGCTGGGCAGCGCCACCCGGGCGGCCTCGTGCTCGGGGCTGCTGAGGGATCCCGACGCGGTGTGGGCGCGCTGTGCGGTGCCCTGGCGCGGCGGGATGCACAGGTTGACCGGCTCGCCGTCGATCCAGAATCCCGGACCCACCGGGAAGGCCCGCCTGGCGCCGCGCCGGTCCTCCAGGATCACCACCCCGTTCTCCCAGGCCACCACGGCGCCGACGTAGCCGGTGGAGGGATCCTCCACCACCATGTCGATCTGCAGTGGCACATCGACGCTCTTCTTCTTCCCCTTCTGCTGCCAGCCGGGGCTCAGAACGTCCTTGCTGTAACGATCGGTCATACCCGCAAGCCTATTAGGACGATCAGACAAGCAGCTCGGTGATGATCCGGTCGGCCAGCAGCCGGCCTTCCAGATTCAGCCGGAGCACACCGTCTGTCTCGGTACCGAGCCCGTCGGTGACGACCTTGGCGGCACGGGGAACCTCCTCCTCCCGCAATTCCGCCACAGGAAGCCCGTCGGCCAGCCGCAGCCTCAGCAGCACCGTCTCCTCGTGGCGCTCCTCGGGTCCGAGCACCTCCCCGTCGTCGACCGGCAGCTCGCCGGCGGAGCACAGAGCCGCGTACCGGGCCGGGTGCTTGACGTTCCACCAGCGGGCCTGGCCGACATGTGAGTGGGCGCCCGGCCCGATCCCCCACCAGTCGTCGCCCAGCCAGTAGGCCATGTTGTGCTCGGCCCGGTGCAGGTCCACGACGCCGTCCGGGCCGGTGCCCGGCCGGGCCCAGTTGGACACCTCGTAGTTGACGAAGCCGGCGCCGGTGAGGGTCTCCTCGGCCGCCAGGTACTTGTCGGCCAGGTCGTCCTCGTCGGTCATCGGTACCTCCCCGCGACGAATCCGGGCTGCCAGCCGGGTGCCCTCCTCCACGATGAGGGAGTAGGCGGAGATGTGGTCGGGCTCGGCCTCCAGGGCGGTCTCCAGGCTGCGACGCCAGGACTCTAGGCTCTCCCCCGGGGTGCCGAAGATGAGATCCAGGGAGATGTCGTCGAATCCCCGCTCGCGGGCCAGCCGGGCCATGTCGACGGCACGGCCCGGGGTGTGGACCCGGTCCAGGAGCTTCAGCACTCCCCGGTCGGCGGACTGCATGCCCATCGACAGGCGGTTGACGCCGGCCTCCAGCAGGCCGTCGAGTACCGGCGTCGACAGGGTCTCCGGGTTGGCCTCGGTGGTCACCTCGGCGTCGCCGGTCATCCCCCAGCTGTTCCGGACATGCTCGATGAGCCCCCCGAGCTGGGCGGGGGTCAGCATGGTCGGCGTCCCTCCCCCGAAGAACACGGTGCGCGCCGGACCGAGTGCCGGGAACTGTGCGGAGGCCGTCTCGATCTCGGTATGGGCCGCGTCCAGATAGGTCTGGACGGCGCCGGCCCCCATGGAGCCCAGCACATAGGTGTTGAAGTCGCAGTACCCGCACCGGGCCGCGCAGAACGGCACGTGGATGTACACGCTGAACGGCTGTTCCGCCAGCGGCTGACCGGCGGCGTCCGATGGGTGAAATCTCACAGCGCCAGCCCTAAGCTCATCCTCATGAACCTCTCCCGACGTCATTTCTTCGGGGCCGCCACGGGTCTTGCCGCGGCCGCCGTCCTTTCAGCCTGCGGCTCCAACTCCGGTGGCGTGAGCACCGGATCCAGCTCGAGCGCGGCCGCCTCCGGAGGATCCGGAAAGCTCATCCAGTGGTACCACGAGTACGGCGAGAAGGGCGTCCAGGAGGCGGTGAACCGCTATGCCAAGGCCTACAAGGACGCCTCGGTCACGGTGAAGTGGAATCCGGGCACCGACTACATGAAGCTGCTGGCCACCACCCTCCTGTCGGGCAACGGCATCCCCGACGTCTTCGAGTCCGAGAACGGCGCCACCCTCGACATGATCCAGCAGGGCCAGGTTGTCGATCTCACCGAGGTCATCGGCGACGACAAGGACAAGTTCTCCAAGCCCGTGCTGGACAGGATGACCTACAACGGCAAGATCTGGGCCATCCCGCAGGTCCTCGACATGCAGCTGCTCTACTACCGCAAGTCCGTGCTGGAGAAGGCCAAGGTGGATCCGCCGAAGACCTTCGCCGATCTGGTGAAGGCGGCCAAGGCCGTCAAGACCTCCGACATGGGCGGCTTCTTCGCCGGAAATGACGGCGGCCTGGGCGTGCTGGGCAACTTCCTCATCTGGAGCGCGGGCTTCGAGCAGCTCAACGACGAGGGCACCGACCTGGGCTTCATGGAGTCCAACTTCTTCGACGCGGTCAACGCGTACCGGGACTTCTCCACCTCCGGGGGCCTGCTCACCAGTGCCTCGAAGGACTGGTTCGACGGATCCCCGTTCGTCAACGGGGAGACCGCGATGCAGTGGACCGGCCTGTGGGCCCTGAACGACGTCAAGAAGAAGTGGGGCGACGACTTCGGCGTCCTGCCCTTCCCCGCCTTCGGCGACAAGGGCCGCCAGGCCGTGGTCTTCGGCGCCTACGGTTCCTGCGTGGCCGCCAAGGGGGCCGGCTCCAATGTGGAGGGGGCCAAGAAGTTCAACAAGTGGCTGTGGGTCGACCAGACCGACAAGCAGGTCGACTTCGCCAACTCCTACGGCACCCACATCCCCTCGCGCACCGACCTGGTCTCCAAGGCCTCGCAGATCTCCTCGGGAGCCGGTAAGGAGGCTGCCGAATTCGTCGACAAGATGGGTCACGCCTCCGAGCTGCTGTGGACCTCCACCATCGGCGACGCCTTCAACGCGGCGGTCACCAACGTCGTCAAGAAGAAGGCCGATGCCAAGAAGGAGTTCGCCTCGGTGCAGAAGACCGCCCGGAGCGAGCTGAAGCGCATCAAGAAGTGAGTACGCCGGCAGACCTCACCGGGAGCGGTGACGGGCGCTCTGTCTGGCAACGGATCCGCGGCCGTCAGGGGCGCAATCTGTGGTTCGCGGTGTTCGTCACGCCGTTCCTGGTGGGGCTGCTGGTCTTCGTCTACATCCCGATCGTCTGGAGCGCCTACCTGTCGTTCTTCGACGCCCGGGCGACCATCAGGCCGACGAGATTCGTCGGCCTGGCCAATTATGAGTACCTGCTGGGCGATCAGCTGTTCCGCGACTCGATGCTCACATTCATCGTCTTCGCGGCCGTCATCGTGCCGCTGACCTACGCCTGCTCGCTGGCGCTGGCCCTGATGCTGGACAATGTGGGCCGGTTCCGGGCCTTCTTCCGTTCGGTCTTCTTCATTCCCACCGCCTGTTCGTACGTGGTGGCGGCCATGGTCTGGCGGCTGTCCTTCTTCAACGGGGCCCGGTTCGGGTTCATCAACTCGCTGCTGCGCAGGCTCGGATTCGACGACGTCGACTGGTTGGGCGGGACGAACAACTGGTACTGGGTGGCTCTGGTCACGCTGAGGCTGTGGCTCCAGGTGGGCTACTACATGATCCTGCTCATCGCCGGCCTCAATCAGATCCCCACCGACACCTATGAGGCGGCCGCCATCGACGGCGCCTCGGGCTGGCGCCGGCTGCGGTACGTCACCCTGCCGCAGTTGCGCGCCACCAGCGCGGCGGTGCTCATGCTGCTGCTCATCGGCGCCTTCCAGGCCTTCGACGAGTTCTACAACATGATGTCGACGGCCGGGTCCTACCCGCCCTACGCCCGGCCGCCACTGGTCCACCTCTACATGATCAGCGTCGGCGGCTCCCAGCAGGACCTGGGGCTGGGCGGTGCGGGCACCATGATCCTCACCGCCGTCATCGTCCTCTTCGGGGTGCTGCAGAACTGGTGGGTCACCCGGGCGGATCGGAGCAGGTCATGAGCGAGCAGAACGCCTCGGCACGGATGGTGCGCGGTCGCGGAGGGCGCGCCGCCCACACCCTGAAACTGGTGCTGCTGGCACTCCTTGCGGCGATCTGCCTGCTGCCCTTCTACGTCATCTTCCGCAACGCGTTCACCTCCGACCAGGGATTCGTGTCGCCCCGGTGGAAGTGGCTGCCCGACAATCTGAGCCCCGACGTCATCAGCGCGCTGTTCACCGACTCCGACCTGGGGCTGCTATCGGCCATGGGCCATTCGGCGATCCAGTCGATCGGCCAGACGGCGCTCACGGTGATCGTGAGCTTCATGGCCGGCTACGGTCTCGCACGGTTCAGCAACAGGGCTGCCGGGGTGATCCTCAAGCTCACCGTGCTGACCCTGATGGTGCCCACCGCGGTGACCTTCGTGCCGAGCTTCATCATGACCAGCCAGTTCGGTTGGATCGACTCCTACCGCGGCCTCATCATCCCCGTGATGTTCTCGGCCTTCGCCACCTACCTGTTCCGCCAGTCCCTGCTCAGCTTCCCCCGTGAGCTGGAGGAGGCGGCCGAGCTCGACGGGGCCAATCCGTGGACGGTGATGTGGCGGGTGGTGCTGCCGAACTCCATGGGAATCGTGGCGGCGGTCTCCACCATCACCTTCATCGGCGCCTGGAACGCCTTCCTGTGGCCGCTGCTGGTCGCCCGCGACAGCACCCGCACCGTCCAGCTGACGCTGAGCCGATTCATGACCAGCCAGGGGGTCGACTACGCCCAGCTGTTCGCCGGGGCACTGGTGGCGATCATCCCGGTGGTCCTGGTCTTCCTGTTCCTGCAGCGCTACCTCGTCCAGGGGATGACGACCTCGGGTCTGGACTGACGGTCCCTGTCCCCGGAGAAGGGCGCCGACACGGCGCTGCTGGCCTTCGCGCAGTTCCATCAGACAGATCCGGACGCCACTCTTCATGTTGTCGGCACCGGACCCGACAAACCGCTGCTGAAGCGGATGGCCTCGGAACTCCGTCTGACCTCGGCGACGCGGTTCTACGGGAGCGTCTCCGGAGCACTGCATCGGCGGGCCGGGGCGGCGAGTCCGGTGGTGATGGAGGCGATGGCCAGCGGGATTCCCTCATCGCCTCGGTTCGCCGGCCCCCGAAACCCGCTTCCGGCTCAGTCCAGCCCGGCGTCCAGCCTCTGGCTGCGCTCCCGGGCCCGGACATGCCGGGCGCTGGTGAGCAGCCCCGCGAGGGTGAGCAGACCGCCGACCGCCACGTAGACCGAGACCCCCGACGAGTCGCCGAAGTATCGCAGCAGGGCGGTGGCGATGGAGGGCGACAGGCCGCCTCCGAGCACCGCTCCCAGGTTGTAGGAGAAGGCGACCCCCGAGTACCGGTGCTCGGGCCTGAACAGGTTCACGTAGTAGGCGGCCATCGGCCCGAAGACGAAGCTGAGCCCCACATAGGCGCCAATGACGGCCAGGTAGAGGGCGGGCACCGAACCGGTGTTGACGAGCCAGAAGTAGGGAAAGGCCCAGATCACCTGGAACAGGGCGCCGATACCCATGATCCGCACCAGCCCGAACCTGTCGGCGAGCCGGCCGGCCACGAAGACGGCGATGAGCATGCCTCCCGAACCCGCCAGGCCCGACAGCAGGACGTCGCCCTGGGCGAAGCCGATGGTCTTGGCGGCGTAGGAGGTGGTGAAGGAGTTGACGATGAAGATGAACTGGTTGAAGCCCAGATTCACCAGGATGCCGGCGATCAGGAAGGGCAGGGAGTGGGCGAAGACCCCGGCCAGCGGGACCTTCTTCGTCCGCGACTCCGCCTGCATCGTCTGGAATTCCGGGCTCTCGCTCATCCCGATCCGCACCCACAGGCCGATGCCGATGAGGACGGCCGAGGCCAGGAAGGGGATCCTCCAGCCCCACTGGGCGAAGGCGTCGCCGGTGGTCAGGGCGACGATCTGGAAGGCGCCGATGCCCAGCAGGCTGCCGATCGGCGAACCCGCCGTCACCGCGGCCCCGAGAACCGCCTTGCGACCGGCCGGGGCGTGCTCGGTGACCATGATGAAGGCCCCGCTCTGCTCGCCGCCCATGAAGACGCCCTGGAGGACCCGCAGGCTCACCAGCAGCACCGGAGCCCATGCGCCGACGGTGCCGTAGGTCGGCAACAGGCCCATGCAGACGGTGCAGGAACCGGTGGCCAGCAACGTGATGACGAGCATGGTCTTGCGTGAGACCCGGTCGCCGAAGTGGCCGAAGATGATGCCGCCCAGAGGCCGGGAGACGAACCCGGCGCCGAAGGCCATGAAGGACTGCAGGGAACCCATCAGCGGATCCGACTGCGGAAAGAACAGATGGGGGAAGACGAGGCCGGAGGCCAGTCCGAAGATGAGGAAGTCGTAGAGCTCGATACCGGTGCCGAAGGCCCCGGCCAGTGCGATCCTGCGCATCTCGCGCGGAGGAGTCGGCCTCGACTGTGAGACCTGCTCCGACGCCAGTGTGGTCATGTGGGTTCTCCTTGATGGGTCCGACCGCCACAGTGTGCCGGATCGCCGTCACAGTGTGGATTCGCGTCTCACATCCCAATCCTCTGCTCACCGCCCTCGGAGCAGATGCGGAGCGGCTGCGATCACTGCCTGAACCCCTGCTCTTGACATTGACTGAACTCACGTTCAACATATTGAACGTGAGTTCAAACACTGCTGATCTCCTGCCCCGGGCGCGCATCCGCCTGGCGGCTCTGGAATTGTTCGGTCAGCAGGGCTTCGACAGGACGACGATCCGCCAGATCGCCTCACGCGCCGGCGTCTCCCCCGGACTTGTCATTCACCACTTCGGCAGCAAGAAGGAGCTCAAGGAGGCCTGCGACGCCCACGCGCTGGAGGTCTTCAGGCAGAAGAGCGTCTACCTGCAGGAGTCCGGGCCGATGCCCAGCCTGCAGTCCTTCCTGGATGACAACCCGGAGCTCTGGACGGTGGCCAACTACCTCGTGCAGGAACTGCGGGCAGGCGGCGAGACGGCCCAGCAGGCCTACGACCTGTTCTGCTCCTACAGCGAGGAGATGGTCACCCGCGCCGCGGACGCCGGGATGCTCGTCCTGCCCGAGGACAGACAGGCCGCCATCGCACTGATGACGACCTGGAGCATCGGCGTCCTGGTGCTCGGCGACCTGTTCGCCCGCCGCCTCGGCGGCGAGCGCCTCGACGACCCGGAGGTGATGCGGCGGTACAGCTCGGTGGTCATCGAACTCCTGAGCACCGGCGTCTTCACCGAGTCCTACGCCTCCCTGCTGCGAAGTGTCATCCACCCCACGACAGGATGACCGGCTAAGGAGTCGGAATGAACGACAACGTCATCGAGATCCACGATCTCGTCAAGACATTCGGAAAGGTCCGGGCCCTCGACGGGCTCGAACTCACGGTGCCCCAGGGCGGCGTGAGAGGCTTCCTCGGACCCAACGGGGCCGGAAAGTCCACCACCATCAGGGTGCTGCTCGGGCTGCTGCGGGCCGACTCCGGCTCCGTCCGGCTGCTGGGCGGCGACCCGTGGTCGCAGGCCGCCCGGCTTCACCGCCGGCTGGCCTACGTGCCCGGCGAGGTGGACCTGTGGCCCAACCTCACCGGCGGGCAGACCATCGATCTGCTCGGACGCTCCCGGGGAGGCCTGGACCGGGCCCGTCGCGACGAGCTCATCGAGCGATTCGAACTCGATCCGCGCCGCAAGGCCCGTGCCTACTCCAAGGGCAACCGTCAGAAGGTCGCCCTCATCGCCGCCCTGTCCGGCGACGCGGAACTGCTGCTCCTCGACGAACCGACCTCCGGCCTGGACCCGCTCATGGAGCACGTCTTCACCGAGGTGATCCGCGAGCAGGTCCGGCGCGGTCGCACGGTGCTGCTGTCCAGCCACATCCTGTCGGAGGTCGAGGAGCTGTGCGACTCGGTCTCCATCATCAAGACCGGACGAATCGTCGAGACCGGCACCATGGCGCAGCTGCAGCGCCTCCACCGGCTCGATGTCGCCGCGGAGGTGGACCGGGCGCCGATCGGACTGGAGAACATCGACGGGGTCCACGACGTCGTCATCGACCGGACGACCGTGCGCGCCCACGTCGAGACCACCGGCCTGCCCGCACTGCTGGCCGAGCTCACCCGGTGCGGGGTGCGCTCGCTCACCTCGACCCCGCCCAGCCTCGAGGAGCTCTTCCTGCGCCACTACGGCGGCACGGGGCAGGACTCCGCAGAGCAGCAGGATTCTGCACGACGCCGCGGCGCGCGCCACGCACTGCCCGAGAAGGCGACACGATGAGCACCCTCATCGGCACCGGCACCTCGCTGCGCGCCGGCCTGCGACGCGACCGCGTCTTCTGGATCTGCTGGGTCGTCCTGCTGGCCTCCTTGCCACCGCTCAACGCCGTCAAGTACGACGATCTGGTGCCGGCCGGCACCGATCCCCGTACGGCGCTGGGGCCGCTGGTCGCCAACCCGTCGATGCAGGCCCTGCTCGGCCCCGCCTTCAACCCGTGGACGAAGGGCGGGTTCACCTTCTGGCGGGTCGGCGGGTTCACGGCGATGTTCGCCGGGATGATGACCGGCTTCGCCATCGTCCGCGCCACCCGCGCCGAGGAGGAGAACGGACGGCTCGAACTGGTGCGGGCCGGGGCCATCGGCCGCCATGCGCCGCTGATGTCCGGACTGCTGGAATCGGCACTCGGCTCCCTGGCCGCCGGACTCGCCACCGCCCTGGTGTGCATCGCCACCGGGCTGGGGCTGCGCGGTTCGTGGGCCGGAGGGCTCGCCGTGGCGGCCTGCGGGCTGGTGATGGCCGGCTTCGGAGCCGTGCTGTCGCAGGTCTTCGAGACCGCCCGCAGCGCCCGCGCCTGGACTCTCGGTGTCGTCTTCGGCGGCATGTTCCTGCTGCGCATGATGATCGACGGGGCCGGCGAGGCCCATGCCGGACTGCGATGGGCGGTACCGCTGGAGTGGGGGCTGCTCATCCGGCCGTGGGCCGGCGAGCGCTGGTGGGCGGCGCTGCTGCCCGTCGGGCTGTTCGTCATGCTTGCCGGGCTGGCACTGAGACTGGAGTCGGTCCGCGACCACGGCGCCGGACTGCGATCGGCACGGCCGGGTCCGGCCCGTGCCGCCGGCTATCTCGGCGGCCCCCTCGGTCTGTCCTGGCGGCTTCAGCGCAATGGGTTGGCAGGCTGGGCCGTCGGCCTGCTGGTGGCGGCCGCGGGAACCGGGTCGATCATCGCCCAGACGGGCACCTCGCTGGCCGGCAACGCCGACCTGTCGAGCTATCTGGAGCACATCGGAGGATCCGACGACTTCATGGTGTCCTTCTTCGTCACCATGCTCGGCATCCTCTCCGGTGTGGCCGCCGTCATGGTGGTATCCGTCATCGGACGCCTCCACTCCGAGGAGGCGCGCGGCCGGATCGAACCACTTCTCGCCGCCTCGACGACTCGCTGGCGGGTGGTCGGCTCCCATCTGCTGTGGGCGGTGCTCGCACCGCTCGCCGTGATGACCGGAGTCGGCGCCCTGCTGGCCGTGCCGCGCGCCCGATCCGCCTCGGACTGGGCTCTGGTCGGTCAGTACGTCCGCTCTGCAACGGCACTGTCCCCCGGTCTGCTGCTCGTCTGCGGAGTCGCGCTGCTGCTGGTGGGATGGTGGCCGCGGCTGTTCGGGCTGGCCTGGGCGGTCATCGGCTGGACCCTGTTCACCACCTGGTTCTCGGCGATCATCAGCCTGCCCGGCTGGATGGTGAAACTCCAGCCCTGGGGGTATCTGTCCCATCTGCCCCGCGACACCATGAGCTGGACGCCGTTCCTCGTCGAGACGGGGATCGCGGCAGCTCTTGTCGCCCTCGGCCTGGCCGGATACCGGCGGCGCGACATTCCCGCCTGAGGACAGCATTCCCGCCTGAGGACGCAGCGGCGCCCGGTCACCTGGAGGTGACCGGGCACCGTCGACTCTCAGTCGTTCTCCAGGGTGGACAGGTCCCCCTCGTCCTGGCCCAGCGCCCGGGCCCTCAGCACCCGGCGCATGATCTTGCCCGAGCGGGTCTTGGGCAACTTGTCGACGAACTCGACGGCCTCGGGCTTGGCGATCGGCGACAGATGCTCCGAGACGTGGGAGCGGATGTCGCCGACCAGCTCCCTGGATCCCTCATAGCCGTTGGCCAGCACCGCCACGACGTGGATCGCATTGCCCTTGACCTCGTGCGGCAGGCCGATCGCCGCGCACTCTGCGACCGCCGGGTGCGAGTTCACCGCGGCCTCCACCTCGGCGGTGCCGATGCGATGGCCCGAGACCTTGATGACGTCGTCGGTGCGACCGATGATCCACACATAGCCGTCCTCGTCGACGCGCGCCGAGTCCCCGGTGAGGTAGTACCCCGGGTACTTCGACCAGTAGGTCTCCACATAGCGCTCCGGCTCCTTGAACAGGGTCCGCAGCATCGAGGGCCACGGATTCTTCAGCACCAGGAAGCCGTCGGTGCCCGGCGGCACCTCATGGCCCTCCTCGTCGAGTACGGCCACCGCCTGACCGGGGATCGGCTTGCCGGCCGAGCCGGGTTTCTTGGGCATCGCGGGCAGGCTCGTCACCTGCATCGCGCCGGTCTCGGTCTGCCACCAGTTGTCGATGACCGCGCACCGCCGTTGCCCGACGACGTCATGGAACCAGCGCCAGGCCTCCGGGTTGAGCGGCTCCCCGGCGCTCACCAGGATTCGTAGGCTCGAGGTGTCATGCTTGGTGACCCAGGCGTCCCCGAAGCGCATCAGGGTACGGATCGCCGTGGGAGCGGTGAACATGCCGTTGATGCCGTAGCGCTCCACCAACTGCCACCAGACGTCCGGATACGGGTAGACCGGGCTGCCCTCCGCCATGAAGGCGGTGGCGCCCCGGATCAGCGGTGCGTAGATGACGTAGGAGGTGCCGGTGATCCAGCCCGGATCGGCGGTACACCACCACCGGTCCGCCTCGTGGATGTCCAGACAGTTCTTCATCGTCGAGGACAGGTGCACCTGATAGCCGCCGTGGGTGTGCACGGCCGCCTTCGGCTTGCCGGTCGATCCCGAGGTGTAGAGGATGAACAGCGGATCCTCGGCGTCGACCTGCACCGTCTCGCAGTGGCCCTGGGCGATCGGCAGCCGGGCGAGTTCGTGGTACCAGTGGTCACGGGTGGGATCCATCGTCACCTCGGTGCCGGTGTTGCGCACCACGATGACGTTCTCGACGCTCGGGGAGAACTTCACCGCGTCGTCGACGATCTGCTTCATCGGGAACACCGAACCGTTGATCCACGACCCGTCGACGGTGATCACCAACTTCGACTCCGAGTCGTCGATGCGGGCGTTGAGGGCCTCCGAGGAATATCCGGCGAAGACCACCGAGTGGATCGCACCGATCTTGGCACAGGCCAGCATCGCGAAGTAGATCTCCGGGATTCGCGGCAGGTAGATGGTGACGACGTCGCCCTTCTCCACACCCATCGAGCGCAGGATGTTGGCCATCTGCTCGACCTCGCGGTTGAGCGAGAAGTAGGAGAAGGTCCGCACCTTCGAGGTGTCCTCCCCCACCCAGATGAGCGCCAGCTTGTTGCGCCGAGCGGTGGTCAGATGACGGTCGACGGCGTTGGTGACGATATTGGTCCTGGCCCCGGTGAACCAGTGGTAGAAGGGGGCCTGTGAGTCGTCGAGCACCTTCTCCCAGGGCTTCGACCATTCGAGTTCGGCGGCCTCCTGCTCCCAGAAGGCGACCGGGTCGGCACCCGCGGTGGCCAGCAGTCCCTCCCAGTCCTGGACATTGGCCTCGTCCAGCACCTCCTGGGGCGGGCGGATCAGGGCGTTGTCATCGGTCATGCGTCCTCCTCGTTGCGAATGCGTGATAGCTGATGAGCGGATCGGCCGGACGAGCCGGCCGGGAACCGGTGGTCACTCGTTCTCCAGAGTCGACAGGTCGCCCTCGTCCTGGCCCAGCGCCCGGGCCCTCAGGACGCGGCGCATGATCTTGCCCGACCGGGTCTTGGGCAGCTTCTCGGGGAAGTCGAAGCCGTCGGGCTTTGCGATCGGCGAAAGGGTCTCGGCGACGTGCTGTCGCAGCGACTCCTCGAGCTCCTTGCTGGGCTCGTAGCCCTGGTTGAGGATCACCGCGCAGTGGATCGCATTGCCCTTCACCTCGTGGGGCAGGCCGATCGCGGCGGCCTCCGCGACAGCCGGGTGGGAGGCCAGGGCCGACTCCACCTCCGCGGTGCCGAGCCGGTGCCCGGACACCTTGATGACGTCATCGGTGCGCCCGATCACCCAGATGTAGCCGTCCTCGTCGCGTTTGGCGGCGTCCCCGGTGAGGTAGACCCCCGGGTACTTCTCCCAGTAGGTGCTGACATAGCGGTCGGGGTCCTTGTAGAGCGTGCGCATCATGGCCGGCCAGGGGTTCTTCAGCACCAGGAAGCCCTCGGTGCCGTCCGGCACCTCGTGGCCCGCCTCGTCGAGGATGGCGGCCTCCTGACCGAAGACCGGCCGGCCCGCCGATCCGGGTTTCTGGGGCATGGTCGGCACGGTGGTGATCTGGAACATCCCGGTCTCGGTCTGCCACCAGGTGTCGATGATCGGGCAGCGGTCCTTGCCCACCACGTGGTGGAACCAGCGCCAGGCCTCGGGATTGATCGGCTCGCCGACCGAGCCGAGCAGCCGCAGGCTCGACAGGTCGTGCCGGTTCACCCAGGCGTCACCGAAGCGCATCAGGGTGCGGATGGCCGTCGGAGCGGTGTAGAGGGCGCTGATCCCGTAGTACTCGACGAGCTGCCAGAAGACGTCGGGGTAGGGATAGGTCGGGCTGCCCTCGGACATGAAGACGGTGGCACCGTTGAGCAGTGGGCCGTAGACCAGGTAGGAGTGGCCGGTGACCCAGCCCGGATCGGCGGTGCACCACCACCGGTCGGACTCCTTGATGTCGAAGGAGTACTTCAGGGTCGTGTAGGTGCCGACCTGATACCCGCCGTGGGTGTGCAGGATGGCCTTCGGCTTCCCGGTGGAACCGGATGTGTAGAGGATGAAGAGGGGATCCTCGGAGTCCACCTGGACGGTCTCGCAGTGGCCCTTGGCGATGGGCAGCTTGATCAGGTCCTCGAACCAGTGGTCGCGCACCGTGTCCATCGAGACGTCGCTGCGGGTGTTGCGCACCACCACGACGTTCTCGACGCTCGGGGAGAACTTCACCGCGTCGTCGACGATGTCCTTGAGCGGGAAGACCTTCCCGTTCACCCAGGAGCCGTCGGCGGTGATCACCAGCTTCGACTCCGAATCGTCGATGCGGGCGTTGAGGGCCTCGGCGGAGTATCCGGCGAAGATCACCGAGTGGATCGCGCCGATCTTGGCGCAGGCCAGCATCGCGAAGACGATCTCGGGTATGCGGGGCAGGTAGATCGTGACGATGTCGCCCTTCTCCACGCCCATGGCCAGCAGGATGTTGGCCCACCGGTCGATCTCGCGGTTGAGCGCGAAATAGGAGAAGGTCCGCACCCTCGAGGTGTCCTCCCCCACCCAGATGAGCGCCAGCTTGTTGCGCCGGGCCGTGCGCAGGTGCCGGTCTACGGCGTTGGTGACGATATTGGTCCTGGCCCCGGTGAACCACTTGTAGAACGGTGCACCGGACTCGTCGAGCACCTTCTCCCAGGGTGCCGACCACTCGAGCTCGTTGGCCCGGGCCTCCCAGTAGGCTCGGGGATCGGCGGTGGCCTCGGCCTCGATGGCCTTCCAGTCCTTCACCCAGGCGTCGTCGATGATCTCGGCGGGCGGTTCGAACACTTCCTGCTGCTCACTCGTCATGGGTCCTCCTTGACCGGCCACGTGGACTTCGCATCATGTGATGTCATCGAGGAAAGCACAGTCGACAGGTGGATGTGAAGTAATTCACAAAAGAAGTTCGCCGACAGCGTGACATCGTCGCCGCGTGTCGGAGTGACGCAGAGATTCAGGGCCCGCTCAGGGGCCGGTGCTCCGAGTGATCGCGCACACTGGACAGTATGAGCGAGCTGCAACCGCGTCGTCGCGGACTTCCCACGACCACGAACCCGGCCGGACGTTCGGCCCTGGTGATGGCCGGCGTGGTCGGCCTGATGTGGCTGCTGGAGGTGATCGACACCATTGCCGGCGGTGCTCTGGACAGTCTCGGCATCCACTCCTGGAGTCTGCAGGGCCTCTGGCAGATCTTCACCGCCCCGTGGCTCCATCACGGCTGGGCCCACCTGGCCGGCAACACGATTCCGCTGCTGGTCCTGGGCTGGCTGGTGCTTGTCGACTCGACCCGCACCTGGGTGGCGTCCGGACTGGTCATCACGGTGTGCTCCGGTCTTGCCGCCTGGCTGGGGTCCGGGCCCGGGACAGTCACCCTCGGCGCCTCGGGAATCATCTTCGGCTGGCTGACCTTCCTGCTGGTCAAGGGAGTGTTCACCCGCAGCATCGGCGACGTCGTGCTCGCAGTCATCGTCTTTCTCGTCTACGGAGGAGTGCTGTGGGGCATCCTGCCCGGCGCCACCGGCATCTCCTGGCAGGGACACCTCGGAGGCGCGATCGGCGGCGTGCTGGCCGCATGGCTGCTGACCCGCCGCGAACGCGAGCAGCGCAGGTCCCGCAGACAGGCCCTCGCCGAACGGCCGGCCGGGGCGAGCTGGTGATAGCTTCGCGGGCGTGAGCAGCCTGCCCTTCGTCTCAGACACCTTCGATCCGGATCGCTGGCGCGACGCCGATCTGCCCGGCAGCCCCCTGACCGACATGACCTACCACCGGCTCATCTCCCGGGGAGCCGACGACGGCGTCCCCGCCGATGAGGAACTTCCGGTGGTGCGCATCGCCTTCGACCGGCCCGCGATCCGTAACGCATTCCGGCCCCACACCGTCGACGAGCTCTACCGGACCCTGGACCACGCTCGGTGCTCGGCCGATGTGGCTGCGGTCATCCTCACCGGCAACGGTCCCTCGCCCCGTGACGGCGGGTACTCCTTCTGCTCCGGGGGGGACCAGCGGATCCGGGGAGCGGCGGGGTACCAGTACGAGACCGACGAGGCCGCCGGCGACGAGGCGCTGCCCACCGACGCCCGCCACAAGCGACTCGCCGCGGGACGGCTGGGACGCCTCCACATCCTGGAGGTGCAGAGGCTGATGCGCGCCACCCCCAAGCCGATCATCGCGGCGATCCCCGGCTGGACCACCGGTGGCGGCCATTCCCTCATGGTGGTCGCCGACCTGGCCGTCGCCAGCCGCGAGCACGCCCGGTTCAAACAGGTCGACGCCAACGTCGGCTCCTTCGACGCCGGTTACGGATCGGCGCTGCTGGCCCGCCAGATCGGCGACAAGAGGGCCCGCGAGGTCTTCTTCCTGGCAGACACCTACGACGCCGAGCAGGCCGAGCGCTGGGGGGTGGTCAACCGGGCGGTCGGCCACGCCGACCTGGAGACCACCGCGATCGAGATGGGCCTGTCGGTGGCCCGACGCTCCCCCCAGGCGATCCGGATGCTCAAGTACGCCTTCAACATGGTCGACGACGGCATCGCGGGCCAGCAGGCCTTCGCCGGGGAGGCCACCCGGCTGGCCTATATGACCGAGGAGGCCCAGGAGGGGCGCGACGCCTTCCTGGAGCACCGGTCCCCCGACTGGTCGTCCTTCCCCTACTACTACTGATCGGCCTGAGATGGTGAATCCACTGTCCAACGCCCGCGTGGTGCGGGTGGAGCGCTCCGACGAGGACGTCGCCTGGCTGATGGGACGCCTCGACGTCCTGTTCTCGGGCTCCACGACCTCGGTTCTGGTACCGGTCGGAGGCGACGAGATGCCCCCTGCCGTGGTGACCGACGTCGAGAAGAGGGCGGTCCGCGACCTGGACGACGTCCGGCTCATTGTGCGGACCTCCGGCTCGACCACCGGCCACGGCCGGATGGTCGGCCTGTCGGCCGACCAGCTGCGGGCCTCGATCCACGCCACCGACGAGCGGACCGGAGGGCCGGGAACCTGGGTGCTGGCGCTGCCTCCCCATCACATCGCGGGACTCCAGGTGGTGGCCCGCTCCGTCCTGGCCGGCACCACCCCGCAGGTCCTCGCCGGCTCATTCTCCGCCGGTGACCTCGCCGACGGCATCGAGTCGGCGCTCACCCGCGACGATCGGGTGCATGTGTCTGTGGTGCCCACCCAGCTGGTCGACGCCCTGGCCGATCCTCGCGCCGCTGAGGCCCTGACCGGCTGCACATCGGTTCTGGTCGGAGGTGCCGCCGCCGACCCGGCACTGATCGACCGCGCCCGGGCCGCGTCGGTCCCGGTGCTGCTCACCTACGGGATGAGCGAGACCTGCGGGGGCTGCGTCTACGACGGTGTTCCCCTGGCGGGGACGCGGATCGCCGTCGGGGAAGGACCGGGTTCGACGGAGACGTCGGGCAGGGTGTGGCTCGGCGGGCCGATGGTCATGAGCGGCTATCTGGACGGCGACCTCGGGATCACCGTCGAGGACGGGATCCGCTGGCTGGCCACCAGCGACCTCGGTCACCGGGAGGGAGACCGGCTGGTCGTCGACGGGCGGATCGACGACGTCATCATCACCGGCGGGCTCAAGGTCAACGCCTCGCAGGTGGCTGCCGCGGTGCGCGCCACCGAAATGGTCGAGCAGGCCACCGTGGTCGGGCTGGAGGATTCGCGCTGGGGCCGGGTGGTCACGGCGGTCGTCGTGCCCTCGGCCTCCTGGAGCGACGCTTCGGCCCTTCGCGAGGCGGTGGCCGAACAGCTGCCGCGCACCCATGCGCCGCGCGTCGTCGTCACGGTTGGTGCGGTGCCGATGCTCGCCTCCGGCAAGGTGGACCGGGTCGCCGCCGTTCGAGCCGCCCGGCAGGCGCGAGACACGGGCTCGGCCTGGTGCCGTGACTGAACCGACGCCCGCTCCGGCCCTCCCGGCACGGACCTCCCGCGCGACCGCCATAGAATCGGGGATCGTGCCCGTTCCTGACCTCCCGCCCCTCATCAGCAGGGACCTGTCCGGCTCAACCGGCCTGGCGGATCTCGACGGGTCCGCCTGGCTCGTCCGGGTGGCGGGCCTCCTGCCCGCCGGGATCGAGCGCCCCCGGGTGTGGGTGGCCCCCGATGCCGACGACGCCCCTTGCATCCTGGGCTGGGGGGCGGCCGCCCGGTTCACCGGATCGAGCGCCGGCGGCGTCCTCACCTCATGGGAGGCCTTCCGACAGTGGGCTCGGCACACGGACGCAGATCCCGTCGCACTCGGCTCCTTCCCGTTCGCCCGCGAGCAGACCGGGGACCTGGTGGTACCCGCGGTGACCCTCATCCGCAGGGCCAAGGGCCGGCCGACCGAGGTGCTGTCGAGCCCCGACGCGCCGATGCCTCACCCCGCCGCCGGTCGCGAGGCCCTGCCGGCCGTGCTCACTGAAATCCCACAGCCCGGGGCCGAGGATGCCTGGCGCACCGCCGTGGAGTCAGCGGTTGCCGCTCTGGACGCCGACCCCCGGATGCAGAAAGTGGTGCTGGCCCGCGCTCTGGAGCTGTCAGCCTCGCACCCGATGGACCAGATGGCGGTGGCCACGGCACTGGCGTCCAGATTCACCGGCTGCTGGACCTACGCCCACGACGGACTGGTCGGGGCCACACCCGAACTGCTGGTCGACCTGCGGGCCGGCCGGTTACGCAGCCGGGTGCTGGCCGGCACCCGAAAGCCGGCCTGGTCCGAGGAGCTTCTCAGCGATCCCAAGGAGCAGCGCGAGCACGAGCTCGCGGTCGCCTCGGTGACGCAGGTGCTGGAGTCCGACGGCGTCCTCCCCCGGGTCGACGGGCCGTTCCTGCTGAGACTCCCCAATGTCACCCACCTGGCCACCGACATCACCGCCCAGGCCGGCGGCACCGGTGCGGCACACTTCTCCGCGGCGCGCATAGTGGACGCTCTTCACCCCACCGCCGCCGTCTGCGGCACTCCCCGCGAGGAGGCCTACCGGGTCATCGACCGGGTCGAGGAACTCGACCGTGGACGGTTCTCCGGCCCTGTCGGCTGGATGACGGCCGACGGCTCGGGGCAATGGGGCATCGCGCTGCGCTGCGGCCAGTTCGCACCCGGCTCGCGCAACGTGAAGGTGTTCGCCGGGGCGGGCATCATGCCGTCCTCGGATCCGGCCAAGGAGTGGCTGGAGACGGGCGCCAAGATGGAGGCGTTCCTTCATTCGCTATGAGGGGGACGACCCCCTTCAATCCCCCGGGCGGTAGGTCCGCATCGAATCCCGTCTGCGCCGCAGGCCGGGAGACACCCCTGCACCACCGGGCGGCACCCCCCACCGGTCGGGTATGCGTCGCAGGTCATCCGGTCACAGCGTCGGCAGGGGCACCTCGATGATGCTGCGCCCGCGGATCGGACGGGCCAGCAGTTCCGGAAGGTCATCGACGTCGACCTTGCTGAAGCCGGCCCCGAGAGCCGCGGCAAGGTGCCCCACGTCCAGCACCTGAGGGGTGAGGAAGAACCGTTCCAGAACGGGTCTGGGCGCGCTGCCGTGCTCCAGGCCGCCGAAGATCGCACCGCCGGAATCGTTGAGGACGATCACCTGGAGGTCGGGCTCGTCCTCGAGTCTTCCGGTCATCAGGCCGGTGGCGTCATGGGCCGCGGTGAGGTCCCCCACCACGACGCGCACCGGTCGTCGGAGTCCTGCGGCCAGCCCGACGGCCGTCGACACGGTGCCGTCGATGCCCGCCAGGCCGCGGTTGGCGACGGCGATGGGGGTCCGCGCGCGGGGGACGGCATGACGGTCGAAGGAGCGGATGACCGCCGAGGCCCCGATCATCAGCGCCGGGGTCTGCGGGTCGACGCCCTGCCGGCAGCCCTCGTCCCAGATCAGAGCGCAGGCGCGGTCCTTGGCGGTGGGTTCTTCGCCGTCCCGATCCGCGTCCTTCCATCGCTCCAGCCAGGAGGGGTCCCGCGGCTCTGGACAGGCCACCTCCTCGGGGGGCGTCATGATCGTCGCGCGGCCGGCCACATCGGCCCACCGCGGCGAGTCGGTGATGACGGTGATCTCGGCGGTGGCACCGGTCAGCAGCCGGGAGACCGGCCGGGAGAGGGTGGGGTGTCCGAGCACCAGAACGGCTCGGATCTCATCAGTCAGGCCGGTACCGAGAAGACGCTGGTAATCGGTGACGGCGTTGGGGCCCAGCCGGGCCCCGGAGGTGGGCTCGGCCAGCAGCGGCCATCCGGCCCGCTCCGCCAGCCGGGCGGCCAGCAGGCCGGCGCCGTCTCCGGCGACCACGACGCCGCGGGCCGGCAGCGTCAAACGCCCTCCGCCCGCCGTGCTACCCGACACGTGGATGCCGGTCGGTTCCGGCAACGGGCCCGGGGCCGGGTGATCGACCGGGACGAGGGGGTCCCGGAAGCACACGTCGAGATGCACCGGCCCGGGATCCTGGGTGAGGGTTCCCGATGCTGTGGCGAAGGCACGGCTGATGAGCCCCGTCAGCCGGGAATCGGATGGGTACTCGGCGGGGATCGTCGCCGAGAACCGCGCGGCCCGGCCGTAGATGTTGGACTGCAGGGTGGTCTGGTTGGCGCCGGTGTGCCACATCTCGTGGGGTCTGTCCGCGGTGAGCACCAGCAACGGGATGCCACTGGCATCGGCCTCCAGAACGGCAGGATGGAGGTTCGCGACCGCGGTACCCGATGTGGTGACGACGGCGGCAGGGGCCCGGTCGTCGGCCAGCACCGAGGCTCGTGACAGTCCCAGGGCTGTGAAGGCGGCCGAACGCTCGTCGATGCGCACATGGACGCGCAGCCAGCCGGCCTTTTCGGCCGCGGCGAGCGCGTAGCCCAGGGGGGCGTCGCGGGAGCCGGGGCAGTACACGACCTCGCGCAGCCCTTGGGCCACCAGTGCCCTCACCAGGCGGCGGGATCGCTGGGCGGATTCTGCCTCAGGCATCGAGGGCCTCCATCATCTCCGCCAGTCGGGCGGCCCAGCGGGCGCACAGCTCCTCGTCGCCGGTCTGCACACCGGACGTGTCAACCTCGGCCCGTCGCACCGGGATGGAGCCGTTCTCGGGTGTGATCGAGGCCTCGGTGACGTCGCCGGTGAACAGCCGGGTGGTGGCCAGTCCGCAGGCGTGGTCGAGCCGTGGCAGGGCTGCCGCCAGGTGGGCCGCCAGGCCGATGCCGACGCCGGTGTCCAGGGCCGAGGAGACGATGGCGGGCAGCCCGGCCTCCTCGACGACGCGCAGGGCCCGCCGCACCCCGCCCAGGGGCTGGGCCTTGACGATGATGAGATCTGCGGCCCCGGCACGGGCCACCGCCAGGGGGTCCTCGGCGCGGCGCACCGACTCGTCGGCGGCGATGGGCACGTCGACGCGGCGCCTCACCGCGGCCAGGTCGGCGACGCTCGGGCAGGGCTGCTCGGCGTACTCCAGCTCCCCGGCGGCGCGGCGGAGCTCACCGATCGCCGCGACGGCCTCATCGACCGTCCAGGCCGCGTTGGCGTCGATCCTGATGCGGCCGTCCGGGCCGAGGGCGTCGCGGACCGCCTCGAGGCGCGCGCAGTCCGCCGACAGCCGGGAGCGCGGATCGGCGACCTTCACCTTGGCCGTGGCGCACCCCGAGGAGGCGACGATGCGGTGCGCCTGCCCGGGATCGACGACGGGGACGGTGGCGTTGACCGGGATGCGGTCGCGCAGCGGGTCCGGAAGCGACGACGTCGCCCCCTCGAGGCCGGCCCGCAGCCAGGCCGAGGACTCGGCGGCGTCGTAGTCCCAGAACGGCGAGGTCTCCCCCCAGCCGGCCGGGCCGTGGAGCAGCAGACCGTCGCGGACGTCGATGCGACGGAACCGGACGGTGAGCGGCACGCGGTAGACCAGCAGGTCGTCGATCCCCCTGTCGACCAGACGTGCGGGTACGGGGAGCCGGTGGAGGATCAGTGTCACGGCGCCATCGTAGGACGGATCACCGTGCCGCAATCACTGGCACAGTGGTCCCCACGACGAGAGGAAGGCACCAACATGACCACCGCATCGAGATCCTGGCCCGAACAGCTCGCCGCACAGCTGCGATGGCACTGGGACAATCAGCTGCACGCACGGCTGACCGGCCTGACCGACGAGGAGTACTTCTGGGAGCCCGTCGCCGACTGCTGGAGCGTGCGCCCGCGCGGCACCGGCACCGCCCAGATGCAGGCCGGGTCGGGGGAGATGACGATCGACTTCGCGTTCCCCGAACCCTCCCCCGCCCCGTTCACCACCATCGCCTGGCGGCTGGGCCATGTGATCGTCGGGGTGCTCGGGGCGCGCAACGGCCTGCACTTCGGCCACGAGCAGGTCACCTACGACTCGTTCGAGTACGCGCCGACCGCCGACGAGGCGCTGGCGCAGCTGGAGCGGGAGTACCAGCGCTGGACGGACGGCGTCGCGGCGATGGGCGAGGACGAGCTCTGGGCTCCCTGCGGCCCCGGTGAGGGGGCATGGGCCGATCATCCGATGGCCGAGCTGGTGCTCCACATCAACCGGGAGGTCATTCACCATCTCTCCGAGGTCTGCCTGCTGCGCGACCTCCACCTCCACACCATCGGCACGCAGAGCGCGTCATGAGCAGAGCGTTCCAGGTGACCTTCGACACCCACGACCCGATCGCCGTGTCCAGATTCTGGGCCGAGGTGCTCGGCTATATCCTCCCGGGCCGCGGCTGTACGTCCAGAAGGTCCCCGAGGGCAACGAGCTCTGCCTCGACTGAATCCGGTATTGGTACCATTTTGGTATGACTACTCAGATCGCGGTCCGCCTTCCCGACGACGTCGTCTCATGGGTCGATTCCCAGGTGAGCGGCGGCGCGGCGCCCAGTCGTGCCGCCGTCGTCTCCCACGCCCTCGAACGAGAGTTTCGCCGCGCCGCGGCCGAACGCGATGCACAGATCCTCCGGGAGAATCCGAACGACGACCTGGACGGTTTCGTGTCCTGGACTGCGGAGCATTTCACCATGGACGAGGATCCGGAGTCATGAGGCCGATCCATCTCGCCCGCATCGAGAAGACACGCCCGGTCCTCGTCCTCACCCGGGACCTCGCGCGCCCGGCCATGTCGAAGGTGACCGTGGCACCCATCACATCGACTGTCAAAGGACTGTCGACCGAGGTGCCGGTGGGTCCGGCGAACGGCCTGGACCACGACTGCGTCGTGAGCTGTGACAACATCGCCACGATCTCCACGACGAATCTTGGCCGCCAGATCGGATGGTTCACCGATCAGCAGGAAAGGGCGCTGGCCGCGGCGCTCGTCGTCGCCTTCGACCTGGACCTCCCTCTCATCAGCTGATCAATGATGAGCAACGAGAGGCCCTACTTCTTCTCGGAGGTCTCTCCTGTCCTCAGCGCCGCGACGAAGGCCTCCTGAGGCACCTCCACCGAGCCGACGACCTTCATCCGCTTCTTGCCGGCCTTCTGCTTCTCCAGGAGCTTGCGCTTGCGGGAGATGTCGCCGCCGTAGCACTTGGCCAGGACGTCCTTGCGGACCGCGCGGATCGTCTCGCGGGCGATCACCCGCGAGCCGATGGCCGCCTGGATCGGCACCTCGAACTGCTGGCGCGGGATGAGCTCCTTGAGCTTGCCCGCCATCGCCACCCCGTAGGCGTAGGCCTTGTCGCGGTGGACGATCGAGGAGAAGGCGTCGACCGGTTCGCTGTTGAGCAGGATGTCGACCTTCACCAGGTCGGAGGCCTGCTCGCCGGCGTCGTGGTAGTCCAGCGAGGCGTAGCCCTTGGTCCTGGACTTCAGCACATCGAAGAAGTCGAAGACGATCTCCGACAGGGGCATCGTGTAGCGGATCTCCACCCTGCTCTCTGACAGGTAGTCCATCCCCTTCTGGACGCCGCGGCGCTGCTGGCACATCTCCAGAATCGGGCCGATGAACTCGCTGGGAGTGAGGATCGTGGCGTCGACCACGGGTTCGTACACCTCGGCGATGCGCCCCTCGGTCGGGTACTCCGAGGGGTTCGTGACATGAACCTGCGATCCGTCCTCCATCACCACCCGGTAGATCACCGACGGAGCGGTGGAGATGAGATCCAGATCGAACTCGCGTTCCAGGCGCTCGCGCACGATCTCCATGTGCAGCAGGCCCAGGAACCCGACCCGGAAGCCGAACCCCAGGGCGGTGGAGGATTCCGGCTCGTAGACCAGGGATGCGTCGTTGAGCTGGAGCTTGTCCAGGGCGTCGCGAAGCTCTGGGAAGTCCTTGGCATCGATGGGGAAGAGCCCGGAGTAGACCATCGGACGGGGCGGGGCGTATCCACCGAGATCCTCGGGCGAAGGGTCGGCGGCCCGCGTGACCGTGTCGCCGACCCGGGACTGGCGGACATCCTTGACCCCGGTGATGATGTAACCCACCTCGCCGGCGCCCAGGCCCTCGGCGGGCACCATCTCCGGGGAGATGACGCCCATCTCGAGTACCTCGTGGGTGGCACGGGTGCTCATCATGAGCACCTTCTCCCGGGTGCGCAGCTCCCCGTCGACCACCCGCACATAGGTGACGACGCCGCGGTAGGTGTCGTAGACCGAGTCGAAGATCAGCGCCCTGGCCGGGCCGCCGTCAACGCCCCGGGGGCCGGGGACCCGGGAGACGATCGTGTCGAGCAGTTCGGGCACCCCGTCGCCGGTCTTGGCGGAGACCTTGAGGATGTCGGCGGGGTCGCATCCGATGATGCCGGCGATCTCCGCGGCGTGCTTCTCAGGTTCGGCTCCGGGCAGGTCGATCTTGTTGAGGACCGGGATGATCTCCAGATCGGCCTCCAGGGCCAGGTACAGATTGGCCAGCGTCTGGGCCTCGATGCCCTGGGCGGCGTCGACAAGCAGCACCGCCCCCTCGCAGGCCTGCAGGGAGCGTTCCACCTCGTAGGTGAAGTCGACGTGGCCGGGGGTGTCGATCATGTTGAGGATGTGGACGCTCCCGTCCACCGCCCAGGGCATCCGCACCGCCTGGGACTTGATGGTGATGCCGCGTTCCCGCTCGATGTCCATCCGGTCGAGGTACTGTGCCCGGGCACTACGCTCGTCCAGCACCCCGGTGAGTTGCAGCATCCGGTCGGCCAGCGTGGACTTGCCGTGGTCGATATGGGCGATGATGCAGAAATTCCGGATCAGCGGGGGCTCGGTCGCCCCCGGCTGTGGGACGTTCGCAACGGTGGGCGCGGGCATCTGCTCCCTCGGTCTGGTCGGTCGGTGATGGACGCCGCCCAGTCTCTCACGACCACGGAGACGCCGTGGATTTGGAGCGTCCTGCCCCGACTGGTAGCGTTTCCTGTCGCGTCGTGCCACGGCGTATACCCACGTACATCTACAGGAAACACGAGGCTGCCCAGTGCCCAACATCAAGTCCCAGGTCAAGCGCGTCAGGACCAACGAGAAGGCCCGTCAGCGCAACAGGGCCGTCAAGTCGGCCCTGCGCACCTACGTGCGCAACTTCCGTCGCGCCGCCGAGGCCGGCGACCAGGACAAGGCTGCCGAGTACGCCAGGATCGCCAACCGGCAGCTCGACAAGGCTGCCTCGAAGGGCGTCATCCACAAGAACCAGGCCGCCAACCGCAAGTCCGCAATCTCCAAGAAGCTGGACTCGCTGGCCGCCTGAGCGCACCCGCGCATACAGCGCCTCGACCCACTGGGTGGTCGAGGCGCTTGTTGTGTTCCCGTCGTCTGATGCCGTCGCGCCTCCCGTTCCGCATTGATTCTCAGCGCGAGCGCGTCGGCAGAGCGCCCCGCCGGGCGGCGTCAACCTCCAGGAGTACTGCCTCGAGGGCGTACTCGGCGTCGACCGATGCTCCCTTGACGCCGGCATCGGCGCGGGCGACCGCCGTGATCGCGTGCGCCAGGCCGGCCTTGTTCCATGCCCTGGCGATCCTCGAGTACTCCTTGATCTTGCCGGGATAGGTGCCGATGGCCTTGGCGATGTCCATGTCGCTCATCCGTGCGGTGCGCAGGTCCAGGTACAGGCCGAGGCCGCGCAGCCCGAAGGACAGCGCGCTGGTGACCTGGACCGGGGCCGTACCGGTGGACAGGGCCCATCTCAGCTGCTCCAGGGCACGGGCGACGTCGCCGGCCAGCAGCGCGTCGCTGACCGCATAGCCCTTCACCTCGGCACGCCCGCCGAAGTAGGTGGTCACGGCCTGGGCGTCTATCCGGGGGCTCTCGCAGTCGGACTCGAGCTGGGCGAGCGCCGATGACAGTGTTCTCAGATCGTTGCCCAGGGCACGGTGGAGCGCCTCAGCGGCCTGCCCGTCCATCTGGAGACCGTTGGCGCGGGCCTCGTCGCGGATGAAGTCGGGGATCTTCCACGGCTTCGGGGCCCCGGCGTCGACCCTCTCGACGCCGGCCTTGCGAAGCCTGTCCACCAGTCCCCTGCCCTTGGTCCCGCCCGGATGGACGAGCACCAGGCAGAGTTCGGCAGGCGGATTCGCGGCGGTGGCTGCGACCATCTCGAACAGGTCCTTGTCGACGTCGCAGAGCTCGGTGACAACCAGGACGGTGGCCTCGCTGAACAGGGACCCGCCGCTGGCCTCGAGGAAGGCTGCGCCGTCCATCCCGGTTCCGGACAGTCTCACGACCTCGGCGGCCGGGTCCTGCGCCCGCGCGGCACGGATTCGGCGGGCGACGGCCCGGTCGGAGAGCAGGGTCTCCGGCCCATGCACCAGAAGCGTGCTCCCGAATACGGATTCCTCGAATGCGCGCCCCTGCTGCGCCGCCGGCGCCGTCCCGGACACACCTCTGCCACCTCGACCAGTCACGGCCACCAGCATGCCAGCTCGCACCGACACCGTTCACCCCGTATCCGGACGCAGACCCCACCCGCCCGAGGTCGCAAGGGGTCGTCCCTTTGCAACTAGTGCTTATGCAACCAGGTGAGCCTCTTCTGGAGCAGCGCCATCGGGGCGGCGTCGTTCTTCTCGCCGGGGATCTCCCGGTAGAGCTGGCCCCACGCGGCCTGCGGGGACAACGCATGATCACGGGCGTAATCCAGGACGGCGGTGGAGATCTCCCGGCGCATCTCGTGGGGGTCGCTGATCTCGTCGTAGACCGATCCTCCGGAACGCTGCAGGGCGACCAGATCCTCTCGTCTCTCCTGGCGCTCATCGGCCTCGCGTGCGGCCCGGGATGCGCGGCGGGCGGAGGCCACAGCCTTGGCCTTCTCGGCACGGGCCTTCTCGTCGCGGGCGAACAGGGCCCGTTCCTGATCGGGTGTGAGCAGCCCGTCGAGGGCGAACAGACCCCCGTCGTCGACGGGTTCGGAGTAGGTGTCGATGACCTCGCCGAGGATCGCGTCGGAGGCCACGGCACGCCATCCCTGTCCCTCGGGGCCGGGCTCGCTGCGCTCCCTGGCCGCCTCCTCCAGCAGATCGCCCTCCTGGGGCGGGCCGATGACGTGATCGCGCTCCTCCTCCATCTCGGAGGCCAGCGCCAGCAGTCGGGTGACGGTGGGCAGGAAGACGGTGGCCCTCTCCCGCCGGTTGCGGGCGCGCACCACCCGGCCGACCATCTGGGCGAAGAAGAGCGGGGTGGAGGCGGTGGTGGAGTAGATGAGGACGGCCGCGTCGGGCACGTCGACGCCCTCGGTGATGAGCCGTACGCAGACCGCGCAGATCCTGTCGGGGTCGTCGCGGTACTCGGCGAGCTTGCGGGCCGATGCGGCGTCCTCGGACAGGATGACGCTCGGCTCGTCCCCGGTGACCTGGGCCCACACCTCGGCGTACTCCTTGGCGATCTCCTGGTTCGAGGCCGGGATGAGCACCTTCGCGTGGGGAATGCGGCCCGAGTCCCGCAGCCTGCCGACCCTGGCCCAGGCGGCCGCCATGACATGGGCGATCCATTCCCCGTCGGAGTCCAGGGCAGTGCGCCAGGCCATCTCCTCGGAGGTCCTGGTGAGCTCAGTGTCGCCCAGGATGGCGGTGTGCTCCTCCCCCGCGGAGTCGTTCCAGGTGGAGCGGCCCGAATAGGTGGCGAAGGTCACCGGGCGCACCACGCCGTCTCGCAGAGCGTCGGCGTAGCCGTAGCTGTGGTCGGAGACCGATTCGAGGATTCCTTCGCCGACGTCCTCGTAGCGGACGTGGGCGATCTTCGCCTCATCGGAGCGGAACGGGGTACCGGTGACGCCGATCCGCCGGTTGGCACCGGAGAACGCGTCGATGACGGCCGACCCCCAGCTCATCTGATCGCCGGCGTGATGGATCTCGTCGAAGATCACCAGGGTGCGGTGGCTGGTGGCCCTGGCCGCATGCACCGCGGGCTTCTGGGCCACCTGGGCGTAGGTGACGACGCATCCGTGGGCATCGGGTGGAAGCTTCTCCGAGTTGGGGGTGTCGCGCAGGTCGAAGCCGAGGGCGCCGGCGGCCCCGATCCACTGGGTGCGCAGATGGTCGGTCGGGCACACGACGATGACCCGGTTGATGACATGTGTCTGCCACAGGTGCGCGGCGACGGCCAGGGTGAATGTCGTCTTGCCGGCACCGGGGGTGGCGCACTCGAGCCAGTCCCTGGGATCGGCGGCGATGTACTTGTCCAGAGCCTCCCGCTGCCATGTGCGCAGCCGGACCGGCATCCTCGGGCCTTTGGCCGTGAAGCGTGAAACCACCTGTCCCCTTCCCCGTCATGGGCACATCCGTTGATCCGGCACCCGACCCGCACGGGTGTGGTGCCAGCGGACAACCGTAGCCCACCCGCCCGACATCTCCGCAACGTCGCGACCTTCAACGTCGGGTGCGCACCGAGAGCGCATCTCCTGAGCCCGTCATCCCAGAGCCCCCCGCGCGCGACAGCAGGACGGTGCCCTGCTGGTCCGTCCGCGAGATCGTCATGCCGAGTCGGGCCGCCAGGGCGAGAGCGGCGCGCGACGGGTGTCCGTAGCCGTTGTCGACCCCTGCCGAGGCCACGACGGCGCGGGCCCCGGTGAGGCGCCAAAACAGTTCGTCCTGTCTCGATGAACCGTGATGGGGCATCACGAGCACATCCGCCCGTAGCGGCGATCCGGTGCGCCTGGCCCTGGCCTGGCCTTCCGGCTCGGCGTCTCCAGGCAGCAGGGCCGTCAGCCCGCCGGACTCGGCGCGGATGATCACCGAGGAGTCGTTCTCGGCCGAGGACTCCACGTTCTTCTCGTCGCTTGCCTGCTGCGGGACGCCGGGAGCCCCGGAACTCACCACCTGGATCCGGGCCTGTCCCAGAGTCAGGGCGTCCCCGGCACGGGCCGTGCGGACGGCTGCCCCGGCTCCACGGGCCGCAGCGGCGACCCGGGACGCGTCTGCTGCCGGGGAGGCCAGCGGGGAGACGAGCACCAGATCGGGATGGCGATCGAATGCGGCCGACAGTCCGCCGACGTGGTCGGCGTGGTAATGGCTGGCGATGATCACCGGCAGGCTGCGGATCCCCAGCCCCGCGAGGCAGTCGGCCAGCGGCTCCGGCTCCGGCCCGGCGTCGATGAGCACCGCGGAGTACCGGTCGGCGCGCACCAGGGCGGCGCTGCCCTGTCCGACGTCGCAGATCGCCACCTGCCAGGGGCCGGGCCAGCCGGGTACCGGCGGGCGGATCACAGATGCGGCCAGCACCAGGACGCCGGCGAGGACGGCCCGCAGCGGCGAACTCAGCAGCCACGGCGTCAGTAGCGCCAGGCCCAGGCACAGGCCGGCCAGGACCGCCAGCGTCACAGGACGGGCCGGCCAGCTCAACGCCGCGGCCGGAGCCCGGGCGCCCGCCGCGGCGATCATGAGGATCGGCTGGACGCACCAGCCCGCGAGCCATCCGGGGACGATGCCCAATGGCGCCCACAGGGCCCCGAGCAGGGCCGCGGCCATGCCGAGAGCGGTCGCCGGGGCCACGAACGGGGCGGCCGTGAGGTTGGCGATCAGTCCCGTGGTGCTCACCTGTCCCGACAGCCACGTGATCGCCGGCTGGGTGGCCAGCTGGGCGGCCCAGGGCACCACGACCGCCCGAGCCAGGTTCTCCGGCATCCAGGCCGACATGGCGCGGGCCCATCCGGTGGTCCACCACAGGATGCCGGCAGTGGCGCAGACTGACAGCCAGAATCCCACCGATCGGCTCAGCCACGGGTCGACCAGCATCAACGACATCACGGCCACGCACAGGGCCCGGAGGCCGGCGGCGCGGTCGAAGGACAGCCCGGCGGCCGCCAGCGTCACCACTCCCATGGCCGCGGCCCGCACCACCGAGGGCTCCGACCTGCAGACGATGACGAAGCCCGCCACCCCGACCACCGACAGCGCCCTCAGCGGGCGTCGTCGCAGACCCAGCCAGGATCCGGCCCACCACAGCAGCGCGGTGGTGGAGGCCAGGTTCGCCCCCGAGACGGCCATCAGGTGAGTCAGGGCGGTGGCCCGGAACTCCTGGTCGATCTCGTCGCTGACCGCCGAGGTGTCGCCCACCACCAGGGACGGCACCAGGGCCCGCTGGTCGGCGCTGTTGAACCGGACGGAGGCGACCAGAGCCCCCCGGATCCGGTTGACCCCACGGTCCAGCGCCCCGGGGGAGGCCAGGGTCCGCGGTGGCGAGCGCAGCCTCAGAACGGCCGCCGTGGGATCGCGACGCTCGGAGGGCGCCAGCACCCCGGCGAGTTCCACCCGGGCTCCCACCGGCAGTCGTGCCGCGGCGGCGCGGGTGGCCCCGGAGGCTGAGACCAGGACGGGCGCCGTCTGGGTGACCCGGGCGCCCCGGGCGCGCACCTGCTCGGCGGTGAGGCTGATCAGTACCGCCTCGGGGAGGGAGCCGTGAGCGCTGAGGGCCCGCGGGTCCGAGGCGATCCGTCCGGTCACGGTGACAGCGGCCCGGTCCCGGGCCAGTGAGGCGATGGCCGAGTCGTCCAGTCGATCGACGCGCATCCACGAGGCGAGGGCCACCACGGCGAGTACCGCCGCAGCGGCGCACACCGGCCAGCGGCGTCGCCAGGCTGCGATCAGGCAGGCGACCACGGCCGCGGTGGCCAGCCCGGTCATGACACGATCCGCCGCGGTGGTGGCCACCACCGCCGCGATCACCGCCGACACCGCCAGCGGAAGGGTTCTCAGATCCGGGCGGGGCGCCGGAGGCGGATCAGACTCGGACATGGTCCTTGATCCGGGCGTAGGTCTTGGGGCCGATGCCGTCGATCTCCTGGAGCTCGGAGACGTCGGTGAACCGGCCGTGGGTCGTTCGCCAGGCCAGGATCTTCGCGGCGGTGGCCGGGCCGACACCATCGAGCGTCTGGAGCTGGTCGGAGGTGGCGGAGTTGAGATCGATGCGCTGGTCCGCAGGATTCGCGGAAGATCCCGGCATGGTGGTCGAGGAGCTCGCTGCCGCGGGCGATGTCCCGGCCGCCTGGGCGTCGGGCCCGACGATCCGTCCGTTTCCCGATGCCGGGATCTGCACCTGACACCCGTCGCACACGGGTGCGGCGAGGTTCAGATCGCCCGGATGGGCTCCCCGCGTCAGGCCGCCCGCCGCCCGCAGGGCATCGACGACCCGGGCGCCGGCGGTCAGGGCGTAGACGTCGGGGCGGGCGACCTTCCCGGTGACATGCACCCGGATGGTCGCCGCGGGACTGGCCGGGGACAGGGACGACGAACTGCTGGGCGACGAGACCGGGGCGGCGGCCGGGGACACCGATGCGACGAGCGGCACGACGGTGGCCCGGGAGCGCATCAGCATCACGGCCACCACGGTGAGCACCAGGACGAGCACGATCCCCAGGGCCGACAGGTGGGTGCGGCCGAGGACAAGCGGGGGTCTGGCCCGCGGTGCGGGGCCGGCGCCGTCCTCGGCAGCACCGACATCCGGTTCGGGTTGTGTGTCCGGCCCGTCCCGTCCGGTGCCATGGCGGGGCCCCACATCGCGGGCGGGCAGCCCGGCGAGCAGGTCCTCGAGTCTGTCGCGGTAACTGTCGTGAGTGTTCTTCACACCCCAGTTATCGCTGCCGGACACCCCGATTTGCTCGATCGCCGGGAATCTGTGGAAACAGCGGGCGCCGGTCCCGGGAGTTTTCCACAGGATCGGCGCCCGCTGTCGTCACTTCACGACGGAGTCACTTCACGACGATGGAGATCATCTTCGGGAGACGGGCGATGACCTTGACGATCTGCTTGTCGCCGATGTGCCGCTTGACGTTGGGATCGGCGGTGGCGGCGGCCACGGCGTCGGCCTCGGCGATGTCGGGGGGCACCTGGATCTTGCCGCGCACCTTCCCGGCGACCTGCACCACCATCGTCACCTCGTCGGCGACCAGCAGTGCGGGGTCCGCAGTGGGCCAGGAGGAATTGGCCACCGACGGCTCGTTGCCGATGGCGGCCCACATCTCCTCGGCGACGTACGGCGCGAACATCGACAGCGCCTGGGCGGTGAAGGACACCGCCTCGCGCACGGCCGGGTCGGCGGGTCCGCAGCCCGAGTCGATGGCCTTGCGGGTGGCGTTGACGAGTTCCATGATCCTGGCGACCACCACATTGAACCGGCCGGACTCCAGCAGATCGGTGATCTCGGCGACAGCGTGGTGGGTGGCGCGCCTCAGAGTGAGGTCCCCGGCGGCGGGATCGGCGTCGGAGGGGGCGGTGACATCGGCGGCCACCCGGTAGGCCCGCTGGAGGAATTTCAGGATCGAGGCCGGGGACACGTCGGCCCAGTCGATGTCCTCCTCCGGCGGCCCTGCGAAGATCACCGTGGTGCGCACGGCGTCGACCCCGAAGGCGTCGATCTGCTTGCCGAGATCCACCCCGTTGCCCAGGGACTTCGACATCGCCCGGCCCTGGTTGATCACCTGGCCCTGGTTCATGAGGGCCGAGAAGGGCTCGTCGAAGTCGATCATGCCCATGTCGTGCAGCACCTTGGTGAAGAACCGGGAGTACAGCAGGTGCATGGTGGCGTGCTCGACGCCGCCGACATACTGAGCCACCGGCATCCAGCGCCTCACGGCCTCGGGGTCGAAGGGCCCGTCGGAGTAGTGCGGGGAGCAGTAGCGGATGAAGTACCACGAGGAGTCCACGAAGGTGTCCATCGTGTCGGTGTCGCGTTCGGCGGGGCCGCCGCACTTCGGGCAGGAGACCTCGCGCCAGGCGCGGGCCTCCTCGCCGGCCAGCGGGGAGACGCCCTTGGGAGCCAGGTCGGCGCCGCGCAGGTCGGGGAGTCTGACCGGCAGCTGGTCGTCGGGCACCGGCACGTCGCCGCAGGCCGCGCAGTGGATGACGGGGATCGGGCATCCCCAGAACCGCTGGCGGCTGAGCAGCCAGTCGCGCAGCCGGTAGGTGATGGTGGCCTCGCCGATGTGGTTGTCGTCGAGGAAGCGGCAGATCCGGGAGATGCCCTCGGCCTTGTTGGCCAGCCCGTCCAGGTCGCCGGAGTTCTGGTAGGCGCCGTCGCCGGTGGTGGCGATCCCGGACTCGCGGGGGTCGGCCTCCCCGGTGTCGATGACCGGGATCACCTCGATGCCGTACTTGTTGGCGAAGTCGAGATCGCGCTGGTCATGGGCCGGCACCGCCATGATGGCGCCGGTGCCGTAGTCGGACAGCACGTAGTCGGCGGCCCACACCGGGATCTTCGCGCCGTTGACGGGGTTGGTCGCCATGACGCCCAGGTCGACGCCGGTCTTGACGTGCTCGGTGGACTGCCGTTCGATCTCAGTCTTCTTCTTGACCGCCTCCAGATACTCCTCGAAGGCGGGACGCCGTTCATCGGAGACCACCTCGTCGGCCAGGGCCGAATCAGGGGCGACCACCATGAAGGTGGCGCCGTAGAGGGTGTCGGGGCGGGTGGTGAAGACCCGCACCGGCTCGTCGTGGCCGTCGATGCGGAAGTCGACGTAGGCACCCTCGGAGCGGCCGATCCAGTTGCGCTGCATCGCCAGGACGCGCTCGGGCCAGTGGCCCTCGATCTCGCCCATGTCGTCCAGCAGCCGCTGGGCGTAGTCGGTGATACGGAAGTACCACTGGTTCAGCTGGCGCTTGGTGACGACGGCGCCGCAGCGCTCGCAGCGTCCCTCCTTGACCTGCTCGTTGGCCAGCACGGTCTGGTCGTGGGGGCACCAGTTGGCCCAGGAGTCCTTGCGGTAAGCCAGGCCGCGCTCCTTGAAGCGCAGGAACAGCCACTGGGTCCAGCGGTAGTACTCCTCGTCGGAGGTGTGCAGCCGCTTGCTCCAGTCGAAGGAGATGCCGTAGCGGCGGAAGGACGCCGCCTGGGTGTCGATATTGGCGTAGGTCCACTCGGCGGGGTGGGTGCCGTGGTTGATGGCGGCGTTCTCGGCGGGCAGCCCGAAGGAGTCCCAGCCGACCGGGTGCATGACGTCGTAGCCCTTCAGCCGCCAGTAGCGGGCCACCACGTCGCCGATGGCGAAGGCCTCCGCATGGCCCATGTGCAGGTCGCCCGAGGGGTAGGCGAACATGTCGAGCATGTATCGACGTTCTTTCGACCCGTCGTCGAGCGCGGCGAAGGTCCCGTGCTCTGACCAGTAGCGGGACCACTTCTCCTGGGCCGCCGCGGCGTCATATCCCGCTCGGCTCGTCTCCACGCCGTCGCTCACCGTCACACCTCTCGTCGAATGGCTGCCAGGTCCGGCAGCCACATACCCGACGAATCCTAGCGAAGACGCCGTGGCGGGCGGAGATCCGCCCGCCGCCTGACCGTCTCACCCGCGACGGCGCCTCCGGTCTGAGCGGCGTCCGGGCCCTCCACCGGCCCGGCGTCGGCGCTGTGGCCCCGATCTGCCGGGCCTCTGCCGGGGACCGGGCCTGTCGGGCGGCTCCTGGACGCCGGTGAGATCCGCCAGGATCCCCGCGGCGAGCAGGTTGGGGTCCGGGTTGATGTCGAGCCAGTCGGCGGGGTGGAGGACGCTGCGCTGGAGGAAGTCCAGGGCTCCGAAGAGGTTGTCCTTCGGGTCCAGCCTGGCCGCCCTCTCCAGGCAGCAGCTCTCCAGGGCTCCGTCGCCGGCCAACCATGCCGCCAGCCCGCACAGCATCAGGGGCCGGGTGGCCAGTTCTTCGGGGGTGTGGGCGAGCACCGCAGTCCACACCTCCAGCAGCGGGCGGGCAGCGCTCTGGCAGGTGGAGACCCACACCGTCGTGGCGAGGCGGTCGTCGGCCAGCAGGCAGGCGATCCGCAGCGCCGCCTCGGGGCCGGGCGGGGTCTGTGTCCCGAAGGCCTGCCCGACGATCTCGGTGAGGGCCTCGGTCGCCTCGTCGTTGGTGAGGCCGGCGGCGAAGGCACGGGCCTGTTCCAGGAGCTGCGACTCCGAGGCGAGCAGCTCGGCATCGGGGCCGGAGACGGTGGCGGCGAGGGTCTTGCGGTCGGTGAGCACGCCCAGGCCCCGGTACACCGCCTCCGCCTGGATCGCGGCGTCGGTCTGGATCTGATGACCGTCGACGCACTCGGGCCGGTCCTCGCAGTAGAGGCTCCACCAGCGGTCGCCGTCGGTGGCGATGGCATCGCAGATGCGATCGGGGCCGAGGCCGGCCTGGGCGAGCAGGAGCACGCTGCGCGCGTGATCGATGTCGCGGGAGTAGGCGATCACCAGGAACTCTGCATCGGGGAATCTCAGGGCGACCGGGCCCAGCTGATGGGCGAATCCAGCGGGACTGTCCACCTGGTCGAGGGAGGCGCGCACCGTCACCTCGAGAGTGGGGCCGACCACCAGGACGATCAGGTCCTCCTCGGGCCGGTAACCCAGCAGGTGGGGGACGATGCTGATGGCCTGGTCGACGGATCGGATCCGGACGGGGGGCATGGAATCTGTGTCTGTTCTCACACCCCAGTTATCGTGGCCGCGGAGCCGATCTGTCGCTCCGGCGCAGATCTGTGGATAACTTCTCGGATTCGTCATGAACGGCCCGGCCTGTGGACGACGTATCGTGTGAGCCCTATGACTTCGCCGCAGTGGCCCGGCCCGGATCATGGACGCCCGGCCAGTATCGACCAGTACGCACCGCCTCGCCGACGCGGCAGGTGGCTTCTCGTCGCCGCCATCGTCGTGGTGGCCACAGTCGGCCTGGTGCTCGCGGCCACACAGCTCAACCGCCCGTCGCAGCCCACGGCGACCTCCTCGTCCTCGGCGTCGTCGGCCACCCCGGCCAGGACCGTTGCGGTCCCCACGCCGGGTGCCGACGCCAGCTCGATACCCTTCGTGTCCAGCAGCGACGGGGCCGAGGGCACGTGGACCATCACGAAGGTGACGTGGAGCGATGTCGGCGTCGAGGTCTCGATGCGCATCAAGGTCACCCGGGGGACGCTCAGCGGCTATTCCTTCTACGTCATGGAGAACGAGTCCACCCGGATTCACGAGACTGAACCGCAGGGGTGGCCCGATGACATCTCCGGGGGCACCATCGAGTCCGGGCGGACGGAGACAGGACGAGTCTTCTTCGAGATGCCCAAGGAGGAGTCCACCATCGTGCTGGCCCATGAGAACGGGTTGAGCCCGATCACGGCTCTGATCCTTCCGACCTGAGCGCCCTGGAACCCGCACGCCGGTAGGATCTGCTGACCGTCCGCACCGAACGACGTCCCCTTTTCTCGACGAGGAGTCCGCACCATGCCGTCCTTCCAGCAGCCTCTCGACCCGTCACAGCTCGACCGCATCGAGTCCAAGCTCGATGCGATCATCGCCGCTCTCGCCATCCCGGTCGACCTGCCTCCCGCCCCCCAGCCCTCGACAATGGATCAGGACCTGCGCAGCATCCGGATGCAGGAGGGTCCGATCCAGGCGATCAAGCGGTGCCGGGAGATGACCGGCTGGGGCCTCAAGGAGGCCAAGCTGTACGTCGAGGCCCTCTGATCCGGATGATCGGGGCGGGCGGACTCTCAGTCGCAGCCCTCGACCCCGCAGGACTCCCCGGCGGGACCGCTCACCGGCACCAGCGGGGACTTCTCGGTGAGATTCCACACCTGCTCGAGAACGTCGACGAGGGTGTCGACGGGCTGGGCGCCCGAGACGGAGTACTGGCCGGCGAGCACGAAGGTCGGCACTGCGGAGATCCCGTGGTCCCGGGCCCGGTCCTCGTCGGCGCGCACCTCGTCCGCATATCTGTCGGAGGTCAGGACGGTGTCCACCTCGTCGGTGTCCAGGCCGATGCCCACGGCCAGATCCCGCAGCACCCGGTGGTCACCGACGGCCTGTCCGTCAGTGAAGTAGGCCTTCTCGAAGGCGGTCTGAGCCTCTTCCGACAGGCCTCGTGCGGCCGCGAGGTGGGCGAGGCGGTGTGCGTCGAAGGTGTTGGCCGGGTGGGCGTCGCGCCAGTTGAACTCGAGACCGACGGCCCCCATCGCCTCGGCGACCTGCTGCTGGTTGGCCTCGGCCTCATCCCGGGTCATCTGGTACTTGGCGGCGAGCTGATCGGTGAGGTCGGCCTGAGGATCATTGACGGCCCCCGGGTCGAGTTCGAAGCTCCGCCAGACGACCTCGACCTGGTCGGCGTGATCGAAGCGCTCGAGTGCGAGCTGGAGATGGCGTCCTCCGATGTAGCAGAAGGGGCAGACGATGTCGGACCAGATGTCGATTCTCACCTCTGCGCAACGCTGCTCAACGGCGTGAGATTCCCGACCCCCGTTCAGCGGTGCCCGGCCGGCAGATGCGTCCAGGTGCCGACCGCGGTCCCCCGGTTCGCCAGGATGCAGGACTTCGTGGAGGATCCGCCCCGCACCTGGCTGGAACGCATGTTCCACCTGGTCCGCCACATGGAGATGCCGCACGGCGGACACTTCGCCGCGCTGGAGGCGCCGGACCTCCTGGCCGAGGACCTGCTGGCATTCACGAGTTCACTCGATCAGGGATGAGATCCTGTCCCCACCGGTCTTGGAAGGGAGAACCGCAATGTCCGTCTACCTGACCAGCGATCTCCACATCAGTCACCGCAAGGTCGCGGGCATCCGCGGCTTCGACGATCTGGCCGCACATGACCGGACCGTCATGTCGAGCCTGCACAAGAAGTTGAGAGCCGAGGACGACCTGTGGATCCTGGGCGACCTGTCGGCCAGCACCGACGGCGAGGCGGAAGCGCTGGCGCTGCTGGCCGAACTTCCCTGCCGGCTGCACCTGGTGTGCGGCAATCACGACCGTGTCTCGGCCATCCACCGCGACGGCTGGAAGCACCAGCGCCGGTTCATGGAGGTGTTCACCTCGGTCTCCGAGTTCGCCCGGCGCCGCGGCCCCGACGGGGTTCAGGTGCTGCTGTCCCACTATCCCTACGGGGACGCCGACCACACCGACCGGGCGCGCTACACCCAGTGGCGGCTGCCCGATGAGGGCGCGTGGCTGTGCCACGGCCACACCCACCAGCCCGAGCGCATCTCCGGCCCGCGGCAGATCCACGTCGGCTGGGACGCCTGGCACCGGCCGGTGGCCTGGCACGAGATCGAGAAGATCATCGGCGACCCGCTGGCCCGTCCTCCTGTCCCCTTCGAGGTGTTCCGGCCCGGTGTGTACCTGCACGGCACGAAGGCCACGCTGGCTCCCGGTGACGGGGTCGCCGCCGGACACCGCTCCAATTTCGAGGACGGGCGCGTCAGCAACCACGTGTACATCTCCCAGACCCTGGACGCGGCGGAATGGGGCGCCGAGCTGGCTGTCGGCGACGGCCCGGGACGCATCTACATCGTCGAACCCACCGGCGACGTCGAGGACGACCCGAACGTCACCGACAAGCGCTTTCCTGGCAATCCGACCCTCTCCTTCCGCAGCCGCGAACCGGTGCGCGTGGTCGGCGAGCTGGAGAGCTGGACCGGTCACTCCCCCGCCCAGATCTCGGCCATGCGCGACGGGCTGGCCGAGCTCCGTCGCCGCGGGGAGGCCGTCATCATCGACTGACGACATGCGCCGAACCGATCAGGCATCGGGCGTGACGACCGCCCGGCCCGGCCCGCTGTACGCCCAGGCGCGGTCGACGCGGGACAGTGGGAAGCCGACATACGGCGCATCGAGGGTGCCGTCGGCGATCGACGCGATGATGTGCGGTATCTGCCCGCGGACGGTCTCGAAGGACGTGCCTCCGGCCCCGCTGCCGCTGATGCGTATCCGGCGGCTGCGCAGCAGGTCCGCGGGGACCGTCGCCCCCTGTCCGGCGAGCGCGCCGATCTGCACGTAGGAGATGTCGGTCCGGTCGTCGTCCATCCCGTGCCGACCGAGCGCCGCGAAGGCCGACTCGGCAGCCGCACCCCAGACGTAGTCGAGCACGAGCAGTCTCTCCGGATCGCCGATCTCCCGCGCCAGCGCATCCGCGCCGTCGCTGAGGGGGACCGTGACCGCGCCGAACCCGGCGAGACGGGCGAGGGCCTCGGGATTGCGACCCGCGGCCACCACCCGGTCGGCGCCCATCGTGATCGCCGACTGGACGGCCATCCCGCCCGACATGCCGGTCGCACCCACGACGACGACCGTGCCGAGGCCGCCCGGCCGGTCCCGATGCGCGACGAGCGGCATCCACCCCGACATCCCCGGATTGACGCCGGCCGCGATCGCGAGGGGATCGGCGTCGGGCGGCAGGTCGATGGTCATCGGCATCGCGAGCCGCTCGGCGAAGGTGCCCCACGGCGCCCGGGCACCCGCGGTGTAGACGAGCCGACCCTCCTCCGTGCGGGCCACCGCGTCGATCCCCGGCACCAGGGGGTAAACGCCCTCGCTGCCGTAGTGCGTACCCGCGGCCAACGAGCGCACGACCTGGTGGATGCCCGCGGCCACCAGGGTGAGCGGCTCAAGGCCGGGAGCCGGAGAAGGTTCGGGAAAGTCGCCTGCGGCGGGGCCGGTACCGGGCGCCGGGATGACTGCAGCATGCATGATGCAACTCCTTAACATTGTTAACCTGGCATCAGTGTACCTAACGTTGTTAAGCTGCCAAGAGTGAAGGGCATCACCCGGGAAGGGATCGTCGAGGCCGCGCTCGAGGTGCTCGACGACGGCGGCATCGACGCGGTGACGGTGCGAGCGGTCGCCACGCGCCTCGGCATCAAGGCACCGGCGCTGTACCACCACGTGCGCAGCAAACAGGATCTGCTGGACGAGATGGGCACCGTGATGCAGCGGCGCGTCAATGCCGCATTCCAGGCCTCGGGAGCCGATCTGCCATGGCCTCAGGCGCTTGCGGCCTACGCGAGAGCGCTGCGCGCCGAGTACCTGCGACACCGCGACGGCGCCCGGATCTTCAGTGGGACCCGGCTCACCGATCCCGAGGTGCTGCGCGCGCAGGAGCCCTGGCTCGAACGCGCAGTCGCCGGTGGAGCCGAACTGGATCGCCTGATCGACGCCGCCGAGGCGATCACCGCATTCGTGGT
Organism: Acidipropionibacterium virtanenii; assembly: GCF_003325455.1. Taxonomy (NCBI): domain Bacteria; kingdom Bacillati; phylum Actinomycetota; class Actinomycetes; order Propionibacteriales; family Propionibacteriaceae; genus Acidipropionibacterium; species Acidipropionibacterium virtanenii. The sequence goes on from NZ_CP025198.1 coordinate 2,136,697, forward strand.
GGGCTTCGTGATCGAGGAGCAGGAGCGCCGTCAGTCCGGCGGCACCCTGCGCTACTCCGTCGAGGGGCGGGATGCCGCACTCGGCCCTGACGTTCCCCTGGTCATCGCGTCAGGACACGGACGATCCGATCATGACGCGCGCTTCGCACGCCAGCTCGACCTGCTGCTGATCGGCATCACCTCGTAGGAGAACCCCTGACGGGGACGCCGGACCGCGGGATGCGACCGCGACTCAGGCCTTCGGAACGGCCGCCTCGGCGATCGACCGGATGCCCTCGACACCTACGCGGCGTTCGTTCGTGAACGGCCCGCGATCAGGTACGCCGGCACGGCCACGAGGATCACGACGACATGCATGGCCATAAGGCCGAGGACCCCGGACCAGTTGGCGCCGGGGATGAAGCCCAGGGTTCCCAGCGCGACGTCGGGGATGAACGACAGCACGCCGACCACGGGCACCAGCCAGCGGAGGAGGCGTTCGGGGCGCCGGGAGCGGTGCTGGATGATCCGCCAGCCGGCCCAACCTGCCAGGATGCCGACGAGCGTGAAGGCGCCGAAGACAGGCAGCGTGAGCGGCGAGAAGCCGGGCGTCGCTCCCCCGGCCGTCGCCAGTCGTGCAACCACGGCGTTGACGGCTGCCGCGACGATCACGGCCGCCGTCAGCACGAGACTCGTACGACCCGCCGAGACCCTGGGGACATTGCGATCGAGTGCGTCGGTCTGAGTTGTCATGATGACCACCTCCCGAGATTCGGAACTGATGAGTTCCATATTAAAACGAGACCGGTCAGTTTCGAAACGCGCTAGGGTGATGCTGTGAGCGAACAGGAGCCGACGCCGGGGCGCCCTCAGGATCCCGCCATCGACGAGGCGATCCTGAGAGCGGCCCAGGATCTCCTCATCGAGCGCGGCGTCTCCAGGATGACGGTGGACGCCGTCGCCCGGGCGGCCGGCTCGGGCAAGGCGGCGGTGTACCGGCGCTGGGGCAGCAAGAACGCCCTCGTCGTAGCCGCGGTGCGCGCCCTCTACGACCCCCCCGAGACGCCGGACACCGGCTCTCTGCGCAGCGACCTCATCGCCTGCGCCCGGCACTACGCCAATGACGACCACCGGGCGCTCCTGATCCTGGGCAGCGTGCTCAGCCAGCTGGGCACCGACGCCGAACTGGCGAAGGCCGCCTATGAGGCGGTCGGCTCACCGCCCGCCCGGATGCTCGAAGCTGTACTCAGACGCTGGACGACGGCAGGCGTCATCCCCCACCGGGCGCCAACCGACCTGGTGGCCGCAGTGCTGCCATCGATCGCATTCACCAATGTGGTACTGCGCCGCGAGACCTTCGACATGGCGACGGCCGAAGAGCTGGTGGATCAGGTCATGCTGCCCGCACTGCTGAGCCACTAACAGCAATTCGTGCCCCCACATCACCAGCGGTATGCGCTGTCCTCTGCTCGGCAGGATCCATCCGTGTGGACGCCGTATGATCCTTGTGAACACGTTTCCGCAGGGCTCTTCCCTGTCCGGACGCAGGCAGGAGATTCCGATGAATGACGAGATCGAGCTGATCAACGACGGTGACGGACTGGCTGTGATCGGCAAGCTGTCCGCCGTCGATCAGTTCCTCGACGCCGAGGGCCTGTCGTCAAGGGACCTCGGTCTCCACCGCCTCGGAACCACGCTCCAGGCGACATCCGGCGCCATGAAGGTGGGTTCCGAACTTGCAGCCAACTCCGGGCGCTGGGTGAAACTCACGAGGGAGTCCGCCGAAGCCATCAGGAAGTACGGACTGATGAAGGGTTCCACATCCGGTGTCAGCCGGGCCGTCGTCTACGCGAAGGGCCAGCCCCAAGGGATCAAGAGCATCGTGGAGTTCAGTTCCAGGGCGGGAACCGGCATCGGAAGTGTCCTGGCCGGACCGGCCGACCTGGCTCTGGCGGCGAGCGTGATGAACCAGGTCGCGATGCAGCAGACGATGGATGAGATCACCGACTACCTGGTCGCCATCGACCAGAAGGTCGACGACATCCTCCGTGCCCAGAAGGACTCCGTACTCGCAGGCATGATCGGGGTCGGTGACGTCATCGAGGAGGCCATGACGATCCGCGCCGAGGTGGGAAGCGTCGGCGATGTCACCTGGTCGAAGGTCCAGGGCACCACCCTGGCTGTCGCGAAGACCCAGGCCTACGCCCTTCTCCAGCTCGAGGCGCAGGCCGAGAAGTTGGAGAAGGAGCAGGGCATCAGCGATCTCAGAGAGATGGCTCCGGAGGTCGAGGAGGCGACCAAGGAGTGGCTCGCGGTGCTTGCCCGGTGCGTCCAGCTTCAGGACGCCGTGGCGGTGCTGGAGCTTGACAGGGTCCTTGAAGACTCACCAGAAGATCTTGAGCAGCACAGGATCGGTCTGAAGACCACTCGCCGCAATCGCCTGGAACAGATCACCCGGGACACCGGGCGCCTTCTCGACAGGATCGATGCCGCCGCGACAGCGGGCCGATCGACCTGGAATGTCCTCCAGCACCCCAAGGACTCCGGATTCGTGGTGACGGCGAGCAATCGCATTGCTGACAATATCCTCAGCTTCTGCCATCCGCTCGGCATCGAACAGGATCGAAGCTCGATGGACAGCAAAGGGTGGATGCAGGCCGTCGCCGAGGTGAAAGACAAGGCGGTCGAAACTGGGGCCAATGGCGTGGATCAGGCCAAGAGTGTCGGACGGAGGCTCTCCAGCGGAGTCCGCGCGTTCCGTGAGGCCGTCAAGGACGAGTCCGACTAATCGCAACACCACGACCTGGATCAGTGCCGGATCGCCTCACTCGCACGACTCGCCGATAGCCGATCACCGGTTGCGCGGCCACGCTCAAGCCGCATATTCAGCGGTCACGACACCTGCTCGCAAGTATCGTTCTCGGGCCTTGCCTGACGCCCCGATCAGGGTCACTCGTCATGCGATCAACGCTAGCCGAGCAGCGCACCGGTTCATGGGGCGAACGTCAACCGAGAGCTGGCGAAGATTCCGGGCCGGGGATCCGAGGGCCCCCGGCCCGGGCCAGCTACTTGGACTTGAGCGTCCCCTTCATCTGGGTGATCTTGATCGTGTAATCGGCCTGCTTGTAGGAGACGTCCATCAGGATGACCTTTCCCGCCTCGGTCGACTTCGTCGCGAGCTGGGCCTTGCCCGGAATCTCCTCGAGGTTGAAGTCCACAGTGGGGGTCCATCCATCCTTGACCAGTGTCTTGAGGAGGTAGTCGACCAGATCCTTCGTCACGGTCTGGCTCTCATAGCTGTACTGCTTGTAGGACGACCCGTTGTTCTTACCGCTCGAGACCCCGCTCACCGTACGTGTGCCGACCACAGAGTTCACCGAGGCGACGCTGTCATTCCCGATTTCATACGCTTCCAGCTTCTCCGCGTTTCCGCAACCCGTCATGAGGAGAGCCCCACATGTCAGGATGATCGCAAGAACGGTGGATACCGTCCTGCGTGACTCTCGTGATTTCACGACTCTATTCCTTTCATCGTGACCGTACCACTGCTGATAATCGTCAGAACAATCCGTGGTCAGCCGAACAGCCCGGCCTTCTTCCATCCGCAGGCGCTCAGGTAGTCGCGGACCGGGCGCTTGACCGCTGAGGTGTCGAAGGCGAACCCCATCGCGCCGACCTCACCCGTCTGTCGATTCTTTCCGACGCCGAATTCGAATGACTTCTCCGTGGTCTTTCCTCGGAAGCCGCTCGTCGACTTGCCGAAGCTCACCTTTCCGCCTTCGAATCGGACATTCGCACTCGCGCTCTTCTTCTTGTCCGATTCCTTCCACGTTCCCCTGTCGGTCAAGGTGGCCGTGAACGTGTACTGCCGGACCTCGTCGTTCACCTGCTGGGGCGAGAAGAATCTCGCGTCCATCCACTTCCATCGGGCCACGATCGAGTCTCCATCGACCATGACCTCCCACGGCTGATCGGGGCGGTTCAACGCGGCGGGCGCCCCAGCCAGCACCGCCTGTTTGTCTCCACGCATGCCTCAACGCCTCCTGTGATCAACAACGACACCGTCCTGAAATCATCTCAGCGCCCGGGCGCACCCGGTGTCGGCCGGACAGACGTCATCCGACCATGTTCAGTGCGGATATGACCATTCCCATCCCCGGGACTCACCGCGTCATCACGCCCGCCGCCACTCCCGTGGTGAAGGATGGGACCATGCCCTCATCGCATGCCGCCGGTACGGCCGAGCAGACCCCCTGGACCGGTCCGGGGTCATCCGGCTCGCCCGATGCCGCCGACCAGGACGCCCTGCTCGTGAGGGCGATCAAGCAGTCCCCCCTGCTTATCAACATATTCTCCCATGACGGCACTCTCGTATACGCCAATGATGCCGTCTGCTCCCAGTATGGAATCACGAGGGACCAGATCGATGATGAGGCCATCGGCAAATATAACGTGCTCGAGGATGAGTCCATCCTGTTGATCGAGCCTGCCAGGGATCTTCAACGTGCCTTCCAGGGCGAGACGGTTCACTGCACCGATGTCAAGATCCCGCCGGAGGTCCTCGCGACCCGCTATCGCGAACTCGACGATGACATGGAGGCCATCTACCAGGACATCATGAATTTTCCTCTCACCGACAGTGAGGGACAGGTGATCTACGTGGTAGGAGTCCAAGTCGTCAAGAAGGTCTATCGCGGACGGCTCGAGATCGAGCGCGCGAAGAGATATATCGAGGAGCACTGGAGAGATGATTTCAGTCTGCTTCGGACAGCTCAGGTTTCCGGTCTCAGCAGGACTCATTTCTCGCGTCTCTTCAAGAAGAACGCCGGCATGACTCCGCATCGATACTACGTCGATATCAAGATCAAGCGGATCAAAGCCTTCCTAGCCGATCCGAATCTCTCCGTGTCCCAGGCGTTTTCCGCCTGCGGAGTGCAATATCACGGTCATTCTGCGAGGGTCTTCAAGGAGCGGACCGGCCTCTCCCCGTCCCAGTACCGCAAGTCGTTGGGGCAGGCCTGACCGGGCGTCCGGGAGCCGCGATGCCCGAAGCCCGATGTCACGGCCCCTCCGATAGAGTGCCGAGGTGAGTTCGCTCCTCTCGACCATCGCCCACGGCCTTCTGAACGCCCTGACCAGCAACTCCTCCCCGAGGCGTCGGGCCCAGAAGACCCCAGCGGCGACCGCACGTCAGACCGGTGCCGTCCAGGAACCGACGGCGGGGCGCCAGGCCGGGCGCGAGACGCTGCGCGTCGATCCGGACCGGATCAACGATCTGAGAGTGAGTTACGCTCCCCAGCCTGACGGGAACCCCGACGCCGGTGAGGTGATCTGGACGTGGGTGCCCTACGAGGAGGGTGACGGGCGCGGCAAGGACCGGCCCGTGCTGGTGATCGGGCGACTGTCGCCCGATCGTGTCTACGCCGTGCGGATGACGAGCAAGGCTCATGCCGGCGACCGGGACTTCCTTCCGATCGGCTCAGGTGCCTGGGACCCCCAGGCCCGGGACTCCTGGGTGGACGTCGAGCAGCTCTACAGTGTCCACACCAAGGGCATGCGCCGGGAGGCGGCCGTCCTGGATCGCGGTCGCTACGACCGCGTCGCGCGGGCCCTCATCGACCGTTACGGCTGGGCGCGCGGCTGATCCGGACGTCGTCGGATCGTCGGGAGACGACGACCCATCACCACCCCCACCGGTCGCGGTAGGACCGGATGATCTGCGCCCTGGTCGGCGGTGGAGGCGGCTGGTAGCCTCAGTGGCACTGGGAATCGACAAGCGGGAGTGATCACCATGCTGATCTTCGAGCGTCTGGCCGCGTCCATCACGCGCTGACCTCGTAGTTCGCCCTGCCCAGGGCTCCGGTGTCAGTGCGTCCACTGACAGCCCAGGAGCAATCATGTCCATCACCCAGAAGCCGGCCGTGACGCTGGCGGATCTCTCCTTCACCTGGCCCGACGGCGCACCCGCGATCAGTCATCTGTCGGCCACCTTCACCGTCGGGCGCACCGGCCTGATCGGGGACAACGGCACGGGCAAGACCACCCTGCTGCGCCTCATCGCCGGCGACCTGGCCCCGACAGCCGGGACCGTGAGCGTCACCGGGCGCGTCGGATACCTGCCCCAGCACCTGACCCTGCGCACCGGTGCGACGGTCGCCGAACTGCTCGGCGTCGACCAGCACCTGACGGCACTGCGCGCCATCGAATCGGGAGACGCCGATCCCGCGCACTTCGAAGCACTGGCCGATGACTGGGACGTCGAGGCACGCAGTCTCGCCGAACTCCACCGGATCGGTCTTCCCGGCATCGGCCTGGACCGCCCGGTCGCCACCCTGTCGGGAGGCGAGACCGTCCTGGCCGCCCTGACCGGTCTGCGCCTGTCGAGGGACGACGTCGTGCTCCTCGACGAACCCACCAACAATCTCGACCGCGACTCCCGACACCTCCTGTACGAGGCTCTCGGATCGTGGACAGGCTCCGTCGTCGTGGTCAGCCACGACGTCGCCCTGCTCAACCTCATGGACGCCACCGCGGAGCTGCGCGACGGTTCACTGACCGTCTTCGGTGGACCCTACGACGCCTATCAGGACCATCTGGCCACCGAGCAGGCCGCCGCGGAACAGGCCCTGCGCTCGGCCGAGCAGCAGCTGCGGACCGAGCAGCGCCAGCGTATCGAGGCCCAGACGAAGCTTGCGCGACGCCGGCGCTACGCCCGCACCGACTTCGAGAACAAGCGCAAGCCGAAGATCATCATGAACAACCGCAAGCAGGAGGCCCAGGTCTCGGCCGGCAAGCTCCGCGGGCAGCTCGACGCCTCCGTCGACGCCGCGAAACAGGCGGTGGACGAGCAGGGGCGGCGGATCCGCCGCGATGCCACGATCTCTATCTCCCTGCCCGATCCTGACGTGCCCGCCGCCCGCCGCCTCGCCGAACTGAGCGACGACCAAGGCCACCGGATCTTCGTCCAGGGGCCCGAACGCGTCGCACTGACCGGTCGCAACGGGATCGGCAAGACGCGGCTCCTGGAGACCCTCATCCACTGCGCCGGCGCCCCGGGGACGGGAGGCCGGGCGGAGGCCTTCACCGACCGGATCGGGTATCTCCCCCAGCGTCTCGATCTCGACGACGACGCCACGATCCTCCAGATGCTCCGCGGCGCGACACCCTCGGCCACCGAGGGCGAGCTGCGGGCCGGGCTCGCGCACTTCCTGTTCCGCGGCGACGTCGTCGACCGTCGCGTCGGGGACCTGTCCGGTGGGGAGCGCTTCCGCGTCGCCCTGGCCGAACTGCTGCTGACCGACCCGCCCAACCAGCTGCTCATCCTGGACGAGCCGACCAACAATCTGGACCTGCACAGCGTCGATGAACTCGTCGACGCCCTGTCCGCCTACCACGGCGGCCTGATCGTCGTCAGCCACGACGACGCCTTCCTGAGCCGTCTGGGGATCGGCACCTGGATCGCCATGGACGACGACGGCCTGCACCAGGACGCCCCCGTCAGGTAGCCGACGCCGAGTGCTCCCCTCGCACCGAGGAACCGTCTGCGGAGTCTCGATCATCGCGGGCGCGGGCTGGACGCATGCCGCGCAGCGCCTCAAGGTGCTCGACGACCACCCGGCGCATGACATCGGGGCCGAGGAGGTCGGGATGCAGCACGGATCGAAGGGTCAGTCCGTCGAGCAGCGCGGACAGGCGTGCAGCCTCGAGCGCGAGGTCGAGGCCGAGGTCACCCCGTGCTCGGATCGACTCGAGAATCGTCCCGATCAGATGTGCCGTCCGCGCGGCCGCCCGGGTCGACGTCTCCGCCAGCCGCGGGTCGGTGCGGGCGGCGACCTCGAACTCGACCCACACCACGGCCTCGTCGCGCCGGGCCCCATCCATCGGGAGGAACTCGCACAGCAGGTCGGCCGTCGCCCCCAGTCTGGCCTCCGGTCCCAGTCCCCCGCCGTCCAGATCGGCACGAAGCGCCCGGGCACGGGACAGGACGCGGTCCCGGAACCGCTCGGAGATGGTGTCGAATGCGAAGACCATCATCTCCTCGTGGGTGCCGAGGAAGTGGCGCACCGAGCCGATCGCCAGACCGGCCCGCTCCGCGACACCCGCCAGGGTGATCTTCGAGACGCCCCCTTCGCGCAGCACCGCGAACAGCGCGTCGGCGATCTCTGCGCGGCGCTGCTGGGGATCCACAATTTTCGGCATGCTGCTTTTATAGCATGTTCGTGCTAAACTATTTTGGCATGGACATGCTACTTAGATTCTGGCCCCTACTCGTCATCGCCCTCCTGACCGTCGTCGTGGTGCGTCGCGTCCGAGGCGAACCACTCGATCTCAAGGACGCCGCGGTCACACCGTTGGTGCTCCTCGCGATCGGGACGAACATGATCATCGGCATCGGGCCGACCTCGATCGACCTGGCATGGCTGGCGGGACTCTCCGCGGTCAGCCTGGCGTTCGGAGCGGCACGCTCGGCCACCATCGTCATCGAGCGGCGCGCCGACCAGTTCGTGCAGCGCTACCGATGGACGACCTTCGCCCTGCTCGTCGCCTCGCTGGTGGTGGGCGCGGCACTCGGCCCGGTGGCCCAGCACTTCGGCATGCACGAGGCCGCCAGGCCACTGACCTTCACCATCGGCATCGGGCTGGCCGGAGAGGGCGCCGTCACACTCGTCCGAGCGGCCAGGCGCGGCATCGAGATGCCGTGGAAGGATCTCGGCCAGCAGCTCCAACAGCGTCTCGCCGACCGCGGCTGAACCGGGCTCGTCCGCCTCATCGGGCGGAGCACCTGATGCTCGCCGACGACCCCTTCAATTCTGCCTCCCCCAGCGACCCGGAGCGCCATAGAGTACAAGTGATCAATGCCCCTGCGTCACCGAAGGACAAGGAGCCGAGCTCATGGAACTCATGGTCGACTACATCGCCTCGCTCGACGGCTACGGCGCCGCCGAGGGCTGGCCCGGCTGGTGGGGCCTGGAAGGTCCTGAATACCTCGGCTGGCTCGGTGAGGATTCCGCCGCGCACCGCACCCTCCTGATGGGCGCGAACACCTATCGCCTCTTCCACGGCTTCGCGGCGTCGCAGACCGAAGGTGTCGACGAACTCGGAGCGGTGCAGAAGATCGTCTTCTCGAGCACCCTCGACGAGCCGCTGGAGTGGGAGAACAGCCGGCTCATCCGCGGCGACGCGGTCGAAGCGGTCCGGGAGCTGAGGGAGACCAGCGATCATCCGTTGTCGACCATCGGCAGCCTCTCGCTGGCCCGTTCTCTGTTGTCCGCGGGCCTCGTCGACCGCTTCCGGGTCGTCGTCTTCCCGGTGATCACCGGGAAGACGGGACAGGATCGGATCTATGACGGCTACCCCGATATCGCCCTCGATCTGATCGAGACGCGCACGTTCGACGGCGGCACGCTGCTCCTCGACTACCGGCCGCATGTCCTCGACGCCCCGCTCCCCCCGGGGCCTGGCAGCGCATAACCGTCCTCACGACCAAGGAGGCTCATCATGACCGCCACCTACACCTGGGACGTCTTCTGCAACCTCGACGGCTACGGATCCTATGGGCCGCCCGGTGACTGGGGCGGTTACTGGGGCAAGCAGACGCCCGAGTTCCTGGAACACCGGCTCGCCCAGTACAGCGCGGACCTGCGCCTGGTGCTCGGCACACACATACCGCGCCTTCGCGCACATGAAGGCGGCGAGCGACGACGATTCTGAGGGGAGCACCATCGTTGTAAACTCCCTATTGACATCGCAGGACGGAACGGTGGGCGACATGGCAACAAGGAATGCATCGGAGCCCGTGACTCGTGCGTGGTCTGATGTGCTCGGTCATCGGGAGCCGGACCAGGTGCCTGAGATCGCGAGCCGCTTGGCAAGCGCAGGAGTCACCCCCGAGATGGCAGCCATGGCACTGGCCGACTCGGGTGAGATGCTTGCGCGCAGGATGGAGTCGGGCGGTCCGGGCTGGGAACAGGACTTCGGGGGCATGCTCGGGGTCGCTCTGCTCGCCGGGGAGGTGTCAGCACAGGCCGCCTTCCGGGTGTCGCAGGCCTCGAAGGTGCGCAGTGCTGCGGTCAATGCCCTGCTGGAGGATTTCAGCGCGGTGTTCGTGGCGTCCCAGCTCGGGATCTCACGGCAGAAGGTCTACGAGATCGGCCGGACGGCGTCCACAACCCGCAGGGGACGGCGGTGAACCACGATGTCGGAGAATCTCGATGCGAAACGGGGACGCGAGACCGCTGATCGGCTACTTCATCCGCTCGACATTCCTCGCGAGATCGCTCCGGCCCGCGTCTACTACCTCACCGCCATGGCGATGCGGATGCTGGCCTCACCAGCCGTGCTGACGGCGGCGGTCCTTCTTCTGCTGACGATCAGCAACAACGTCTGGACGCCGATCATCGGCCCCGTGGTGGCACTTTCACTGGTCTGCTACACGGAACAGCGGTTCCGAGCAGACGCATGGGCCTACATCGCCCGACGCGAGCAGGACCTCACCAGACCCGATCCCGCACCATGGACACGACTGGCCCTCCTTGCCCAGGCCCTGCTCCTGGGCGCAGCGATCTGGGTATTCGTCGCCCATTCCGGCGGCGACCCGCTGTCGGCCGCCCGGGTGCTCGCCACCGGTGTGCTCGGCGGGTTGATCCTGGTGGAGGTCGCCGGGCTCGTAGAGATGGGATACCGGCCGGGGCGCCGTGGCATGCCCGGTTCGTCGATGGCGTCTCGCGCGATCCAGACGGTTGCCATCATCGTGATCGCAGGCCTCGGGGCTGCCCGGCTGGCGCCGTGGCAGAGCGAGGACACGTGGGTGGTCGGAGCCGGGGCCCTGATACCGGTTCTGGCGGTCGTCGCCTGGTGGATGCTCCGTAGGATTCCCGAGCACGTACGCTGCCTGCCGGAATCGCTCCTCCTGCCATAGGGGCAGTGACCCTCGCCCAATTGTCACCCCGGGGTTGACACCGTGTCCGGATGTCGCCTACCCTCATGTCAAGCGACTGTCACCCCCGGGGTGACTCTCTAGTGAGGGGGCACCATGCAACCCGCCGAACCTGCCATCGACGTCAAAGCACTGCGCAAGCAGTTCGGTGCTGTGCGAGCGGTCGAGGATGTGACATTCCACGTTTCCCAGGGCGAGGTATTCGGTGTCCTCGGCCCCAACGGGGCAGGCAAGACCACCACGGTCGAGTGTCTGGTCGGTGCGATCAGCCGAGACGCAGGGAAGGTCTCGGTCCTCGGCGTCGATCCCTGCGCTGACCGCAAGGTCATTCGACAGAGCGTGGGCTACCAGCTCCAGTCGGCCGTGCTGCCACCGCTGCTGACCGTGGCAGAGGTCATCGCGATGTTCGCCGCACTCTATGCGAACCCGGCCGACGCGTCCGGACTCATGAATCTGATCGGCCTTGACGATCTTGCCCGCAGAAAGGTCCGCGCCCTGTCAGGCGGCCAGCGTCAGCGCCTGTCGATCGCCGTGGCACTGGTCGGTAATCCGCGCATCGCGGTCCTCGACGAGCTGACCACCGGCCTGGACCCGCAGGCCCGTCGTGACACGTGGGGGCTCATCGCCGACATCCGGGGCCGTGGAGTAACGATCGTGCTGGTGACCCATGCACTCGACGAAGTAGACCAGCTCTGCGATCGCCTCGTCGTCATCGACCAGGGGCGGACTCGCTTCACGGGCACCCCCTCCGAGTTGCGTGATCGCGTCGCGAGCGAGACCGGTCACGCACTGTCGTTGGAGGACGCCTATCTGCGGCTGCTCGACGACTACTCGACCGCGTTTGACGAGGAGAGGGTCTGACATGCGTGCCCTACGTGCCCTCGTCAAGGCGGAATGGCTTCAACTCATCCGCAACCCCACGGCATTGTTCATGGCTCTGATCCTGCCGTCCGGCCTGCTCCTCATGCAGGCCTACCTCATTCCCGGCACGCGCCAGCCGATCGCCCTGACCGGGATGACGGCGATGGACTACTTCGTCGTCGTCGCGCTGGTCGTGGCCACCACGAGCGTGACCATCACCAACTATCCCGCATCGGTCGCCGGGCATCGCGAGCTGGGCGTGCTCCGTCGCCTGGACGCGACTCCCGCCGGGGCCGTACGGCTTCTACTTGCGCAATGGCTGATCACTCTGGCCTCCCTTCTCGGCGCAACGCTGATAACGCTCATCGTCGCGGCCCTCACGTTCGGGATGGCGCCACCGAGCGACGTTCTGATGGTCGCACTCGTCCTCGTCCTCGGAGCGATCGCCATGACGGCGATCGGGTCCGTGATCGCCGCCACCGCGGCTACGTCTCAGATCGCCTACGGCTCCGGCGTCCTGGTCTTCATGCTGTGTCTCTTCCTGGCCGGAATCTGGACGCCGGGCCCCCTCATGTCCGAATCGTTGAGGACCATTGCGGCCTTCACCCCGCCGGGTGCCATGGCCCAATCCCTCCAGGCCGCCTGGTACGGCGGGCACGCGTCCATCACGCCGCTGCTGATCCTGATGGTCTGGACCGTGCTGTCGGGCGGACTGTCCGCCCGCATATTCAGGTGGAGATGACGGGATGTTGCCTTCACAGACCAGACTCCGAACTTCTCCGATCATCATCGCGACCCTGGGCCACCGATTGTCCGCATCACCCACTCGATGAAGGATCCCTGATGACCACACCATCCGCCATCACGATCACACCAGTCCACGTCGCGGACCTGCTCGCCGAAGGCGAGAAGATGCCCGTCTACGTCCACCTCATCGATCATCCCGACGCCCGTGTCCTCGTCGACACCGGCATGACGCAACTCCACCCCGCGGTGGCGGACCTCGACCCTCGTATTCATCCCCTCGACAAGCAGGACATCGATCTGGCCAGCATCGACATCGTCATCAACACCCACCTGCACTTCGACCACTGCGGCGGAAACCACCTGTTTCCGAGCACACCGATCTACGTCCAACGCCAAGAACTCCACGATGCCCGGAGTCAGAACGACTACACCGTCAAGGACTGGGTCGACCCGCCGGACGTCCCGCTGCGGTACATGCCACTCGACGGCGAATACGAACTGCTGCCGGGGATACGACTCATCCCGGCGCCGGGCCACACCCGCGGCTCCCAGATCGTCCTCATCGATGATGCCGACGGGCCGACCATCATCGCCGGGGACACCGCCGTCTGGTCCGGCGAACTCGACGTCCCTCGGACCGAGGGCCAACGGCTCATACGGGCGCTGAATCCCGCTCGCGTCTGGCTGTCTCACGAGAGCGGGCCGTGGAGCGAAGAGACCGGAGCGAACCTGACCTGACTTCGCGCTGTGAGCCACGGCGCCGGACGTCATGGGTGTCCTCACTCAATCGTTCACTGTGGCGTGATGGCCGACGTGGGGCTGATTTCGACGGTGGCGGCCCGGGGCCCTGCGCCTGACACCGACCTTGCCTTCCACCCCACCGTTGAGCGGGCGCCCAGCAGGTTCAGGATCGCAGGATCTTCTCCATCGCCTTGCCCCGGGCCAGCTCGTCGACCAGTTTGTCGAGATACCGGACCTTCTGCATCAACGGATCCTCGATCTCCTCGACCCGCACACCGCAGACGACGCCCTTGATGAGTGAAGTGTTCGGATTCAGCCGGGCGCCAGCGAAGAACTCCTCATAGGTGGTTCCGCTCGTCGCATGAAACTGGATCTGATGCTCGTCGAAGCCGGTAAGCCAGCTGATGACCTGATCGAGTTCCTCCCTGGTGCGGCCCTTCCGCTCAACCTTGTTCACCAGGAGTGGGTACACGCTGGAGAACTTCATCGCGGAAACGCGCTTGAGCGTCTTCTCGTCGGTCTTCACCCGCAGGACTCTACCCGGGACCCGGGCTGCCGGACGTCACGATGGCGCCGTCTGCGCATACGACATCGTGATGTCACGCACCGCTCCGGCATCTCGGCTGATCGAGGCCTCGCCCGAACGCATCTACGCTGCCTTCGTCGATCCGTCGGAGGTAGTAGTTCGTGCTACTTTTCGAAAATGTCACTTCTGGTGGGCCTGAGTGAGCGCTGCGGGAACAAGCGACAGGTGGTCAAGAGGCTGGTCACGGCATGGAATCGCGGTGTTCGCGAGATCCACAGTCCAGTCGACCCGGTATCCTCCACCGAAGACGAGGTAGTAACCGAGCCAAGGATACGGTCTCGAACACCGCTGACAGACAACGAAGTGGACGCCATGCGAACAGCCCGCGCCAACGGGATGAGCGTCTCAACGATCGCACGGCAGTTCGGCGTCCACCGCGGCACGGTATGGGAGAAGATCAAAGGAACGTAAATATCGTGGCCTCTTGACTTTCCTGATCAATGGTCAACTATCTCTCAAGCGACCACGCTCGTTTTCGACACTTAACGCACTACTTGTAGCTGAGCTGGAGGCGCGGGCTACTACCAATCACAGTTACAGAAGATCTCGCACGGCTTAACGCCACATACAATTGACGGGGATCGGTAAAGTTCTGGACATTCGCGATGATCACGTGGTCAAACTCCAACCCTTTCACCAGCAGAGTCCGCGAAGCTATACGCAGGCGGTCACTCCTCCCGGCCCGACGTAGGCGGTCGCGGACGACTGCGAGAGCTTCTTGCACAGATGTACGGTCTTCGATGCTCCTGGCAACTGCGCGAAACATGTCGTCCCACGCCTCCTGCCGATAGAGTGCCAGCCCCGGCGTAGCGCGAATCTCCCTAGCGGATGTCAGCAGCTGCGCGTAGACGGGCAGTTTCACAAGATTGTCTAGCGCCGCAAGCACTGGCTCTATACCCGCGCGTTTGAGGTCCGAAACTGTCCGACCACTTTCAAGACGTCGCTGAACAGTTCTGTCAAGCCCACTAAGCCCGACAAAACAATTCTTTGCTGCTTGAACGAGCCACGTCGCAAGCGACGTATCGTTTTCAGCAGGGAGCGTATTGAGTTGGTCGATCATGAAACGGCCGCCCACATCTTCCATGACCGAGTAAGAGCCCCGAAGATACATGGCATGCTTGGCAACATCGTGTGGCCACTTGTCGAGTAGAACTACCGACCCCCCAGCCCTCGACAGTTCATACGCTGCGGAACTGACGATTCTCGCGGGATTCTTGGGGTCACATCCTCTCCAGGAAAGACCAGGGATCGAGTAGCGCGTGAAATCAAATGTTCCCCCGTCGACCAATTCGGGACGAATATCAAGCAGCCATTGCCCATAGAGGAGGTTGTGATCTCTCCAGCGATGCGGAGCAAATATCACACCCTTCGGTGGGTAATTTGGAACGACATCGGTATCCCAGTCCACTATTGGCCGGTCCCGTTCGAATCCGAAAATCGCTTGTAACCGGTCTCCCAAAATGACCGTTCGGCATATTGCCTTGGAGATCTCCAGTATAAAGTTATGTTGATCAATTGTGCAGTCTTGGTACTCATCGACGAATAGGCATTCAAAGCTTGCCGCATGGACACCGTGAACCACCGAGCTGGCCGCAACCATGGCAGCAGCTTCGACATAAGTACGAGAGTCATTCCAGTTCGGAACTTCCGGGACCATGATCTCCGCGATCCCGGGGTATGCCCGTGAGAGTGTGAAGGCCCAGCTTGTGATCGTCTCGACTCGCACCATACTCGGTGGGACACCGAAGCGTCTTAGGCGCTTGCGGATAGCATCCACGCCAGCGTTGGTGTGGGTGAGAACGAGCGACCTGCCACCCTGAGTTGCCACGGTGTCCACGCACGCAGACAAGAGCTCGGTCTTCCCGGTGCCAGCGGGCATCTCCAGCGAGCACGGCGCTTCAGCAACTACTTCAGCAGCGAGGTTGGTCAGCTCATCTCTGCTCATCAACGGTTCCTGCCCACACGGCCTCTGTGGCTAAAGACTCCCCGTAGGCGAATGTACGGATCTGGTCGAGTCTGGAGACTATCGCTTTGAGGCTCGGGGAACCGCACCGTGCTAACAGCCACCCGCCAAGTGCACGACCACTGTCAACACTCTTGAACCATCCGCGCTTACCGTGAGACGCCGCAGTCGCGACGATGTTGCGTGCTTCAGCCATATCGATATCGTTGGTGCGAAGCCAATCCTGCACGTTCAGACTTGACACCTCAGCTTGACAAACGGCCCTGAGGTCATCAATTACAGTGCTCTCTGCGCCGCGGCATTCAATACCCAATGAGATAAAGTCCTGAAGTTCGTCGGCGTCAAGCCGGGAGCAGACCTGGGCCTCGATACAAAGGCCATGCTCCCAGCGAACGACTGTTGCGCCTGCTTGCTCAGCTTTGATCACGTGCGGGTCTGCTGTGCGAACGTCGTTGTCAATCAGAGCTAAAACGGAGCAACCGAGCGGGGCCATCGCCTCAGCCCGGTTCACTGCCTTTTCGCCACCATTGCCATCCTGAATTGCGAGGCCTTCCCCAGCCGCTGTGGTGAGCCCTACCGAACTTCGCTGCCGGTCCCAAGCCTCGAAGCAAGAGATCAAGACACCATGCTCCGTCTTTCCTTCTCCGATAATTACCTTACGAGCCAACAATGACGAAGGAGCGGCTCGCCGCAGTGCATTCATTACGTCGCCCGCACCCCTAAGTGACGTGATATTGACCTCGCCGCTAGCAGACTGGACAACCGACAGACTCTCGATTGGCGCCTGTTCAACGACAACCGGAGAGTGTGTGGTCACAAACACCTGAGAGTATGGGTCGCTGTCTAGGTAGCTAAGCAAGCGGACAGCCCGATGAGGTTCGAGTCCGTTCTCAAGCTCATCGATGACTGCAATAGCCCGATCGCCAGCTGCCATCTGCTGGACGGCAAGACTCACGAGACGGCGACTTCCAAGACCGTAAGCCATCAGCGGTACTGTGTCCTCGTATAGTGCAAGGTTGGCACCCATGCCGGAGCGTGAGGAATCCAGACCAGCATGGATCGCGTTGAAGCTGCTGCCACCAACTTCATTGGCATGGTTCTGAATGGCTTTGGCCAAGTCGTTCATGGCCGAGCTCTTGTGTCCATTCAGTGCGGCACGAGCAGCTCGCTCGGCTTCTGCTAGGGCTTCGCGTTCAGTACCATCTTTGGCTGACATTCGCCCAAGAGCAGATGTGCGACTCCATCGAAGCTGGGCGTCGGTTCTGTCGTCGACTCGGAAGGTAGAGAAGGCGCGCCGTTGGCTCGATGTAATACTGCGCGTCTCACCGTCGCCTCGCACGACCTCCCACTGAGGCTCAAGCGACTCATCGACGGTAAGACGAACAACTAAGCACGGCTCGAGACCGTCCTCAGGCTCCTGTCTGAGACCTCCACCATCATCCAATCCTCTTTGCCAGAAGCCGAACGTGTTGTCTTTGAGTAACGATGTAGGGACGTCCGTCAAGATGGCCTTGATTTGAATAGACGCCGATAGGTCGACGTGATAGAAATCGACATCTGAAAAGGAGACGCTCCACCGGTCGCCGAGCAAAAGATGAATAGCTTCAAGGATCGTTGATTTACCGCTGTCACCAGGACCAATCAACGTGATCAGACGTTGATCTGGGGGCAAAGTCCAGTCAAGTCGCTTGATACCGCGGAAATTCTCGATTTTGAGCCTACGGATTCTCATGGCATTCTCCTTCCCACCCTTTGCAATAATCGATTCGAATACTCCCGGTTGTCCGGCCCATTTCGCTACAGCGCGTTGTTGACGGGTTGGGCGAGGGCTTTGAGGTCGTCCCAGGAGTCGGCTCGGGCGGTGTCTTGTTCGTAGGCGACGAGGTAACCCCATTTCTCGCCAGCGTAGGCGTCTTCGGCGACCAGGCGGCGCACGAGGGATTCGGCGGCCTGGCGTTTGGCTTGGACGCGAGCGTCATCACGGCCGCGTTCGTCTTTGCCTTCGATGATCCAGTGCACGCCGTCGGTGTCGAGGGCGACGAAGTCGGGTAAGTAGCGGTCCTTCGCGGTGTAGTACACGTACGCCCCATCCTGTGGGTGCAGGCGGTGCCACCACACGATGTGCGGCGACGTGTTCAACAACCGGGCCAGCTGGTATTCGCCGGTGTAGGAGTCGAAGGACTCTTCGGCGAACAGGGATTTGAACCAGCCGCCATAGACTCGGCCCCGCACGAACTCAGCGCGGGATTCGATCTGGTCGTGCACCCTGTCTCCCAGGGCCAGGGTGTAGCCGTCGCCGGGCATGGGTTTCGGGTGGATGCTGGGGACCTGGCGGATCGCCCGCAGGGTCTCGACAGCGTAGGTGTGGACGAGCTGCTGGAGCTGGGTTCGCGCGGACACCAAGGACTTGACGGTCCACCCAGTAAAGGTCACGTTCTGCATAAACCGCGGCACAAGGAAACTCTCGACGTACCGGGCTGTCCCGGCCTGCTTGGGCACGAGCGGCATGTTGATGACCAGCTTGACCAGTGCATCCTTGGCGTGGGCATCGTTGATGTGGACCGAGTCGACCTCCGCGCTCTCCCGGTCCTCGGCACGCAGCTTTTTGCCCAGCGCAGCGATAACCTCCTTGCGCAACAGGACGTCACCGGTCGAGGTGACCTTGCGGGCTGCCTGCTCCACCTCGGTGTCCCCGATCTCCGACAGGTCGATCGGCGGCTGCTGCACCGTCATCGAGGTCACCGGGAACAGATACGACACGTCCGCGAACCGCTTGTTGCGCTCGATGAAGACCGGCTCCCAGGCCTGGTCCTCGGTCGTGTCCGTTTCGTCAATCGCGCGCACACCAACTCCGGGCCCGCCGCTGGTGGTCCCCTCCACCGGCGTCGCGACCGGAACAACACCCGAACCCGAACCTTCCGGTGTGGACGTCTGGCCGACGCCCAGCCCCGCCGTGTCACCGCCAGTGGTCGCAGACGCGGTGCCTGTCCGCTCGGAGTGCTCTGCTGCCCGACGGATCGCATCCTCAACCGTCGCCTTGTCCGGCTGGTTGACCGCGTCCTCCAGGCCGAACTGGGCCAGCACGTTCTCCGCCGCGAGCAGCTCGGTGAAGGACTGGTGGGCGATGATGTCGAGCTGGTCGATCTGCCCCACACCCGTGTACCTCCCGAACGGAAGGCGCAGGCCCCGGCCCATTGTCTGCTGGGTCAGCACCTCGGAGGCCATCGCCCGCAGCGTGACCACCACGGCGATGTTCTTGACGTCCCAGCCCTCCTTCAACTTGTTCACGCTCACCACCGCCAGCACGGGCGAGTGAGGCTGGTCGAGTTCCTCAAGGCGGCGCTGCGTGAGATCGTCCTCGTGCTTGGAATCGACTTGCAAGACGGCTTTATCGTTGCCGAAGTACTCCGGCGTCCGCAGCAAGTCGGCGACCTGGGTGGCGTGGTCGACGTCGGAGCACACCACGAACATCACGGCGTTGACGTGACGACGGCGCTCCGCCTCGGCGTAGGTGTCGTAGTAGGTCTGCTTGAGGGCCCGCAGCTGCACCGCATCGCGCAATTGCTGCTCCTCAGAGTTCTGGTCGGTCCCGTATCCGCCTTTGCGGAATGCCAGCACCGGGGCCTTGACATACCTGTCTCGGATCGCCAGGTACAGCGGGTACTCAAAGATCACATGATCCGTGTTCTTGTCCACCGATGCCGTCAGCCCCACTGCGGCGGCGGGCTCAAGCTCCCGCAGAGCCGCGTTGAACGCCACCGCGCTGGAGCCGTACAGGTGTGACTCGTCGGCGATCACGACCAGATCGTCCAGGCCTTTGAGGTAGTCGAACAGGACCCCAGCGTTCTCGTCGAACCGGCGCGGCTTGCGGCGCATCGCGTCCTGCGTGGCGCCGTGCGTGTCGCCCTCCTCCGACTTCGGGGCGATGAGCTGCTGGATGTTGAAGATGAACGCCAAGACCGGCACCTCGCGGCCGAACGCCAGGCGGGCGGGCCCGTTCTGGCGGACGACCCACTGCGAGTAGTCCTGCGGGGTCACCACTTCGGGCGGCACCGGCGAACCCGCAATGTAGCGACTAGAGCCGTGCGTGAAGTTCTGCACGGTCTTGTGCTGGACTGTTTTGCCCGGGGTCACGATCATCACGTTGCCCACGCCCTGACGGCGCAGGTACTCCACGAACGCCGCCATCAAATAGGTCTTGCCCACACCCGTGGCCAGGTTCAGCACCTGCATCACGGCCGGGTCATAGTCCCCGTCCAGGGTGAACACGAGCTTGCGCAGCGCTTCCTTGTTCGGGGCCCGCAGGTCGAACTCGGAACTGATCGCCTCCAGCATGTCCGAGTCGAAACTGATGTTCAGTCTCCGGGTCATCGCGTTTCACCGTCCTCTGTGTAGTGGAACACGTCATCAGGCAGGGCAACCACCCGCGACCCCCTGCACGACCTGCGCAAGTGCTCACGGACCCCATCCATGACGCTCGTCGCGGCCAGCACGATCGTCTCTCCGGGCGTCACGTGGCTGACCAGCGAGTCGACAATCTCGATGGTCGCCACCCCGTCGATGACCTTCAACAGGGAGTTGCCGCGCTGGGCGTCGAAAATGTAGTCATCATCAGGATGCAGGAGCCGGAATCCTAGGTTCGCGGCCACTGACTCCACGAGCGTCTCGCCGGTCGCCTCCGCAGTCAGCATCACCCGGTCCAGATCCGGGTCGTAGTCGAAACAGGCAGGCGACAAGTGGGCGACCTGGAAGCCGCCGCCCCCACGCCAGTTCACCACGTCCTTTGTGCGCCGCGTCTTCGCCGCAGCCTTCAACGTCTTCACGTCAGCGCTCTTCTTGAGGGCCGGATCGTCGGCGATCAACTTGTTCAGCACGCTCGTGAATATGGCTGCGTCCTCCGCCGAGACGCCCTCGGGCAGATCCACATCGTCCGCCGGGATGCGTTCGCCCTTCGTCCGTGTGATCCCGCCGGGGTCCTCATCATTGACCACCTTCTCCAGCCGCGGCCTGGTGAACGTCGTGAACGTCGATTCCAGCAGCTCACACGTCACCCACCTGCGCCCCATCTTCTGCGCCACAGCAGCCGTCGTCCCCGAACCCGCAAAGACGTCCAACACGATGTCACCCGGATTCGAGCCGATGTGAATGATCCGCTCCAGAAGCCGTTCAGGCTTTGGTGTGGAAAATGCATCCGAGTCTGGAAATAGTCGTTTTATCTCCGCTTTGCTGTTTCGATTGCTACCAACATCTGAGAAGCTCCATATTGTGCGGGGAGTTGTGCCCCCTTCAGGCAAATAGCCTTTGACTTGGATTCGCTTCCCACGGTTGATAAAGAAAACTGACGGCCATGGGGACTCGAGCGCCCGCTCAGCATGCCTCCTCGCTACATGAATATCGTCAGAGAGAACAAGCGCTGACACGTCTGGACGAACATCTTCCGCTGAGACTCCGCAAACGAATGCTCGTTCTTGGGCGTCGTCAAGAATCCTTCGTTCATATCTGGCCCATCCATTGAGGCCGTCCAGCATCGCATCTTGGCCAAGTCTCCAACAGCCGCCTTTGGGCGGATATAGCAACTCTCCCGTGAACGGGGACTGGATGGCGTACACCATGCCCTGATGCGTCGCAGCTCCAGGGGCGTGCCCCGGCTTCGCGATCCAAGGCACCCTGTCTCCATCTGGGTTCTTGTAGATACTGTCTTGCGCCGCTGTTCGCAGTAACCGGTTCACTCCCCATTCAGGGCGTTTGGAGTATACGCAAAGGTAGTCTTGGTCCACCGAAAATTGCTTTGCGTCATTGCGACTCGTATCAGCTTTTCCCCAAATTACTTCCGTCACAAAACAGTCAGCACCAAATGTTTCATCAAGCAGGAGCCTCATCCGATGGACTTCTACTTGGTCTAGGTGCACCCAGATTGAACCATCCGCGGCGAGCAGCCTCTTCATGTTCAGGAGCCGGTCGCGCATCATCGTGAGCCAGATCGAGTGCTCCAGGTTGTCCTCGTAGGAAGCGAAGGTCTGAGCGGTGTTGAAGGGCGGGTCGATGTAGATCAGCTTCACCTTGCCCACGTACTTCTCGGCCAACTCGGGAACGCGGGTCAGGGCCTCCAGGACGTCCCCGGATTCGCCGAGGATCATGAGGTTGTCGTCCTGCGGTGCCAGGTCGGCTCTCTCCGAGTATGCGAACTCGTCGCTCTTCGGGGTCTGGACGCCGTGGACGTAGTCGTCCATGACCAGCGCGTGGGTCTCGCAGTAGCGGGGATCAGACGGGTCGACCCACGTGTATCCGTACTTGCCGGTCTCGGTGGGGATGAGCGCCTTGTCTTTATTGAACCACGTGAGCTGGAGCCGCTGCTGCGCCATCTACTTGGTCCCTCCTTCAGCCGATCGGACCGGCCCTTCTGGGACCCGTTGAACTACACCTCATCGTATCGGGGACCACCGACACGCTCCCCCCGAGACGCGCCCCGCATCCAGCGCCGATACCGCCCACTCGCGAGTCACCACGCCTCTTGCAGATCGAGGACCATACTACCCTGTATGGAACTCGAGACGGTGGATCGGAGGCACTGGTGACGTCGCAGCGACGCAAGCCCGGTAGGCCCGCGCACGGCTCGCGCGAGAGGCTCGTGGCCGCCACGTGCGAGCTATTTGCGGAGCGGGGGTTCACAGCGACCAGTCCCACCATGGTGCTCGATCGCTCCGGCGTGGGCCATGGAAGCCTCTACCACCACTTCGACGGCAAGGAAGCCTTGGCACTGGCGGCGATCGAGCAGATGCGCGCCGACGTGATGGACAAGCTCGGGCTTGAGACGAGCGAGGACCGAGGTGGCGAATCCGACGCCGCGGACAACGAGTTGATGGACCGCGACGCGGTCTTCGACCACTACTTCACTCAGACCGAGGGTCGCGCGCTGCTGCACCTGCTCACCGATCCCGGCGTCAGCGACAGTGATGCGCTCTCGCGTCAGGTTCGGGCGTGGTGCGACGAACTGCGATCAGCTATTCATGTGGCCGTCACCGGAGAGAACGCTGAGGGCTCGGCCGACGACTCAAAACTGACCAGAGTCCACGAGGTTGCCGACCCGCACTTGGCTGCCGCGTTGGGGCGCGGATTGCTCGCACTGCCGCGCACGGTGGACCTGTTGCATCCGGACGATCCCAGGTAGTCTGACCGTACCGACAATTCCATACCGATAGGTACGTTCCTGGATCTGCCAGAGGCGTGCCACATCCTGACGGGGTCTTCACGCACTTCGTTCGTCGCGGCGCCGACGGATTTTGCGGCACCGATTTTGCGGCGTGGGAGACCGTGCGCACCTACCTGGCATGAACCGTGATGCGTCGAATCTGCGCTTGAGGGTCTGGCGGCGAGACAGCCCGGACCGGCACCGGCTGGTCAAGCTGGTGCTGAACATCGCCCAGGCGCGGCACCGGGCCTGGCTGGCCGGGGAGCCGGACCCCTACGGGCTCCCGATTCCCTACGGCATCGAGCGGCCGGTCTCGTGCGTTATCGACGGTTCCGCAAAGTTTGCGGCACCGTCACCGACACCGGAGGACCATCCTGAGTCCACAACCTGACGGCGAGAGGAGCACCCGCCATGGAACCCACATCCGACGAAGCATCGGCCACGCAGGAACCGCAGCTACTGGCGGTGTCCTACCTACGGGTGTCCACACGTGAGCAGGCCGAGCGCGGCGGCACCGAGGAAGGCTTCTCCATCCCCGCCCAACGCGAAGCCAACGCAAGGAAGGCCGCCGACCTCGGTGCCCGGATCGTCCGCGAGTTCGTGGATGCGGGCGAGTCCGCACGCTCCGCCGACCGGCCAGCACTCCAGGAGATGCTCGCGTTCATCGCCGCAACGCGGGTCCAGGTGTGCCTGGTGCACAAGGTCGACCGGCTGGCCCGCAACCGCCTCGACGACGTCCACATCCAACAAGCACTCATGGAAGCAGGCGTCACCCTTGTCTCCGCGACCGAGTCCATCGACGAGACCCCCTCAGGGATGCTGGTCCACGGCATCATGTCGTCCATCGCAGAGTTCTACAGCCGCAACCTCGCCACCGAAGTCACCAAGGGCATGACGCAGAAGGTCGCCCAGGGCGGCACCCCCATGCGAGCCCCCATCGGTTACCTCAACGTCCGCCGCACCGACGAGCAAGGCCGGGAAGTCAGGACAGTCGAGATCGACCCGGAGCGTGCCCCGCTGATCCGGTGGGCATTCGAGACCTACGCGCGCGGTGAAACCTCCGTCGTCCAGTTGCTGCTGGACATCACCGCCCGCGGCCTGGTCACCGTGCCGTCGCCGAAGCGCCCCTCCAAACCACTCGGGCGGAACACGCTGTACAAGCTGCTGTCCAACCCGTACTACGCCGGGATCATCCGCTACAAGGGCGCCCTTCACCCCGGAGCCCACGAGCCCCTCATCGAACCGGCCCTGTTCGACCAAGTCCAATCGCTTTTGAAGGCCCGCAACGCCCATGCGACGCGGCACGTGCAGCACGCCCACCACCTCAAAGGCCTGCTCTTCTGCGGGAACTGTGGGTCACGGATGCTGTTGGACTATGCGACGAACCCGCGCGGCACGACCTACGCCTACTTCGTCTGCTCCGGGCGTGCCGCCAAGAAGACCGCCTGCACGCGGCGTGCCGTGCCCGTCCAGGTGGCCGAACGCCTCGTCGAAGACTCCTACGCCAGCATCACCATCAGCGAAGCCGACTACCAACATCTCGCCGCCGACATCGACACCGCCTTCGACCAGCGCTCCGCCGCGCGGGACCAAGAACTCGCCGACCTCACCGCGAACCGTGGGCGTCTCGAATCAGAAAGCGACAAGCTGCTGGCCGCGCACTTCGCCGACGCCATTGACCTAACCACCTTGAAACGTCATCAGGATCGCATCCGTGCCGGGCTCGCCGACATCGACCAGCGCCTCGCCGCCCACACAGAGCAGTACACGGGAGGCCGCGCGTTCCTGCACGACTCCCTCAGCCTGCTCACCGACGCCCACCACATGTACGCCCACTCCGATGACGCCAACCGGCGACTCGCATGCCAGGCCTTATACGAGCGTCTCGAGATCACCGACGACGAACACCTCCGCCCGCACCTGGCCGAACCGTTCGCCACCCTCATCGGCAACGACACCAGCACCGGCGCATCAGAAGACCCCGGAAACGCCGAACGGGAACACCCCACATCTACCGATGTCAAGTGTTCCCGTAAGGAACTTTTGGTGGAGCATAGGGGATTCGAACCCCTGACCTCTTCCATGCCATGGAAGCGCGCTACCAACTGCGCCAATGCCCCAGAATGCGGCCTCGCGGCCTTTTCTGGCATTTCCTGTCAGAGTGGAGCATAGGGGATTCGAACCCCTGACCTCTTCCATGCCATGGAAGCGCGCTACCAACTGCGCCAATGCCCCGCAAACGACCATTCCTGGCCGTCCGCGCATCCCCGGAACGCGTCCGGCGACCCGATGAACTATAGAGGATCGCCCGCCTCGACGACAAATCAGGACCCCTCACACCCCGACGATCGGCGGCCTCCCGACCCGCCCTTCACCTGCCGGGTCGCCGGGCTTCTCGGGAACGGTGCAGTTGTAGGCCCGAAGACGCCACCTCCCGTCCAGACCGCGCCGGGAGGCCTCCTCGTCGCTGAACCGGTCCATCAGGCTCCAGGAGCAGTTCAACAGTCCTCCCCACAGCCGCGACTCGGTGTAGTCGCCACCCAGCAGCCGGCACATGCCGGTGCGCAGCGCGAAGCCGTGACTGACCACCACCAGGCGCCCACCCTGGTGCTCGGCCGCGATGGCGTCGATCGCGCCGGCGATTCGCTCCATCACCTCGGTGCCGGTCTCCCCGCCCGGCCTCCGGAAGTCCGATCCGCTGACCATACCGGCCTCGTAGCGCGGATCATCGCGGAGCAGGTCCTCGGCGCGCAGCCCGCTCCACTCGCCGACGTCGATCTCCATGAGACGCGGATCATCCACCGGCTCGACGCCACAGGCCTCGCCGATCGCCGCCGCCGTCTGGTGGGCTCGCTGGAGCGGCGAACACACGATCACCCGCGGCCTGAGCCAGGAGATCACCGGGGCCACCCTGGCCGCCTGGGCCTCCCCCTCCGACGACAGCGGCACGTCGAGCTGGCCCTGGAGCCGGTTCTCGGCGTTGAAGTCGGTGCGGCCGTGCCGCACCAGGATGAGCTGGGTGACGCCTTCTCTCACTCGGCCCGCTCCTCGTCCTCGGCGTCCTCCTGGGGAGCCTGCGGCAGCTCCAGGTCGATCCGCGGGCAGTCGCCCCAGAGCCTCTCCAGGGAGTACATCTCTCGCGCCTCCGCGTGCTGCACATGCACCACCACGTCGAGGTAGTCCAGCAGCACCCAGCGGTTCGCCTGCTCCCCCTCGCGCCGCGTCCGTCTGGTGCCGGCGGTGATCAGGGCCTCGTCGACGGCGTCGACGACGGCACCGACCTGGCGCTCATTGGCCGCCGAGATGATGAGAAAGATATCGGTGATCGCGAGTTTCTCGGACACGTCGAGAGCGACAATGTCGGTTCCTGACTTTCCCGCCGCGGCATGCGCCGCGATGCGGGAGAGTTCTATCGCGTGATCGGTCGCGCTCAATGGTCCTCCGGATAATCGGGCTCGCTGTAGAGCCCGCGCTTGTTGATGTACTGCACAATGCCGTCGGGCACCAGATACCAGATGGGCATGCCATGGTGGACGCGCCGCCGGCAGTCGGTCGAGGAGATCGCCATCGCGGGCACCTCGAGCAGGGTCACTTTACCCGCAGGCAGGTGAGAGATGTCCCTGGCTCCCAGCGGCACCCCGGGCCGCGAGACGCCGATGAAGTGAGCCAGGTCGAACAACTCGCCGGCCCCCCGCCAGGTGAGGATCTGGGTGAGGGCGTCGGCGCCGGTGATGAAGAACAGGTCGACGTCGTTGCCGCGCTCCCGGCGCAGATCCTTGAGAGTGTCGACGGTGTAGGTGTCGCCCGCCCGGTCGATGTCGACCCTGGAGACCGAGAACGACGGGTTCGACGCCGTGGCGATGACGGTCATCAGATACCGGTCCTCGGCCTGGGAGACGTTCCTGTCCTTCTTCTGCCAGGGCACCCCGGTGGGTACGAAGACGACCTCGTCGAGGCCGAACCGTGCAGCCACCTCGGAGGCGGCGACCAGGTGGCCGTGGTGGATCGGGTCGAAGGTTCCGCCCATCACTCCCAGGCGGTATCGGCGTCCGTCGTGGGCGCGAGCCAGTCCGAGTTCCACTGTCTGATGTCCAAACTGCGTGTCGTGTACCAATGTCATGGACGCCGGGACCCACCGTCGTGGCACGCCCCCGCGCTGCCCGTCAGCTGTGCGGCCTGCCGTTGCCGATGGCCCGCACGACCATCAGGGCGCCCAGCAGGACCACCAGCACGACGACGGCGACGACCCAGGTGGGCAGGCCTGCGAGGAGGGGAAGCATGCTCATGGGCACAGATTAGCCGAGTCGCACCTGACCGGTACCCACCAGCCGGTAGCTGGTCGACGTCATCTCCCTCAGCCCCATGGGCCCCCGGGCATGCATCTTCTGGGTCGAGATGCCGATCTCGGCCCCGAAACCGAACTCCCCGCCGTCGACGAACCTGCTGGAGCAGTTCACCAGCACGGCGGCCGCATCCACGCTCTGCTGGAAGGCCCGGGCCGATTCCAGGTTCTCGGTGACGATCGTCTCCGAATGGCCTGAACTGTGCTCGGCGATGTGTTCCAGTGCGGCCGGCAGATCGTCGACCACTTTCATCGCCAGGTCCATCGACAGGTACTCGGCGTCGTACTCATCGGGACCGGCCGGCACCACCCGGGCGTCCAGCGCCACGCTGGCCGGATCCCCGTGAACGGCGACGCCCGCCCCGGTGAGTGCCCCGACCAGCCGCGGCACGGCCTCCTCGGCGATGCCCTGGAGCACGAGGACCGTCTCCAGGGCGTTGCAGACGCTGGGACGCTGGGTCTTGGCGTTGACCACGATGCTCTCGGCCATGCCGAGATCCGCCGACGTGTCGACGACCAGGTGGCAGTTGCCGGTCCCGGTCTCGATCACCGGGACGGTGGATCCCCCGACCACCGCGTTGATGAGCCCTGCGCCGCCGCGCGGGATGAGCAGATCCACCAGACCGCGGGCACCCATCATCTCCTGGGTGGTCTCGTGCCCGCCCTCGACGAGGTTCACAGCGTCGGCCGGCACCCCGGCGTCGACCAGGCCGGCGCGCAGCGCGGAGATCACCGCGCGGTTGGACTCCAGAGCCGAGGAGGAGCCGCGCAGCAGCGAGGCGTTGCCGGACTTGAGGCAGATCCCCGCCGCGTCGGCGGTCACATTGGGCCGGGCCTCGTAGATGATCCCGATCACCCCGACGGGAACTCTCACCTGCTCGATCCGCACCCCCTGTGCAGTGTTCCATCCGCGCACCACCTCGCCCACCGGATCCGGCAGTGCGGCCAGGGACTCCAGCCCGGCGGCCATGCCCTCGATCCTGTCCTCGGTGAGACGCAGCCGGTCCTGGAGTCCCTCGGCCATCCCGGCGGCCCGGCCGCGCTCGAGATCGGCGGCATTGGCGGCCAGCACACCCCGGGCGGCCTCGCGCAGCCGCGCGGCCATCGCGGACAGGGCGTCGTCCTTGGCGGCCCGGGAGAGCCGGCGCAGCACGGTCGACGCGGCCTTCGCGGCGCGTGCCTGATCCTGGAAAGTCATGGCGCAATCGTACGTGCCGGCCGCGCCGAGGCCTCCCTGTGCTCATCGGGGCGGCGACGCCGGCGGGTCAGCACCATCGCGTCGCGGTGCACCACCTCCCGGGACGCTCCGTCCCCCATCTCCCGGGCCAGCCAGGCGCTGGAGCGGCCTCGCATCTCGCGCACCTCGTCATGGGAGTAGGAGACGAGGCCACGGCCCTCGGTGCGCCCGTCCGGTCCGATCATCAGAACCGGGTCCCCGGCCTGGAAATCGCCGTGCACCTCGGTGACGCCCACCGCCAGCAGGGATGCCTTGCGGTCCCGCAAGGCCTTCACGGCCCCGGCGTCGACATGGATCTCGCCCTGCGGCGAGGCGGCATGGGCCAGCCACAGCAGCTTGCGGGGACGCCGCCGGGTGCCCGGCGCGAAATAGGTGCCGACATCGTCCCCCCCGATCGCCTGGATGGCGTCCGCCGCCTCGGCCAGCACCACCGGTATGCCGGAGGCGGTGGCGATCCGGGCGGCCTCCAGCTTGGTGGCCATCCCGCCGGTCCCGACCCCCGAGCCCGACCGGGAGGTGTCGACCGACAGGGAGTCGACGTCATCGACCCGGGAGATCCTCTCCGCGCCGGGTTCGGAGGGGTGAGCGGTGTAGAGGGAGTCGACGTCGGAGAGCAGCACCAGGGCCTGGGCGCGGACGAGCTCGGCCACCAGGGCCGCCAGCCGGTCATTGTCGCCGAAATGGATCTCTCCGGTGGCGACTGTGTCGTTCTCATTGACCACCGGCACCACGCCCAGGGCCAGCAGCTTGCCCAGCGTCGACCAGGCATTGCGGTAGCTCTTGGGGCGCACCAGATCCTCCACCGTCAGGAGCACCTGCCCGGTCGTCACGTGGTGTCGGGCGAAGTCCTCCTCATAACGGTGCAGAAGAATGCCCTGGCCGACCGATGCGGCAGCCTGCCGGCCGGCGAGATCGCGCGGCGGCCGGGACATCCCCAGCGCCGGGAACCCGGCGGCGATCGCCCCCGAGCTCACCAGGACCACCTGACGCCCGCCGGTGCGTGCGGCGGCCAGGGTCTCCACCAGGGCGTCCACCTTGGTGACGTCGATGCCTCCCCCGGGCTGGGTGAGGGAGGAGGACCCGACCTTGACGACGATCCGGTCGGCCCCGGCGATGTCGGCCCGCCCGGAGACGGGTGTACCGGTGACCCGATCAGTCGTCGCCATCGGAACGGTCTCTCTCCTCCGCCAACCGGGCCCGCCAGGACCTGCCCCTGGGATCGCGCCCCTCGACGCCGAACTCGTCGCGGGCCTCGTGGTACTCCTTGTCCTCCTGGCGGCGCCGGGACGCCGAGGGGCGCTCCCCCTCCAGCCGCTGGTCCTTGCCGCGGCGCGAGAGGATCTCGGCCCCGGACTCGACCTGGGGAGCGAAGTCGAAGATGACGGCGTCCTCCCCGCCGACGGCGACCGCGTCGCCGGCCTGGGCCCCGAGGGCCAGCAGTTCGTCCTCAACCCCCAGCCCGTTCAGCCGGTCGGAGAGGTATCCCACGGCCTCCGGGTTGGAGAAATTGGTCTGGGCGACCCACCGCTCGGGCTTGGCGCCGCTCACCTTCCACAGGAAGCCGCCCTCGCCGTCGCCCTGCTTGCGGATCGTGAACTCCTTGCCGCCGCCGACCGGGACGGGCCGCAGTACGATCCGGGCGGCGGGAGCCTCGGGTTCGTTCTCCCTGGTCCGGGCCACGATCTCGGCCATCGCGAATCGCAGTTCGTTGAGACCCTGCCCGGACTTCGTCGACACCTCGAAGACCCGCAGTCCGC
The DNA here is from genome assembly GCF_003325455.1 of Acidipropionibacterium virtanenii. Taxonomy (NCBI): domain Bacteria; kingdom Bacillati; phylum Actinomycetota; class Actinomycetes; order Propionibacteriales; family Propionibacteriaceae; genus Acidipropionibacterium; species Acidipropionibacterium virtanenii. The sequence goes on from NZ_CP025198.1 coordinate 2,167,035, forward strand.
GCGCCTCGATGTCCGGCCTGACCATCTCGGCGAGTTCGGCGGCGTCGGGGATGTCGACCTTGTTGAGGACCACCATCCGGGGCCTGTCCTCCAGGCCACCGTGCGCCGTCAACTCCCCCTCGAGGACGTCCAGGTCGGTGACCGGATCGCGCCCCGGCTCGTAGGTGGCGCAGTCGATGACATGGACCAGCGCCCGACAGCGCTCGATATGGCGCAGGAAGTCGAAGCCCAGTCCCTTGCCCTGGCTGGCGCCCGGAATAAGACCGGGCACGTCGGCGACGGTGTAGGTGGTCTCCCCGGCGACCACCACCCCGAGATTCGGGACCAGGGTGGTGAACGGGTAGTCGGCGATCTTCGGCCGGGCGCGAGAGATCGATGCGATGAGGCTGGACTTGCCGGCCGAGGGGAATCCGACCAGCCCGATATCGGCGACGACCTTGAGCTCGAGAGTGACCTTGCGCTCCTCGCCGGCCTCCCCGAGCAGGGCGAAACCCGGGGCCTTGCGCGCCTTGGTGGCCAGCGCGGTGTTGCCCAGACCGCCACGGCCCCCGGCGGCCACGACCAGCTCCGCGCCCGCCCCGGTGAGATCGGCGAGCACCTCGCCGGTCTGAGCGTCGGAGACGACGGTGCCGTCGGGCACCGCCAGGACCACATCCTCGCCGTTGGCACCGTTCTGGTCGTCACCGCGGCCGGCCTCCCCACGACTGGCCTTGCGCACCGACAGGCGGTGGTAGTCGACGAGTGTGGTCAGCTGCGGATCGACCCTCAGCACCACGGATCCGCCCCGTCCGCCATTGCCACCGTCGGGGCCGCCGAGCGGCTTGAACTTCTCCCGACGCACCGAGGCGCAGCCATCGCCTCCCTTGCCGGCTACGGCGAGAAGGCTCGCTCGGTCGACGAAAGACGGGATGGCCATCCGGATCCTCCTGATAGGTGGTGTGGCGGGACGGGCCCACCGGTGAGGCCAACCCTACTTGGAGGGTTTACCTCACCGCCGCCTTCCAGGCCTCCTTGAGGTAGGGCCAGGCCTGGTCCCACATCTCCCGGACCTGATACCCGGAGCTGGTGACGTTCACCAGCTCCTGCGACAGGGATCCGCCGGCCTCCTTGCTGAGGATCACCGCACCGATGACCCCGGTGAGAATCGTCAACAGCAGCCCGATACCGGCCGTGCGGGCCCAGATGCCGCGCTGCTTGCCGCGGTCGGCCCGCCTGCGCCCCTTGGAGAACATCTTGACGAAGACCGCACCGGCGATCGCGATGACGATGCTCGTCATGGCGCTGCCGAACACGGTGCCGCCCACTCCCAGACCGGAGGTGACGCCGGTGGCCAGAGCGGATGCGCAGGCACCGGCGATGAGCTCGCTGCCGTGCAGCCCCAGACCCCGGGACTTCTCCTTGGCGGTGTCGGCGGCCTTCCTGGCCGCCTGTACCCCCGACTCCACCGGCGACGTGGCCGCAGTACCGGCCTCGGAGGGAGAAGCCGCAGGCGAGGACACGGACGCGGGAGGATCCACCGTTGCCTGGGCAGGAGAGGGGGAGACGGCGGCGACCGACGGCGTGACGAGTGGTGACGACGGGACCGGACGGGAGGGCCGTCCAGCCGCCGGACGGTGGCCCGCGGCCGTTCTCCCGGCGGTGGTGCCTGTCCGAGCCGGGCGGTAGATGCCCAGCGGATCATCATCGGCGGTCAACGGCCTGATCGTGGTGGCCTCCGGATCTGCCTGGCGATGGTCCATCCCGGGGTGCCGGTAGTGGGACCCCCACCCCGCGGGCACTGTGACCCGCCCGCCAGAGTGAGTGCTGTCGATGTGGGCACCGGAACCTCCACCGGAGGTCTCGTCTGGTGCCGGCCTGGTCACCTGAGCCATCAGTTCAGCCGCTCCTGTTCACATAAAATGTCCTACCAATCCCGCCACCGACGCTAGGCGTGCGGACTCCGCATCTCAACCCGGCTTCCGGATCTGGTACCTGGGGCAGAGGTGGATCTGCCACCGGAGTCGCAGCGAGGGCCCCGCCCATGGTGGACGGGGCCCTCGGCGCTGAGAGCGATCATTCCGGTCGCTCAGACCTCCACGGTCTCCTCAGCGGGAACGATGTCGACGACGCGGCGGCCACGACGGCTGCCGAACTTCACGTTGCCGGCGCGCAGCGCGAACAGCGTGTCGTCCTTGCCGCGGCCGACTCCCTTGCCGGGATGGAAGTGGGTGCCGCGCTGCCGGACGATGATCTCGCCGGCGTTGACGAGCTGGCCACCGAAACGCTTGACGCCCAGGCGCTGGGCATTCGAGTCGCGGCCGTTGCGGGACGAGGATGCGCCCTTCTTGTGTGCCATATCTAGCTACCTTCAGCCTTTGATTCCGGTGACCTTCACCTGGGTGTACTTCTGACGGTGCCCCTGGCGCTTGCGGTATCCGGTCTTGTTCTTGAATTTGAGGATGTGGATCTTCGGACCCTTGGCCTCGCCCAGCACCTCGGCGGTCACCGAGACCTTGGCGAGCGCATCCCTCTGGGAGGTGACAGACTCGCCGTCCACCAGCAGAAGGGGAGTCAGCTCGATGCTGCTGCCCACCTCATCGGTGACCTTGTCGATCTCGACGACGTCACCCACTGCCACCTTGTGCTGGCGGCCGCCACTACGCACAATCGCGTACACGCCTGACCTACTCTCGTTCGATGTCTTCTCACAGGACCGGAGTCACGGGGACCCCGGGCGAAGTTGACCGACGCTGGGGCGGGAACGCACCGTACAGGTCGGACCGGCCGCCAACTTTACCTCCGGCCCGATTCGTGGTCAAACCGGGCCGGATTCAGTCAATTCTTCTTGGAATTGTGATTCGGATGCTTGCCTGAATGCGACCGGTTCGGGCGCCCCTTGTGGGAGGACCGGTCCCCGCCATCGGCTGGAGCCTGGGAGTCCACCGGTTCGGTGTGACGGTGGTAACCACGGCCACCGCACTCCTGGCACTCCTCGGTGAAGGCCTCGGCCAAACCTGTGCCGATCTTCTTGCGCGTCATCTGGACCAGGCCCAGAGACGTCACCTCGGAGACCTGGTGACGGGTCCGGTCCCGGCCCAGGCATTCCACCAGCCGGCGCACGAGCAGCTCCCGGTTGGCGGGCAGCACCATGTCGATGAAGTCGACGACGATGATGCCGCCGATATCGCGCAGCCTGAGCTGCCGGACGATCTCCTCGGCCGCCTCCAGGTTGTTGGCGGTGACCGTGGCCTCCAGGTTGCCGGCGGTTCCGGTGAACTTTCCGGTGTTGACATCGATGACCGTCATCGCTTCGGTCCGGTCGATGACCAGGGATCCGCCCGAGGGCAGGAAGACCTTCCGCTCCAACGCCTTGGCGATCGCCTCATCGACGCGGTACTCCGCGAACGGGTCGCCCTGGGACTCCGTGTCCCACCGGGTCAGCCGGTCGCCCAGATCGGGAGCGACGTGATCGATGTAGTCCTTGATGGTCTCGTACGCGTCATCGGGGCCGCCGTTGCCGGCCACCACGAGTTCGGTGAAATCAGCGGTGAACAGATCCCGGATGATCCTCACCGTCAGATCGGGCTCGGCGTACAGCAGCACCGGGGCATGGGCCGATCCGGCCTTCCTCTCGATGCCCTCCCACTGCGCCTTCAGTCGGCTGATGTCGCGGACCAGATCCTCCTCGGACGTCCCCTCGGCCGCAGTCCGCACGATGACCGATGCATCCGACGGGATGTTCTCGTCGATGACCCTCTTGAGCCGCTTGCGCTCCGTGTCGGCGAGCTTGCGGGAGATCCCCGACAGGTGGCCGCCCGGCGAGTAGACGATGTAGCGTCCCGGGATCGAGATGTGGCTGGTCAGACGCGCGCCCTTGGCTCCGACGGGATCCTTGGAGACCTGGACCAGCACCTGGTCGCCGGACTTCAGCACCTGCTCGATGCGCTTGTGCTCCCCCTCCTTGCCGAAGTGGTTCCAGTCCACCTCGCCCGCGTAGAGGACGGCGTTGCGCCCCCGTCCGATGTCGATGAACGCGGCCTCCATCGACGGGAGCACGTTCTGCACCTTGCCGAGGTAGACGTTGCCGATCGAGGAGGCGGCCGAGCTGCGGTCGACGTAGTGCTCGACGAGGACCCCGTCCTCCAGCACCGCCAACTGGGAGTACTCGTCGGACTGGCGCACCACCATGCGGCGCTCCACCGACTCCCGACGTGCCAGGAACTCCGCCTCGGTGAGGACGGCGCTGCGACGGCGGCCTGCGGCACGGCCCTCGCGACGGCGCTGCTTCTTGGCCTCCATCCGGGTCGAACCCTCGATCCCGGTCACCTCATCGGTCACCGAGTGGCGCGGGCGCGGTTCGCGGACCTTGACGACGACGTCGCTGGGATCGTCCTCGGACCCCGAGGTGTCCTCCCCGCGACGACGGCGACGGCGGCGACGACGACGGGTCGCACCGCCGTCCTCAGCCCCCTCTCCATCAGTCCCGTGACCGTCATCGGAGTTCTTCTCGCCGGACTCCTTCTCGTCGGAGTCCCTGTCCTGCGACCTCCTGTCACCGGCCTCCTCCGAGTCCTCGGACTCCGAGGAGGAGTCCTCCTCACCGTTCTCGGCGGCGTCCCCGCGACGGCGACGACGCCCGCCGCGACGACGACGCCGACGGGCGGCATGGGAGTCCTCCTCGGGCTCCTGATCCTCGGAGTCGTCGGTGGAGGCGGCGGCCGTCTCATCGGCGGGCTCCTCCTTGCGACCCTCGTCCGCGTGGTCGCCCTCGGCGGCCGCGGGGTGCTTCTCATCGGAGTCCACCCGCTCCGCCTTGTCAGTCCGAGTGCTCGAACCGGTGGTCCGGCGGCGACGGCGCTTCACCGGGGTCTCCTCGCCGCCGATCTCAGCGGCGAGGGAGTCCAGGATGTCGGTGGCCGATCCGGCCTCGGCGGCGTCGAACGGATTGGCCAGGGTGCCCTCGACTCCGCGCCCCTTCTCGGCCGCCTCTCTGGCGGCCCTGTCGAGAGCGGCCTCGATCGTGTCGGCGTCGGAGAACTTCGGGGTGTCGGCACCCTCTCCGCCCTCGGGGGCAGCCGCCTTCGCCCGTCCGCGGCCGGTGGTCCGACGCGAGGATGTCCCTGTGGTGGCCCTCGCAGAGCGGCGCCTCGTGGTGCGAGCCGGCTCCTCGGCGCCCTCCGCGGCCGCCTCCGGCTCTGCGGTCGTCTTCGGCTCGGCGACCGGTGCGGCCTTCCCCGACGCCGTCGGCGCCTTCGTCGCGCCGCTCTCCTTCGCCGACGATGCGGCCGTACGGGTGGACCTCCGCCGTCCGACGGGCGGACGGGGCAGATCGGAGGCGTCGGTGTCGGCGGTGATGACGCTGCCGCCCGATCCGGCGGCCGTGGTGACGACCTTCGTCACCGGGGTCGACGCGGTAGTGGCGGCCGGCGCTCCGGCGGGACGGGAGGCCGCCCGATGGCGCCGCCTCGTCACGGGCGCCTCCGGTTCTTTCCCGTCGTCGTTGAAGATGGAATTCTCAGAAGTGTCCTGGACCATATGGTCTCCTAGGCCTTGCGGCACAATCAGATGCCCGCAGCCTCCCGAAGTTCCGCGACCGTTCGGCGCGGCGCCCTTCGAGGGAGCGAGACAAAAGCTGGCGGTGAGCTCCGAGGCCCTGATCCCCCGCGGTCGCCGTGGCGTCGCGGTATGGATCCCGACTCTGGAGATTGGGGCGGTGCCCCGTCACCTGATGCCGATTATGCCACAAACTTTGCCGCCGGCGGTGGAGGCGACTCCCCCTACACCCCTCGATGCGCCGGTCGCGCTGTGGTCCGGGTTTCTCCCGCGGGCCTCTCGCAAGGCTTGGCGATGACCCCCCGCCCCCCTCAACACGCCACTCAGGCGTCGCTCCAGACGCGTCTGGGACCGCCGTCCAGCGGATCCAGCAACTCGGTGAGAATCCCCCGAGCGGGATCGACCGGCCGCCCCTGAGCCAGCCTCACCGACAGGCAGCCGGCCGGATCCAGAGCCCCGGCCTGCTGGGCCAGAGCGGTCAGGACGTCATCGGGACGCACCAGCGGCGTCCGGTGCCACAGCATGAGCCGCAGGCTTCCCTCGTGGAGGTCCAGCCCGATCAGTGCCGAGCGGACATCGAACTCGCGCCGGCCCGATTTCGTCATCCGTGTCACGAGATGGGACTCTGCGGCCAGCAGCTCCGCGACGGCCGGCCCCAGCCCGACCACGGGCCCGGGGTCCATCAGCCAGGCCGAGGCCGTGAGAAGCTCCGTGAACGGCGTCCGATCGGTCTCCACCACCCGCAGTACCGCCAGCCCGGAGGGCAGCGAGTCATCCAGTTCCCGGGCGACCCAGGACGGATCGCGACGCGAGGCGAGTCCGATCTCCAGGTACTCCGCCTCGCTGGCCGCACCGGTGGCCGAGGCGCTGGCATAGGAGATCCGCGGGTGGGGATGGAATCCCGATGAGTACGACATCGGGACCCGGGCCCTGTTCAGCGCCCGCTCGATCGCCCGCGCGACATCCCGGTGACTGGTGAACCTCGCAGTTCCGCGCTTGGCGTAGTGCACCCGCAGCCGCTGTACCGGGGGCTCCTGCTGCTCGGGCTGCCCCGCCGTCCGTCTCGCCACAGCTCGAAAGGCTAGCTCACGCCATCTCCACCGGTAGCGCGCCCTCGGCCCGGCTCTGCCCGGCCAACACCCGGGCGACCGCGTCGACCGCCGGTGGGGCCAAGGAGTAGACGGCCAACTGGGTCACGGCAGCGGGCAGGTACGCCGCGTCATAGGGCACACCGACCGAGACCGCCACCGTCGTCGTCCCCGATTCAGCCAGCCGGCCGACCAGCTCCGCCTGGGCCGATCCTGCCGCGACGTCATGGGTGAGGCACACCACCAGATCCTGATCGCGAGCGGCCACGGCCAGCCCCGCCGCGGCGGCGGCCGACGGCTCCCGACCGGTCTGCTCGCCCCGGACGACGGCGCCGAAGCCGCGCAGCCGCCCGGCCAGCAGAGCGACCAGGTCCCCGTCCTGGGCCTCGCCCCACCCGCAGACCAGCACCCTCAGACCTGCCAGAGACCCGGGCAGCGGCGCCCCCTCGTTGACCCTCGTGACGGCTGCCGCGGCGACCTGATCGGCCACCTCCCGATGAGCCGGTGAACCCACCACCGACAGGTCGGGCGCCGCGATCGGCGAACCGCCCCGAAGGAGCCCGCGCCGGGCCTTGAGACGCAGCACCCGCAGCACCTTGGCGTCGAGTTCGGCCGGCGGCAACCGACCCCCGGTCACCGCCGCCGTCACGGCGTCCCGGGCTCCGAGGGGATCGGGAGGCATCAGGATCAGGTCGGCCCCCGCCAACAGGGCCCGTACCGCGATCTCGGGATCGTCATGGTCCTGGCGCACCCCGCTCATCTGCAGCGAGTCGGTGATGATCACCCCGTCGAATCCCAGGCCGGTGCGCAGCATGCCGTCGAGCACGCGGCGGCTCAATGTGGCGGGCTGCCCGTCGGGCTCCAGTTCGGGGAGGCGGATGTGGGCGGTCATCACCATGTCGACGCCGGCCTCGATCGCCGACCTGAACGGCGGGGCGTCGACCCGCTCCCAGAGGGACCGGTCGTGCTCGATCACCGGCAGGCCGGTGTGCGAGTCCGTGGAGGTGTCCCCGTGCCCCGGGAAGTGCTTGGCGCACGCCGAGACTCCGGCGTCGTCCTGATACCCGCTCACCTGGGCGGCCACCATCCGCGCCACCAGGCCCGGATCGGAGCCGAAGGAGCGCACCCCGATCACCGGGTTGGCCGGGTTGACGTTGACGTCGGCGTCGGGGGCCAGATCCACATTGATGCCGACCGCCATCAGTTCCGCCCCGGTGATGGCCGCGCTGCGCCGCGCCAGCCCGGGATCCCCCGCCGCCGCCAAGGCCATCGCCCCGGGGAACAGAGTGGCCGGCGGGCCGAAACGGCTCGAGGGGCCCTGCTCCTGGTCGGTGGCGATGAGCATCCCCGTTCCCGAATCCTGCCGCGCGATCTCCTGGAGACGCCTCGACAGCCCGGCCAGAGCACCCGGACCCTCGGCGAAGGAGTCCGTCCACCGGAAGTAGATCGCCGATCCCAGGTGAAGCGCCCGGACCGCCTCTGCCGCGGTCGGCACGCCGAAGCGGCGCCCATTGCCCTCGTGGGGCCGGTCCGGATCGGTTCCGTAGACCTCGCACATCATCAGCTGGCCGATCTTCTCCGCCAGGCTCATCCTCGCCAGGATCTCCTCCGGCGTCTCCGCGATGCTCACGAGGCGTCACCGGCCGGGCTCACCCGCAGCGGGATCAGTGCACGTCCGGACGGCCCGATCTGGATCTCGGTGCCCATCTGCGGGCACACGCCGCAGTCGTAACACGGATTCCAGCGGCAGTCGTCGACGGGTTCCCCTCCCAGGGAGTCCTGCCAGTCGTCCCACAGCCAGTCGCGGTCGAGCCCCGCATCGAGATGATCCCACGGCAGCACCTCGGAGTAGTCGCGCTCACGGGTGGTGTACCAGTCCAGGCTCACCCCCAGCGGCTCGAGTTCCTGCTCGCAGCAGGCCACCCAGCGGTCGTAGGAGAAGTGCTCGTTCCATCCGTCGAAGACTCCCCCGTCCCGCCAGACGGCCTCGATCACCCGGCCGACCCGCCGGTCACCGCGCGAGAGCAGGCCCTCGATGATCCCGGGGCGGCCGTCGTGGTAACGCATCCCGATGGCCCGTCCGAACCGCCGATCGGCCCTGATGGCGTCGCGCAGCTTCCCCAACCGGTCGTCGATCGTCTCGGCCGATGCCTGCCCGGCCCACTGGAACGGGGTGTGGGGCTTGGGCACGAAACCGCCGATCGAGATCGTGCAGCGCACGTCCCGGCTTCCGGCGGCGGCCCTGCCCGCCTCGATGACGTGGGCCGCCATGTCGTGGATTCCCAGGACGTCCTCGTCGGTCTCGGTGGGCAGGCCGCACATGAAGTACAGCTTCACCTGCCGCCAGCCGTTGCCGAAGGCGGTGGCGACGGTCGAGATGAGATCCTCCTCGGTCACCTGCTTGTTGATCACCCGGCGCATCCGCTCCGAACCGCCCTCCGGGGCGAAGGTGAGCCCCGACCGCCGGCCGTTGCGGGACAGCTCATTGGCCAGATCGATGTTGAAGGCGTCGACCCGGGTACTCGGCAAGGACAGGGAGGTGTTGGTGCCCTCGTAGCGATCGGCCAGCTGACGGGTGATCTCACCGATCTCGGAATGGTCGGCGCTCGACAGGGAGAGCAGCCCCACCTCCTCCAGACCGGTTGCATTGAGGCCCTGTTCCACCATCGCCCCGATGGTGTCGATGGATCGCTCGCGGACCGGTCGGGTGATCATGCCGGCCTGGCAGAACCGGCAGCCCCTGGTGCAGCCGCGGAAGATCTCCACCGAGTACCGCTCGTGGACGGTCTCTGCGATCGGCACCACCGGACGGGCCGGGTAGGGCCACCGGTCGAGATCCATGACGGTGTGCTTGGCGACCGAGAACGGCGCCCGGACCCGATTGGGGGCCACCTGCCCGATCTGCCCGTCGGGCAGGTAGCCGACGTCGTAGAAGGAGGGCACATAGACCCCACCGGTCTCCGCAAGCCGCTGCAGCAGCTCCTCGCGCCCGCCAGGTCGGCCGTCCTCCTTCCAGCGGTCGAGGATCCTGCTCACCTCGAGCACCGCCTCCTCTCCGTCTCCGAGGATGGCGGCATCGATGAAGTCGGCGATCGGTTCGGGATTGAAGGAGGCGTGACCGCCGACGATGACCAGCGGATCGCAGTCGCGGCGATCGCACTGGTGGACGGGGATATCACCGAGATCCAGCGCGTTGAGAAGGTTCGTGTAGCCGAGCTCGGTCGACAGGGACACACCGACGATGTCGAACGCACCGATCCGACGATGGCCGTCCAGGGTGAACTGGGGCACTCCGGAGCTGCGCATGAGCCTCTCCATGTCCGGCCACACCGCGTAGCTGCGCTCCGCGAGGATCCAGTCCTGCTCGTTGAGCACCTCGTAGAGGATCGCGACGCCCTGGTTGGGCTGGCCCACCTCATAGGCGTCCGGGTACATCAGGGCCCACCGCACCCGGGCGCCGTCCCAGGGCTTCACCACACTGTTGACTTCTCCGCCCACGTACTGGATGGGTCTGCTCACACGGTTGAGCAGCGGCTCCAGACGCGGGAACAGATCCTCGGCCTCGGTATCGGCATTCACGACCGCCATGCTATGAGCACAGCGGCGCAGGGCACGAGACCGACGCCCGGACGTGCCGGGCGTCGGTCATGGATGGGGGTCAGGCCGCCGCGGCGTCAACCACGAGAAGATGCGGGAACCACAACCCGATCTCCCGTGCCGCCGACTCGGGGGAGTCGGAGGCGTGTACCAGATTGCGCCGCTGCTGGGTGCCGAAGTCGCCACGGATCGTGCCCGGCGCGGCATCCGCGCAGTCGGTCCTGCCGTTCGTGGCGCGCACCACCTGGATCGCTTTGCGGCCCTCCAGCACCATCGCGACCAACGGGCCCGAGGTGATGAAGTCCTCAAGCCCCTGGTAGTACTCCCGACCGATGTGCTCGGCGTAATGCGCCTTCGCCAGGTCGCCATCGATGGTGCGCATCTGCATCGCGAGCACCTTCAGTCCTCGCGCCTCGTATCTGCCGATGATCTCTCCGATGAGATGACGCTTCACTGCGTCCGGCTTGAGAAGCACGAGGGTACGTTGCTTGTCAGTCATGGCCCGACCATATCGCACCCGATCGGCGCCCGGACCCCACCCTCGGGTGTGTGCGGCTTCGCCCCGGGGCCCCGGTCAGCGTGCGGGCCGACGACTCTGAAGACGTCTTCCCAGCACGAAGGTGGAGACCCAGATCACCGCGAAGATCGCCCCGACCAGGTACATCATCGGGGTGAGCAGTCCCATCGCGACAGCCACGGCCTGGGTGAGCCAGCCCACCGGGTATCCCCAGCCGTGGCGCAGTCCCGCGAGCGCGGCCAGGCAGAGCACGATGCCCAGGGCTCCCGCGCCGATCGCCGGGCCGGCCGGCAGCTCCGAGATGAAGATCATCCCCGGCACGGCCAGCACGAAGACCACCGCCTCGAAGGTCAGGGTCGCGGCGAGCGGACTGACCATCGGGTTCTCGTTCTCGAGCCCCGTGCGCATCGCGTCACCAGTCCTCGTGGTCGTCGGCGATGTCCGGATCGTCGTCCACCGGCTCAAGCCGACGGCCCTCCATCGCCGCGACGTCCTCATCCGAGAGGTCGGGCGTCTCCACCACGGCCTGAGGCAGCGACCTCGCATGGTTGACGCCGTCGGGCAGCAGGATCGCCCGGGCCTGCCCGGCCAGGATCACCGAACCCGCGATGAGGATGCCGGCCCCCGGACCGCTGGCATCGGCGATCCGGATCGCCCGCTCGATCGCCTCGGAGACGGTCGGTTCGACGTCCAGATGCTCGGCATCCCAGTGGGCCGACGCCTTGTCGGCCAGCTCGTCGACCGGCAGCGCCCTGGACAGCTCCGGCATCGTGGTGACGACCACGTGGTCCACGTCCTCGGCCATCTCCGACAGCACGCCGTCGATGTCCTTGTCCCGCATCGCCGCGACCACCGCGATGAGGGGATGAAGGTCGAAGGACTCGCGCAGGCCCGCCATCGCCGAGCCGGCGCCGTGCGGATTGTGGAAGGTGTCGAGGATGATCGTCGGAGAACGGCGCACCACCTCGAGACGGGCCTCGGCATGAACCTGCGACAGACCCTGCTCGATGATCGCCGGGCTCAGAGGCTTGCCACCCAGGAAGGCCTCCACGGCGGCCACAGCCTGCGCGGCGTTGTGAGCCATGTGCTCGCCGAACAGCGGCAGATACAGCTCGCCGAGGGGCCCGGCGGCCTCCTCGATCCTGATCACCTGACCGCCCAGCGCGGGGCGCCGCTCGAGCAGGGCGTAGTCGGGCCCTTCGAGGACCGGCTGCACCCCGACGTCGGTGCACTGAGCCAGCAGCACAGCAGCGGCCTCCGGCTTCTGCCCGGCGATGACGGCACGCGACCCGGCCTTGATGATCCCCGCCTTCTCGGCGGCGATCTTGTCGAGGGTGTCGCCGAGGATGTGCATGTGGTCCATCGCCACCGGGGTGATGACAGCGACCTGGGCATCGGCCACATTCGTGGCATCCCAGCGCCCCCCCAGGCCCACCTCGATCACTGCGACATCCACCGGAGCATCGGCGAAGGCCGCGAACGCCATGGCCGTGATGACCTCGAAGAAGGTCATCTCGATACCGTCGATCCGTTGCGCATCAACCATCTGCACCATCGGGGAGACCTGCTCCCAGACGCTGTCGAAGGTCTCGACGCTGATCGGCTCGCCGTCGATGCAGATCCGCTCGCGCACATCAACAAGATGGGGCGACGAGTACCGGCCCACCCGAAGCCCGGCGGCGCGCAGCAGCGCCTCGATCATGATCGCCGTCGAACCCTTGCCATTGGTGCCGGCGATCTGGATCACCGGACAGGCGCTCTCGGGACTGCCCAGCAGATCGAGGAGAGCCTTCTCGCGCCCCAGACCCGGTCCGATCCGGTTCTCGGGCCAACGGACCTGCAGCGCGGCCGCCAGCCGGTCGTGGGCGGACCGGTCGGAGTCGATGTCGCTCAATAGATGACCTCTCCGCTGCGGCGACGCTCCCGCAGGCTCTCCAGAGCCTCCGCGAGGATGGCTGCCGCCTCCTCATCGCTGCGGCGCTCCTTGACGTAGGCCAGATGGGTCTTGTACGGCGTGATCTTCGGCGGAGGCGGCGGATTCTTGGAGTCCCGATTGGCCGGATACCCGCACTTGGGGCAGTCCCAGGTGTCAGGGATCTGCGCGTCGACCGAGAAGACCGGCCGGATCACGTGGTGATTCGCGCAGTAGTAGGTCACGACCTCCCGGGGCGCGGACTCCCCCCGCTCGGCCTCTCCCATCGGGCCCGCACCGACCCGACTTCCTCGAATGGCGTTACCACCGGCCACGTCCTTGCACTCTCCTCGTCATGAGATGGAGGGCGGCCGTCAGTCGGCCGTCCGATCGTCATCCCGGAACCACTGTGCCCCGGTACCGACGTTGCGGGCGCTCTCGGTGGCGCCCGCCCGCGACTCACACGCCGTAGCGATACACCGCCAGCAGGGCGATGATGCAGGCGACCCAGACCACGCCGACGATCACTGTGAGGCGATCGAGATTGCGCTCAGCGACCGAATGACCGCCCATCGATGTGGAGACTCCCCCGCCGAACAGGTCGGACAGTCCGCCGCCCTTGCTCTTGTGGAGAAGCACGAAGAGAGTGAGGATCACACTGATCACACACAGGACGATCGACAGAGTCATCACAGGCCATGTCATGAGCGGCGCGGAAATCACGTGGTACACCCTAACTCACATATTTCAGGCGGAGGGACGACCCCCCTGCACCCCTCGGGCGATGGCATCCACATCGGTCGAGTCTGTATCGCCGGCCACGCACTGCATCCCGGATCTGTTTCCGCGCTCGACCAGAAGGCGCTCGCTCCTCCCCGAACGGGTCAGGACAGCAGGGCGCCCCGGGCCTTGCGGCCCGGGGCACCCGCGAATCTCGACCTCTGAGAAATGATCTCAGGGATCGATCACTTCTGGTAGAAGGTCACGATCTCGGTGAAGTCGCCGGGCTTGAGCGAGGCACCGCCCACCAGCGCGCCGTCGATATCGGGCTTGCCCATGATCTCGACGACATTGCCGGCCTTGACCGAGCCGCCGTACTGAATCCGCACGGCCTCGGCGGTCGGGGCGTCGTAGAGCTCCTCGACGGCCTTGCGGATGGCCCCGCAGACCTCCTGGGCGTCGTCGGCCGTGGCGGTCTCGCCCGTACCGATGGCCCAGATGGGCTCGTAGGCGATGACCAGCTTGGCGACGTCGGCGGAATCGATCCCGGCCAGGTCGGCCTTGATCTGGCCGACGGTGTGCTCGACGTGCTTGCCGGCCTTGCGGACGTCAAGGGCCTCGCCGCAGCAGATGATCGGGGTCATGCCGTGCTCGATGGTCTTCTTCGCCTTGGCGTTGACCAGCTCGTCGGACTCGGCATGGTACTCACGGCGCTCGGAGTGGCCGACCACCACGTAGCTGCAGCCCAGCGCGGCCAGCATCGCACCCGACACCTCGCCGGTGTAGGCACCGTCCTCGTTCGCGGAGATGTCCTGTGCTCCCCAGACCAGCGGGAGCTTGTCACCCTCCACCAGCACCTGGACGGAGCGGATGTCGGTGAACGGGGGGATGACGACGGCCTCGGTGGAGGCGGGATCGTAATCCTTGTCCACCAGTGCCGAACCCAGGTCCTGGACGAGCTGGACCGCCGCGAGGTGGTCCTTGTTCATCTTCCAGTTCCCGGCCATGATCGGGGTACGCGACATCAGTTGTTCTCCTTCAGCACAGCGATTCCGGGCAGTTCCTTGCCCTCCATGAGCTCCAGCGAGGCGCCACCGCCCGTGGAGATGTGACCGAACTGGTCATCGGCGAAGCCCAGCGAGCGGACGGCCGAGGCGGAGTCGCCGCCGCCGACCACTGACAGGCCCTTGACCTCGGTGAGGGCCTGCGCCACCGCGCGGGTGCCCTCCTCCAGGCCCTTGATCTCGAAGACGCCCATCGGGCCGTTCCAGAAGACGCTGGAGGCGCTCCTGACGGCGTCGGCGTACAGCTTCTCGGTGTCGGGGCCGATATCCAGACCCATCTTGCCGGCGGGCATCGCGTCGGCAGACACGACGTCGACCTGGCCGACGGTGTGAGCGCCGAAATCGACGTCATCGGAGACCCGCACGTCGACCGGCAGCAGGATCTTCTTGCCGGCCGCCTCAGCCTGGGCCAGGTAGCCCTTGACGGCATCGATCGAGTCGTCGTCGACCAGCGAGGTGCCGACCTCGTGGCCCTGGGCCTTGATGAAGGTGAAGGCCATGCCACCGCCGATCACCAGGGTGTCGGCGATCTTCAGGAGGTTGTCGATGACGGCCAGCTTGTCGGCGACCTTGGCGCCGCCCAGCACCACTGCGAAGGGGCGCTTCGGATCGGCGGTGAGGCCTTCGAGGACCTCGACCTCCTTGGCCACCAGGGATCCGGCGGCATTCGGCAGCAGCTTGGCCAGGTCGTAGACCGAGGCCTGCTTGCGATGCACCACGCCGAAACCATTGGACACGAAGTAGTCGCCGAAGGCGGCGTACTTCTTGGCCAGCTCGACGCGTTCGGCCTCGTCCTTGGAGGTCTCGGCCTTCTCGAATCGGACGTTCTCGACCAGGGCGATGTCCCCGTCACCCAGGGAGGCGGAGGTCTCCTGGGCCGAGGGGCCCACCACGTCGGCGGCCAGCTTGACGTCGAGCCCCATCAGCTCGCCGAGCCGCTTGGCCACCGGGGCCAGCGAGTACGTGGGATTCACCTCGCCCTTCGGGCGGCCGAGGTGGGCCAGGATGGTGGTCCGGGCGCCGGCCCGGTGGAGCTGCTCCAGGGTCGGCAGGGCGGCCTTGATGCGGCCGTCGTCGGTGATGGTCTCGCCGTCCAGCGGGACATTGAAATCGCAGCGGATGACAACCCGCTTGCCTGACAGGTCGCCGAGGTCCTCAACTGACTTCATGGACGATCCTTTCTGTGGAGGTTCTGAGATGGCCGACAGGAGGGCCGGCCGGGCACGAGCGACGGCCCCGTGCCCCGCAGGGGGCACGGGGCCGTCGTTGCGATCACGCCGTGGCGTTCAGCGGACTCAGGCCAGCTTCTCGGCGACGAGCTCGGTGAGGTCGACGAGACGGTTCGAGTAGCCCCACTCGTTGTCGTACCAGGAGAGCACCTTGACCAGGTTTCCGATGACCTTGGTCTCGGTGGCGTCGAAGACGCTGGAGTGCGCATCGCCCTGGATGTCGGTCGAGACGATCGGATCCTCGGTGTACGCCAGGATGCCCTTGAGCTCGCCCTCGGCGGCCTTCTTGACGGCGGCCTTGACGGCGTCGACGGTGACCTCCTTGGAGGCCTCGAAGGTGAGGTCGGTCAGGGAGCCGGTCGGGGTCGGGACGCGCACGGCCAGACCGTCGAACTTGCCCTTGAGCTCCGGGATCACCAGGGCGACGGCCTGTGCAGCGCCGGTCTTGGTGGGGATCATGTTCAGAGCAGCGGCGCGGGCGCGACGAAGATCGCTGTGCGGGGCGTCGAGCAGGCGCTGATCGCCGGTGTAGGAGTGGATGGTGGTCATGATGCCGCGCTCGATGCCGAACTCGTCGTTGAGCACCTTCGCCAGCGGAGCCAGGCAGTTGGTGGTGCAGGACGCGTTCGAGATGATGTTGTGCGTGGCGTTGTCGTAGTCGCCGTCGTTGACACCGATCACGAAGGTGCCGTCGACATTCTTGCCGGGGGCCGAGATGACGACCTTCTTGGCGCCGCCGTCGATGTGGGCCTTGGCCTTGGTCCCGTCGGTGAAGAAGCCGGTGGACTCCACGACGACCTCGACACCGAGATCACCCCAGGGCAGATCACCCGGGTTGCGCTCGGCGAGCACCTTGATGTGCTTGCCGTCGACGACGATGCCCTCGTCGTCGTAGGTCACCTCACCGGGGAAACGACCCAGCAGCGAGTCGTACTTGAGCAGGTGGGCCAGGGTCTTGTTGTCGGTCAGGTCGTTGACGGCCACGACATCCAGGTCCGCCTTCTGCTCGAGCAGAGCACGGAAGAAGTTGCGGCCGATGCGGCCGAACCCGTTGATACCAACCTTGACGGTCATACAGGGATCTCCTACAGATGGGGTGAGTGCCCCGAGGGGCACGCGGACGCCACCAAGAATAACCAAATCCACCCCCGGGCGGGAGATCAGGGTGGTTTTTCCCACGACCACATGCTCCGTCGGCCCCGAACGTGCAGAGGCCCTGCCGTCGTGGCGGACCCACGTGCAGCGGTCACCCGGCCCGGATATCAGCCCCGGTCCTCGCGCGCCTCCGGGGGCAGGGACTCCACGGTGGTCGGCACCCCCCGGACGTCCGCGGCCTTGTCCGCCATCGCCAGAAGCCGACGGATCCGTCCGGCGATGGCATCCTTCGTCAACGGCGGCTGGTGCAGTCGGCCGAGTTCCTCGAGGCTGGCGTTGCGATTCTCCAGGCGCAGCTTCCCGGCCGCCATGAGGTGGTCCGGGACGTCGACGCCCAGGATCTCCAGGGCGCGCTCCACCCGGGCGCTGGCCGTCACCGCGGCCCGCGCGGACCGGCGCAGGTTCGCATCATCGAAATTGGCCAGCCGATTGGCCGAGGCCCGCACCTCGCGGCGCAGCCTCCGATCCTCCCAGGCCAGCAGAGACTCGTGAGCCCCCATCTGGGTGAGCATCGCCGCGATGGCGTCACCATCCCGGATCACCACCCGGTTGAGCTGACGGACCTGCCGCGACTTCGCCGAGATATCGAGCCGCCGGGCCGCGCCGACCAGGGCCAGCGACGCCTCCGCCCCGGGGGCCGTGACCTCCATCGCCATCGACCGCCCGGGCTCGGTCAGGGAGCCCCGCGCCAGGAAGGCTCCCCGCC